>CALARG010000021.1 GCA_937888635.1 uncultured Alphaproteobacteria bacterium
TCAATAACATCAACCACGCCACGGAAATCAGATTCTGCACCAATTGGGAAATTCACGACCAACGGATTCGCCCCCAAACGTTCACGAATCATATCAACGCAGCGGAAGAAATTACCCCCAATACGGTCCATCTTATTAATAAAACAAATACGTGGAACCGCATAACGGTCTGCCTGACGCCATACCGTTTCCGTCTGTGGTTGCACACCAGATACAGATTCAAAAACCGCAACCGCGCCGTCCAATACACGCAGCGAACGTTCTACTTCCATTGTAAAGTCCACGTGTCCCGGTGTATCAATCAAGTTAATGCGATGATCACGCCAGAAGCATGTTGTTGCCGCGGACGTAATTGTAATACCACGTTCTTGTTCCTGGGCCATCCAGTCCATGGTTGCGCCACCATCGTGCACTTCACCAATTTTGTATGTTTTACCCGTATAGAACAAGATACGTTCAGAAGTTGTTGTTTTACCCGCGTCAATATGGGCCATAATGCCGATATTGCGGTACATATGTAAAGGTGCGGTTTTTCCGACTGACATTGTATCTTTCCTTTGCCTTTGTATTTATTACCAACGGAAGTGAGCAAACGCCTTGTTCGCTTCTGCCATTCTGTGTGTATCCAGTTTCTTTTTAAATGCGCCACCCTGGCCATTCAATGCATCACGCAATTCTGCGAACACGCGGTCTGTCATATTGCGTTCACCGCGTTTACGCGCGAACATAATCGCCCAACGAATCGCCAATGTCTGCTGACGCGCAGGACGCACATCACATGGAACCTGATATGTCGCACCACCAACACGGCGACCTTTTACTTCTACAGATGGTTTCAACGCATCAATCGCTTCCAAGAAAGCCGCTAATTCATCACCGTCTTTGGCAACAGATTTTAACTTTTCCATTGCACCATAAACAATATTTTCGGCAACTTCTTTTTTACCATCCCACATAACATTATTAATAAATTTTGCAACAACCAGATTGTTATATTTTGAATCTGGCAAGATTTCACGTTTTGTTGCAGCCTTACGTCTTGACATTTTATTTTTTCCTTTTGTCACTTCACCTGTTATTCAACAGATTACTCACGCACATTATATGCGTGCGGTTAACTTAATTATTTCTTTGTTTTGGCACCGTACAAAGAACGACCCTGCTTTCTTGCATCAACACCCTTGGTATCTAATACACCACGGATGATATGATACTTCACACCCGGCAAGTCCTTTACACGACCACCACGAATCATAACGACACTATGTTCCTGCAGGTTATGACCTTCCCCAGGGATATAAGCAGTTACTTCGCGGCCGTTCGCCAGTTTTACACGGGCAACCTTACGCTGCGCCGAGTTAGGTTTTTTCGGTGTTGTCGTATAAACACGTGTGCAAACACCACGTTTCTGTGGGTTTTCCATCATGTCAGGCGCAGTGCTTTTCACCACGACTTTTTTACGAGGTTTCCGAATCAGTTGGTTTACTGTTGGCATTCAAAATCTCTTTGTTTTTTTCTACCTGTTTTACTCTGCACAAAAGCCACCTATCAGACTTATTTCAACGACTTAACGCCGGATTATAACTCTGAAACATTAGGCGGTTTCCTGTGTTCATTACTCTCCTTAATTACACGGAAAGCGAACACACTATAATCGCCCCACCCCAAATTGTCAAGGAAAATCTGGGATAAAATCTTAACAAAATCGCTTGAAACCTGCGTATTTTTAGGAATTTAGAGAAATTACAAATTTGACAAATTTAATACCCGTACAAACAATATAAAACCCGCCAAACAGCGGGTTTACAATATCAGAAATCTGCTCCAAAAACAAATCCAAACACCATTGGCGCACTATCAAAACTGTGCACAACATCTTTGGCCGCGTACACCCCCACATACTTGGTTGTATCCAGATTATAGTTCGCACCAACCTTGACCCGCAGTTGTTCCCCATCATAGTAATCATCAAACAGATCAAAATCAAACATCAGGTCCCCAACCAAATTCCAATTATCATTCAGTATATACTGTCCCTGAACACCAACGCTCATCGCCCATGCATCAAAGGTATCTTGTGGCAAATCATCATTTAAATAATCAACTTGCACAATCCCAACAACGGTCCAATCATCTGTCATACGCCCAACACGCGCCCCCACCGTCCAATTATACGCAACCGTCTGTAAATTTTCACGCGTATCATAAATTTGTTTTACATCACCATAAACCTCGGCGTGTAATTCATTTTCACGCCACAAATCCCAATCAAACCCAAATTCTAAATCATTCCACGCCCACTTTCCAAACTCTGGATTATCTGATGAATCATATGAACCACTTGTTGCCACGCTAATTGCAAAATCATCAGAAACACCATATCCAAATTCATCAGCCATAACAAAACGGTCAAATTTAGAATTAGCCTCTATCGGTGTAAACAAGTTATAAAACCGTCCCTGGGCCGGCCTATATAATGGATTGCCGTTTATAATATTAGTCGCATTTGCTGCTGACATCAAACAAACCAACGCCCCCACAGAAACAATTAAAGTCTTCATATTTTCTCTCCTCTTTCGCATATGAATTGTAAAAAATATGAAAACAGATATAAACAGGAACAAATTCAAAAAAAATCCCCCAAACGGGGGATTTCTTTTGTTTTTAATTTATTAAAATTCAATCCCAAAGTTCACACCAAATCCAAAACCATCAACCCATTCCCAATCGCCTTCTGCAACATGGGACATTTCCTTTGTAATATATGCACCAATAAATTTGGTTTCATCAATATTATAATTTGCACCAAATGCAAAATCCCACGCCCCCAAATTCAATTTCCACATATCTCCATCAATCCACGCGGTATATTCCGCCGCACCAACCAGGTTCCAAGAATCATTAATCACATACTGACCATCAACACCAAAACGCATCAGATGCAACCCACCATCACGTTCATCCCAGTTAAAAGATTCAGTCCCAATGTAATCAAACATCACATGGCCCGCAATCGTAAATCCGGCACCAACATATCCACCACGAACGCCAATGGTCCAATTATACAACGTCGTGTCTTTATCCATAAAGGATGCATGATCCCCCCATACTGGTGCAACAGAATAAGAGGCCAATAAATCCGCCTTCCACGCACCTTGATCTAACATACGATAATTAATCCCCAACGACAACGTATTCCACGACATAGAATCAAACCAATCCGCCTGACCCGCAGACGTACCAACAACAACCGCCATATCTTCGGTAATACCATATCCAAACTCTTCATACAGCCCTACTTCATCAATTGCCTTGGTATGCGAACCAACAGATGTCACACTATAAAAATGCCCTGCCCCCGGACGCCACAATGGATTCCCATCAATAATATTTGCCGCATGCGCGCCTGAAATTGCAAAAAAAGCCAACAAAGAAGTCAAAGTCAATTTTTTCATAATCATTCCTTTCGTTTAAGGTTAAACACCAGATTACATTTCCGGTCATATAACATTTTATCAGGCATAAAATCCCAACCGCAAGGTCAAAGATTTTTGCAAAACCACCCATTTTATGATACAGTCCTGCGCATATACGAATCGTATTTTCAACAAATCGTTTTATCAAACGCCCGCCCAAAGGGCGTTTTAGCACATTTGTTATAATTCGTTATAATTTTTAATAATTATTAAAAACAACTAAATGCCGATTTTCTAAAATAAATTTAAAAAAATTTTTTCGCTAAACACGCACAAGATAAAATTAAAAGATAATAACACAGATAAACAGGCTAGTAATGACATAACACACAAACACTACACTAGCGCGCCAACAACAATCAGATACGCCATTAGCATCTTACTTTTTGTTTTTTATTTTACGCCACGCATTATGATTTTTTTTATGCTCTTCATAGTCCCGCGAAAACCTGTGCCCGCCCTTGCCATCCGCAACAAAGAACAAGAAATTTGTTTCCGCCGGATTCAAGACCGCCCGAATCGCACTTTGCCCAACATTTGCGATTGGCGCCGGTGGCAGGCCCGCATTACGATATGTATTATATGGACTGTCAATTTTTAGATGTCCCCGCAACAGTGGCGCACCCTGCATATCCCCCAAACCATTTGTCAGTGCATAAACCACCGTCGGGTCGGCCTGCAACCGCATCCCCCGGTTCAGGCGATTTAAATACACACTGGCGACAATTGGCATTTCACGCGCCAACGGCGTTTCCTTTTGAACAATTGACGCCAGTGTTATAACTTCATTCCACGATTTCAAAGGTTTTGGCAACCGACGACTGGTTTTATTCCAGGCATCCCCAATCCCCTGCATTTTTTTTCGTGCCAACTCTAACACTGCCAACCGGCGCGTACCACGTGCCACCGTATATGTATCTGGAAAAATCTGACCATCTTTTAAATTACAAACTGGGGCGATATTTCCCGCCTCGCATTCAACCGCACCGGTCAAGGCCGCAGATTGCAACAACAGTTTTTTTATCTGTTGCACCGTCAGCCCTTCGGGAATAACGATTGTCGTTGATGCCACACGACCATTTGCAAACATATCTGCAATACGCCACGCACTGGCACCATTTGGAATATCATATTGGCCACTTTGTATTTTTCCACCCATCAAACGAACAGATGTTTTAAAGACCTGATCTGAATCTATCAACTTTTGCTGTACCAGACGATTCGCAACACCTGATACAGTATCCCCACGACTAATATTAAAAACAACTGGCGCGCGCACTGTTGAATGCACCATGAACATATAAAACATTGCGCACACAACAATTAACAATGGCGCCACAATCATTTGAATTAAAACACGTGTTGGAAAAAATTTTCTTATCCTGGGCATAACCATAAAATTATTACAAATAAAAAATAATTTGCAAACAACAAAAACAGCCCTATTGACAAACAAAATTTTATACAGCATATTTTATACATAACAAACCATAGGAAGAAAATATGACAACATATGAAATCGTCCGTGACACAATCGTCAAGAAAGGCTATATGTCAAAAAATTCTATTAACCAAAACACAAACCTGTTTGAACATATGGGACCAATAGCAATACTGGAAATCGTATCAGAATTACAAGAAATGCTGAACACCCCAATCCAGGAAAAATATTTTGACAATGTAAAGACTGTTCGCGACCTGGTACGCGCATATCAGGCACAATCCCGCGCAAACCTGAACCAGGATTTAAAATTGACATACCAGCAACTGCGTACGCTGGTCCCCGTCCGTGCGAAACAAGCAAACTTTCGCACCCGCTAAATAAAACCCCGCCAACCGGCGGGATTATTTCTCACTTGTCCGCTTGACAAATTTTAATTTTTGTGCTATATATAAAATATAAGTAATTAAAAATACAATCAAAGGACAAAAAAATGGCAAACTATGAAATTAACGACATCTACGATATTGCTACTGCATTTATTATGGACAAAAATACGAAAATTGATTTTGACCAAGATGTTGAAAAAGACAAAATTTGTTATAAATTCACCAGACACGGTCTGACCGACACCCCATATTGCCTGTGCATTTCTGCAACACGCAAGGCACCAACATGGCATCAAGAAGCCAGCGCGCACCCAATGTCTGATGGTCGCATACACACAGAAAAAAGAAAATTCAAAAAAAAGAATTACGGCACAATTACCCTGTCCGCCGAAAAAGAATATCGCATCTGTGGCGAACCAACAAAAATTAATGATAAATTATTAACCTACACAACAAAACACGAAGTTGGCAGCGCACTGGACAAAGGCCAAAGCGACATGAATCGTTTCCTGACGCGTATAAAGTCACGAAAATTCTTTAATCTGCTGGATTTGGCAGAAAAGCGCATTTCCGGTCAAATCAAGACAACCGATAATTCAAAACAAATCTTTGACATGATTTATCGCCTGAAAGAAAACACAAAGTAAGAAAAAATCCCCCAGAATTTCTGGGGGATTAAAAATTTATGCCATTTTATTTAATTTTCTTCAGAACAACCGATGCATTTGTCCCGCCAAATCCAAACGAATTACTTAACGCAACATCAACCTGGCGTTCTTTGGCCACATGTGGCACCAAATCAAAATCACCAACCGCATCTTCTGGGTCATCTAAATTAATTGTCGGTGGCACAACACCATCACGAATCGCCAGCGCACAGAAAATTGTTTCCACGGCACCCGCGGCACCCAACAAATGCCCTGTCATTGATTTCGTAGACGACATAGACACCGGCACACCTGCAAATAAATTCTGCACCGCCGCCAATTCGCCAACATCACCCAAACCTGTTGATGTTCCATGGGCATTAATATAATCAACATCCGCCGGATTCAGCCCCGCGTCTTTTAACGCAGATTGCATTGCACGCATACCACCTTCGCCATTTGGGGCGGGCGCAGTAATATGATACGCATCACCCGACATGCCGTATCCAGCAACCTCGGCATAGATTTTTGCACCACGCGCAACCGCGTGTTCATATTCTTCCAGAACCAACACACCGGCACCTTCGGCCATAATAAATCCATCGCGATTTTTATCCCATGGGCGCGATGCGCGTTCTGGCTCATCATTGCGTGTACTTAATGCGCGCATTGCCGAAAATCCTGCCAGACCGATACGCCCAACCGCACCTTCGGTACCACCGCACACCATAATGTCTGCATCACCATATTTAATCATACGCGCAGCCTCGCCAATTGAATGCGCACCGGTCGCACACGCCGTCACCACAGAAATATTTGGCCCCTGCAAACCATACTTGATTGAAATATTGCCCGCTGCCATATTAATAATACCTTTTGGGATAAAGAACGGACTGACACGACGCGGTCCACCATCATGCAATTCAATACAATTATCATATATCGTATTCAGCCCACCAATACCACTGCCGATTGAAACACCAATACGCGTCTTGTCCCCTGTATAGTTATCCAGCCCCGCATCCTTAATCGCTTCGTCCGCTGCAACCAATCCATACAAAATACACCTATCTAACTTGCGCTGTTCACGTGGTTCCACAACCGCATCAAAATTACATTGACCGTCCGCAGTTCCAACTTGTGGAATACCTGCAATTTGCGATGCCAAATCTGACACTTCAAAAGAATCAATTTTACGCACACCCGATTTACCGGCCAAAATATTTTTCCACGCATGTTCAACCCCCGTTCCCACAGGCGATACAATACCCATACCGGTAATAACAACTCTTTTCATAATTTATATTCCTTTATAAGATTATACATAAACTAACATACGCAGATATAATAAACATTTTTGCATCAAAATACAGTAAAAAAATCCGTCGGCACACACGCACCGACGGATACAGAATATTTCAAAGAAACATAAAATTAGTTTTTCTTGTTTTCTTCAATATATTTAACTGCATCACCAACTTTTTCCAATTTAGCAGCTGCATCGTCTGGAATAGTGATATCAAATTCTTTTTCAACTTCCATAACGAATTCAACAACATCCAAAGAATCTGCACCCAAATCATTAACGAATGCTGCTTCTTCTGTAACTTTTTCTTCTGGCACACCCAGTTTTTCAGCTACGATTTTTTTTACTTTTTCAAAAGTTGTCATATTTTTTTCCTTTGTTTTTGTTAAATTGTTTGGTCCATACCATGACCGTTGTTGTACTGTACGCTATCATTTTATGACCTATGTGTCAAGAATTTATAACAAACGATAACAAACTTGACAAAAAATCAATACAGATTTTCTGCAAACATATCATCCAATAACCCATTCAAATTATTACGAAATTCTTCTCTGTCAGATGCCCACACAACCTGGCGCATTAAAAATTTATAAACATCATCCATTGTTAAATTTGGGATTCCCGCATCACACGCAACGCGTCGCCACGCAGTTCGCGGGTCAATTAAGTGCACACCGCCACGCCCTGGGAATACCCAGTGTCCATCCTGTGGCATATCCTGCAACAAAACAATCGCCCGATCTGACAATGGACGCCCATCCCACATATCATGATTAAAATCCAAATCTTCCCACGCCATAGAAAATATTTTTGAACGCGGTGCGAAACCATAAATCAGCATATAAAACGCCGAACGCAAAATCAAATCTGGCACCCTATCAATCGCCGCAACCAGGCGATAAAATCCCGCACGATTTAGTGGGCGTATACGGCGGTTTTGCTGGATTTTTTCTAGCCCAACCACCGGGTTCGTTTTCACATACCCCATTTCCATTGCATAGTTAAAAACACTTTGCATAAATTCTTGCATACGACCTGCGATTGCACGTCCAGAAATACTTGCAATAACATTTTTTACATCTTCTGATTTAATATCAGCAATCTTTTTTTCAAACAAAGATTCCAAATGCCGATTTACCGCCCGCACCAATTTTGCATGCGAATCTTCACCACGCCGAACCTTGTTCTGCAAATACAAATCCAAGAATTGTTTAAACGTTATCTTCTTGCGACGAATCGGGGGCTTTTTCATCGCAGCATCCAAAATATCTGGCACTGCACTGCGCGCATCTTCTATATCCACCTGGGGATAATTTCCGATTAAAATCCGTTTATCCTTGCCATGTACGCGTTTTCGCACAAAGAAAGTTTTTATTCCACGACTGGTCACATACATACGCAAACGCGGTTCTGAAATATCCTGGACGACATCAAATCCCTTGGCCGGCGCCGGCAAGTTGTCCAAGATATACGGATTAAAATAGAATTGGTGCGCCATATCGGCCCCCTTTTTTTTATTTTTATTTTACATTTTGGAATTTCTTATCCCAAAATTCAGCCAGCGCATTTTGCACTGCTTTTAATTCATCATGCTGCTTCCAATACCTATCATGCTGAAAACCACGCGGACAGACCCCATCACAAACACCGCCAAAAAACTCTTCACAATAGTGTGCACTATAAACCGGACGAAACAATCTTTGTTCACCTGTTTTTTCTTTATGAATACATTTGATATCTACACCATCGCACTTTTCAGAAATCTGTTTATGACGAAAGTCCCGCTCTCCACGCAATAACTTGGCCTTTTTGCGCAGATTCCAATATTCATTCCAATCTGCAACCATCTGATTAAACGGTGTTTCAACAATATAACTATATAAACTCATATCTATTTACCTTTATTTTTTACGATACTTTTAACGCATTAATAAACGCAGACTGCGGAATTTCCACATTCCCGAACGAGCGCATACGCTTCTTACCCTCTTTCTGCTTTTCCAACAGTTTACGTTTTCTTGTAATATCCCCCCCATAGCACTTTGCAGTCACATCCTTGCGATATGCTGCAATCGTCTCTCTGGCAATAATCTTTCCGCCAATTGCTGCCTGCAGCGGAATTTTAAACTGATGCCGTGGAATCAGGTCTTTTAATTTTTCTACAATCTGACGCCCGCGTTTTTCTGCAAACGACCGATGGCACATAAAAGACAACGGCTCTACATTTTCTTCATTAACCAGAATATTAACCTTGACCAAATCAGATGCCTGATATCCGTACACTACATAGTCAAACGACGCATACCCCGACGAAATTGATTTGACCCTGTCATAGAAATCAAACACAATTTCTGCCAACGGCAATTGATAGACCAACACCGCACGATTACCTACATAGGAAATATTTTCCTGAACCCCGCGTCGTTCCGAACACAGCGACATAATTCCGCCCATATATTTGTCCGGCATCATAATTGTTGCACGCACCCATGGTTCTTCTATTGATTCAATCTTAGTAGGCTCTGGCATATCGGCTGGGTTTTCTAAATCAATCACCGATCCATCGCGCAGATGAATTTTATACAGCACACTGGGCACCGTATTAATCAGATTCAAATTAAATTCGCGCGCCAGTCGTTCACTAATAATCTCCATATGCAACAGCCCCAAGAACCCGCATCGCAATCCGAATCCCAACGCCGAAGACTTTTCCACTGTAAACATAAACGACGCGTCATTTAACGCTAACTTTTCTGCACTTTCGCGAAATGTCGGATAATCATCCGCCTCAACCGGAAAGAAAGACGAAAACACCACCGGCACAGACGGCTTAAACCCTGGCAACATCTGGGCATTATCACTGCGCGCATCAATAATTGTATCCCCCACCTTACAGTCATGAATTGTCTTCATTCCCGTAATGATAAAACCAATTTCCCCTGTATACAGTGTATCTACATTAACCATCTTTGGGGTAAAGTATCCGATTTTATCAACCACATATTCGGCACCCGTTGCCATAAACTTAATCTTCTGGCCACGGTTTAACGTCCCATCAACAACCCGCACCAGAATAACAACCCCCAAATAAGAATCATACCAAGAATCAACCAACAACGCACGCGTTGACGCATTTTCATCCCCATGTGGCGCCGGCAACTTGTTCACAATTTCTTCCAGCAATTCTGGCACACCGTCGCCGGTCTTGCCCGACACCGCCAGCGCATCATTCGCATCCAGCCCGATAACATCTGCAATTTGTTCACGGGTGCCTTGAACATCACTGGACGGCAAATCAATCTTGTTCAGCACCGGCAGCATTTCCAAATCATTATCCAACGCCAGGTACGCATTTGCCAATGTCTGCGCCTGCACACCCTGGGTTGCATCCACCAACACCAACGCCCCTTCGCACGCCGCCAGCGATCGCGACACTTCGTATGAAAAGTCCACATGTCCCGGCGTATCCATCAGGTTTAATTGATATTCTTCGCCATTTTTCGCCTTGTAATTCAGTCGCACAGTCTGCGCCTTAATCGTAATACCGCGTTCGCGTTCAATATCCATAGAATCCAGAACCTGGGCCTTCATTTCACGCGATTGCAGACCACCTGTGAATTCAATCAACCTGTCCGACAGCGTTGATTTCCCGTGATCAATATGTGCAACGATTGAAAAATTACGAATATTAGACTGTTTCATACAAATACACCTATGCTTGTACCGCATATACTAGTATAGTATTGCCGCATTCGCAAGGTGAAATTTTACAAAGTTTTTTCCATAAATCTGTCTGCACTGATTTGCTGATAGCCATTTTTCACATAGAAATTTTTGGCCTGTTGTGTTGCCCGCGATTGCAGCAAAATACGCCTGGCCCCGTGATTACGGGCATAATCTTCATACGCACGTAACAAAGCCGTACCAATTCCCTGGCGATGATATTTTTTATCAACATAGATTCGCGTGACCCGTCCCATATCGCGCACCATATAGCCCAATACAAATCCCCGCACACAACCATTATTTTCAGACACAAATAATGTCTGTCCGTCTTTATTTACCGAATCGCGCAGCGTATAGTAAATCAAATCCGCATCACCGACCGAAGTATTCGCCACACTATAACATATAACGCGCATTTGGTCGCTAACATTTTCAATCTGCTTAATCATTACCCGTATCCAAATTACTTAACAATTCATCTATCCGTGCGGCTTTTTCCAATGTATCATCATATGTAAATTTGATATCAGGCACATATTTCTGATTCATACGCGCGGCCAGTTCATATCGCACCATACGCGTTATTGAATCCAAACGCTGTTGCACCGCAGTAATATCATCATTACGGGTATAGTAAAACAATCGTACAAATTGCAACCCGCCATGTGCCACACTGCCAACCAGCGACACCCCAGAAACAAGTGCATCTTCGCCCCAATTATCGCGCAATATTTCCGCAACAATCGTTTGCACTTTGGCTGCGATTCTTTCGCCACGATTAGAATTAAATTGTCTTTTTGCCATTTTTTATATCTTTTTTGCGTTATAACAATTGTAAATTAATATTTTATATTTTACAATCAAGTAAATTTTTTGAAAAACAAGGGTCGGGAATGAAATTTTCAGAATTTATATTACAGAAATCCGAATCGCGTGGCTATTCATGGTTGGTTTTTTTCTTAACAATATGCGAATCCATATTTTTATTTATCCCACCCGAAGTCTTTATGACCCCACCGATTATTGCGAACAAGCGGCGCGCCCTGCCCATAACAATCGCGGCATCCCTGGGGTCAATCGTTGGTGGTGCAATTGCATATATGATCGGATTGTGGCTGTATGATTCTGTTGGGGTATGGTTAATTGAAACATTTTCAAATCCAGAATTAATTGAAACCGCGATTAAGCCAATGTTTAACAAATACGGAATAATGATAATTGTACTGACGGCGGTCACCCCAATACCTTATAAACTATTGGCAATATGGTTGGGCTTTATCGGATATCCAATGTTGCTGTTTTTGGCGGTATCGGCCATATTCCGCACCGGCCGCTTTGCAATAATTGCAACATTACTGTATTTTTTCCAAGAACGGGCAAACGCAATTGTAAACAAATACTTCTGGCCATTAACAATTTGCGCAATCGTCGCCGCCGTACTAGGGATTGGTCTGATAAGCCTGTTTTAAAAAGCAACCACCCCCTGTCATCCCGCCGCACACCACGGAACCCAGGAATAGTATCATCTGTCATCCCGCGGCTTGACCACGGGCCCCAGGTTTATCCTTATAACAAATTATTCAAATCTTCATACAAATCACGCCATTGTGGGTTAAAATTTTCTATCAAATCCTTTTTCCAATTCCTTTGCCATTCTTTTAAACGCTTCTCATGACGTATTGCACGGTTTACATCCGTAAATCGCTCAAAGTAAACTAATTTATCAACATTATACCTGCTGGTAAATCCAGGCAACAAATGATTTTTATGTTCAAAAACACGTTGTGCTAAATTACTGGTAAACCCAACATACAGCGTTCCATTCCTGGAACTGGCCATAATATAAACATAGTAATACTTTTCTGCTGTCCACATAAACATCAGAATACATAACCTGGGTCCCGTGGTCAAGCCACGGGATGACAATTTTCTGAATAAAAATTTCAAACAAAACAAAAAGAAAACTCAAACAAAAAACCGGGCACACACCCGGTTTATATATTCATTTGAAATGTTATTTAACAATAGATTCCCATTTCAAACCTTTAGTTGCATTATCATATACCAATGCACATGTTGCAGTACCATTTTCACAAGCTTCAGGCACATTCATCTTTGCAACCGGTGTTAACGCTGCACGTGATACAGAAATTACACCATCCACTTCCGAAACAGCAGATACATATTCACCTGCGACAGCAGTATCTGCCTTATCTAAAGCTTCAATTTTTGATTTTGCATCTGCTTTTGCATCAGCCAAAGCTTGGTCTGCTTTTGATTTTGCATCTGCCGCTGCAGTAGAAATCGCTTCAGACTTTGCCGTTGCAATTGCTGTATTCATACCTGTTGTATTAGTATAATTCTTCAACTGCTCAGTAGTAAACGACTTCGCATTTGATTCCGCTGTATTCGCCTTTGATGCCGCATCTGTCGCTGCCGCTGCTTGTGCATTTGCAATTGCGGTTGCAACATCTGTCGCGCCATCCGCTAATGTACCAATTTTATTATCAATCTGCTTTGAAACTGAATTATCACCAGTATTTAATGCGTCAATCTGTCCCTGCAATTCCGTTTTTGCTGCACTAACCTGACTGGTCGTCTCTCCCTTTGCCGCTGCAACCGCTTCAGACTTTGCCGTTGCAATATCACCAGTCAAAGTTGTTTTTTGCGAGGCCAACTCTTCCTTGGTTGCAGAATTTGTTTCCAAGTTCGCAACATCTAATTTTAAACCAGCAACATCTTGCTTTGTCCCTGACAACGCATTGGTAATTCTGGTATCAACATCGTTCGTCATGACTTCCAGCTTATTTTTTACATACCCTGCTACAGCCGCGGTTGTCGGCGCAACTGTTGAAGTATCATTCTTGTTTTCTCCATTCTCATTAATTTGCCCAACCAAATCACCCGTGGTCACAGAAACTTTACCATCTGTTTCTGACACTGTCTTAACATATTTACCATCTGCAACAGTAATCGTATCAACATCTAACCCTTGAACAGCCGCAGCAATTTGTGTTGAAATAGAACCATTTGCACCACCAATCGCAGCAACATCCGCTTGCAATTTCGTAATATCGCCCTGATTCTTTGTGTTATCAGTTTCCAAACTTGTAACACGTGTGTTCATTGCATTATTATACCCTGTTGCTGTTGCTTCTGCTGCCTGCTTCGCTTTATCAACATAGTCTGTTGATGCGATATCCGCGTTTGCTGCGGTAACCGCCATCATCGCAACCAAAGATGCTGTTAAGATTTTTTTCATGTTTTCCTTCCTTTCTTTTTGTTTGTTTTGTTTATTCTCTCATTTGATATGATTTATTTTATCATAAAATGCGAATCGCTGTCTATAATAAAATTTCCTATTCCGTACGACCGGCAATATCTTCCCATGCATATTCATAGGTCACCTTGCCATCGACAGTAATTTTCTTGGCCGTTAATACAAATGTACCTTCGGCGTTTTCTGATGTTGGCGCCTGAATTGCCCCCGCCAGCAACGAATTAACATCCGACGCCAATTGATCTGCACCAACTGCATTTTTCGCAATTGTATTCGCCGTCACGGCACCAGCAGCAATATTTCCTTCTAGCACTGCCCCCGTTGCCAAATTTCCTGCCTCAACCGCACTTTCACCAATCTTACCCTTGACGATTGCGCCATCTGCAATTTTATCCTTTGTCACCGCATTATTGGCAATCTTACCTTCTGTTACTGCATTATTGGCAATCTTACCTTCTGTTACGGCCGCATCTGCCAATTGTGCAGTTCCAATTCCATTGTCCACAATTGAAACA
The DNA here is from genome assembly GCA_937888635.1 of uncultured Alphaproteobacteria bacterium. Classification (GTDB taxonomy): domain Bacteria; phylum Pseudomonadota; class Alphaproteobacteria; order Rs-D84; family Rs-D84; genus Enterousia. The sequence continues at coordinate 14,784 of CALARG010000021.1, forward strand.
ACACCATTTGCAATAACAATAACGCCTTCTTGCCCGGTCAGACTAACCTGTTTTGCATCCAATGCCGCCTGCAAACCGTCAACTTTTTCAATTGACAATGTTGGAATATCCGATTCTGCCAACTCTGCCCGTGACACAGTAATAACACCGTTTTCCTGGGATACCGCTGTTACGAACTGACCAGTTGTTGTCCCATCCGCAACATCCAATCCACCCAATGCCTCTTGGATAGAATTTTCAACAGATCCAACCGTCGCGGCAGTATCATTCAACAAAGCAATTGCCGCCTTGTTATCATTAATCTGCGCAGTCAAGTTCTTAATAGAACCTTCTGCATTTTCCCCACCTTCTAAAATCGCGATAGTATCTGCATTTGCCTTGACCTGCGCATCCAATTTAATCGTTGCCGCTTTTAGTCCCGTTTGTTCATTCAAATAATTTGTACCCGAATATGTCACACCGGTCACATCCGCTGCATTTGCCTTTAGATCAATTTCACCCTGCAATTGCGTATCTGCTGCCTCGCGCGCAGATTTTTCTGCTGCGATTGCATCCGCATTTGTTTTAACCGCACCTGCTGCCAATTCAGAAACCTTGGAATCTGCATAGTTTTGCGCTGTTTTTAAAACACCAGTCTCGGCATTATTAATCGCCGCAATCGCAGATTCATTTGCCGCGACCTTAGCATCAGTTGCATCCAGCGCAGTTTTATCCGCCTTTGTCCCCAAGGCAGATTCAACTGTCACCCCATCACCCAGACCACCAATAGTTTCTTTGATATCCGCAACATTCGTCTTCAATGTAGAAACATCACCCTGCAAGGTTGCAACACCACCTGTCAAAATTCCAACCGCATTCTCGGCAATTTTAACCGTTGCCGCATACGATGGATAGTGTTCATTTTCCGTCCCTTCTGCAGGCGCAACAACAGCACCATTTGCGTCTGTCTTAACCAAATTAGCCTTTACCTGTTGGTCTGCAACCGCTGCATTAACCGCCGCATAAATATCAGCCGCCGTCACCAGGTTTGTCCCCTGTTCAGATACAGCACCTGTTTCAACAGACACAATATTATTTTCAATCTTTACCGGCCCAGTTGCGGTCATTTTTGTTTGCACATCCGCCAATTCTGTTTTCAAAACATCATTTAAATATTCAGTTGAAACAACGGCTGCATCTGCAACACCCGCAGACACCAGCCCCAACAGTACAGAAAAAATACCCGCAGTTAATTTTCTCATAATATTCCCTTCCTTTCTTTCGTATGGTACATTATATCATATTTGCCCGAATCGTGTAAAGACCAAAAAAAACACTTCTATATTTTTATAAAAAAAACAGGGGCATTTTTTGCCCCTGTGTATTAGTCAAAAAATAATTATAACGATAAAGCCAATTCCATCCAATATGGATCACCATTCTGATCAACTGACAAAACACATTTTGCATGTGCACAATTTGTACCTGGTTTTGGAACCGCATAACCTTCAACTGTTTTTTTTGCAGTATTAGCGACCGACCCTTCTTCGGTATCAGCAGCATTCAATGTCGCAATTGCACCCTGATTGGTAACCGCAATTTCATTTGTCTTTGCCAAACCTTTTTCTGTATCGTTCACAGCGTTTGTCAAATTCGTTAAATCAGTTGCCGATGCCTTGGTTGCGATATCCGCTTTATTCTGCGCAATATCTGCTTTGACCTGTGTATCATCATAGGTTGCAGCACTCTGCGCTTCTGTAATCATTTGAACAACTGTTTTATCCGCTGGGACATCACCAATTGTTGTTTTATCAGCCTTTCCACCCAACGCAGTTTCTAAGTCCTGAACCTGTGACTGCTGAATAACAGCATTTGCAATAGAATGTGCAACCGAACCACTTTCTGTCGCCGCGCCGTTCAATTTGGTAATCGCATTTTCATTTGCAGTAATTTTTAAGTCCTGCGCCTCATCAACTTCTGCCTGGGCTGTTTTAACTGCATTTATCTGCTGTTTAACAGAACCATCTTTATTTTCGTCACCTGTCAATGTTGCAATAGAATTTTGAATATTTTGCATGTCTTCAGACCCAACCACACCTTCGGTCTTGGTATCCAATGCCTTAATCGCAGTCGCCACATCAGAATAGGTAGCAGACCCAACTGTAAATCCACCCTGTGGAATTGTACCAACCTTGGTATCAACAACACCAACCTTTGCATCAACATAGCCCGTTGATGCAACGCTGATTGGGTCCGCTGCGTTTGCCGCACCTGCAACACTCATCAGGATTGCCGCCATAACACCACCAAACATAATATTTTTAATTTTCATTATTATTTCCTTTCTTTTCTTTCGTTTTTTATTTTTAAATGCCACCCCAAAATATTATGGGGTGACACTATTTATATTAATTTGCAGCTGGCTTAATCGCATTGTCACCATTCAATGTGATTTCATTACCGTCTTTGTCCAAAATCTTAATTGGCGCATATGATACAGCACCCGTTGCATCAAAATTCACCAGATATGTGCCCGCCGTAGTCACAACAGAAACCTTTTTAGCAATTTCTGCTGCATTATCTGCAATCCCCTGGGTATTTGTAGCAATCGCAGCAACTTTATCTGAATCAACACCTGAATTAACCGCCTTCATCTGTGTCTCATCCAACTTTGCCTGATAATTTTCGCTCAAATTCAAATTATCAATCGCTGTCTGAACATCATCTGCCGTCTGATAACCTTTACCCTGCAATTCGGTTTCATCAACATATTTGCCATTTGCCAAGGCATCAGCAATAGACTTTGCAACCGAACCTTCTGTTTGCGCATCTGCATTCAATTTTGCGATACCCTCCGTATTACCCTTAACATCCTGCATCAGGGTTGCAATACCTTGGCTGCCGTTTCCACCACTCAAAGTATTAATCGCCGCGGTATTCGCCTGAATATCAGATTCAGCTTCGGTCATACGTGTTGTCAAACCCGAAATATCTTCCTTGTTGGTTGTAATTTGAGCAACCGCCTCAGAATCAATCCCAGAATTAATTGCCGCCTGTTGTTCAGTCGTCAATGTATCCTGCTTACCTGCCAAGGCTTCCTGAACAGTAATATCTTCGCCCTGTTCATTCTGCAATGTCCCAATTTTCTGATCCAAGGCATCCGACACAGACACTACATTGCCTTCTGCGTCAACACCAATCTTCTGCTCCAACGCCTCTACAGATTGTTTTGTTGCCAACGATGACAGGTCAACATTCGCAGAAATTGTTGTTGTGCCATCTGCCTGTTCTGCAATATCAATCCCCTGCCCTTCGGTCAATTTTGCCTGCAATTTTGCATCAGCATAGTCTTTTGAAATCAAAGACACATCTGCCGCAACCGCTGCCCCACATACGGTCGCAAATACTGCCGCCGCAAAACCAGAAAACATAATATTTTTTACTTTCATTTTTTCCTTCCTTTCCTTTTTTAATCTTTTGAATTTTTTACTTCAAAATCTCTACTGACAACCATGTCACATTACCTTCTGCATCAACAGACATCAGCAATGTTTCACCCGCCGCAGGCGTCCGGCCAGCAATCTTGTCCATTGTGACTGCCTTGGCATCAATATCTGCTGTTGCAACCATATCCTTGAATGCCAACGCTTTTAAATCTGCAGTATTTGCCTTCTTGGCCAATTCCGCATTAACAGTCTCCGTTTTTGCATAAGACCCTAATTCTGACTTGGTCGCCAAATCAGCAGTTGCCGTTGTAATTGCACCTTGAACCTGTTGTGCTGTTTGATAGCCTGCGGCCTCTAATGTATCAACGCGACCTTCAACCGCATCAACCGTTTCAATTGTTGCGTATGTCTTGGCAACATCTTCAGACTTTGCATAACTGCTCAGATCAATATTAGAAGAATCAATAACCGCCTGGTCAATCTTGGCATTCAAATCAGTAACCGCCGTTTCCAACGCAGACTTATCCGCCTTAGTTGCAATTGCCGCCTTGTTATCTGCAACATCCTTTAACAAACCAGAATCCGCCGAACCAACAACATTTGTTATCTGTTGTGTCACCTGCTGTTCTGTCACATATGTTTCTGATGCTGTTTTTTGCGTCACATATGTATTCTGGGCATCAGTTTTGGTCAGATAATTATTTGATATATTTTGTTCCAAATTCTGAATCGTTTCTGCCGATACCTTCTTTGCCAATTCTTCATCAACATATGATTTTTCTGCCAAGCCTTCCACCGATGGGATTTCTGGCTTGTCCGACAAACTGTTATATGAACCCGTTGTCGCCACTTCAGACAACCCCGAAATATTTTCCACCGCCAACGGATTTTCAGCCGTAATCACATCCTGCTTGCCCGCCATTTCCGAGTGCAACTCATTAATCGCCGGAATTGCCAGTTTTGCCTCTGTGTCTAACTGAATCCAGTTGTCATCAGCATCTCTGCTATTCAACATATCACGCAACACAACCTGATTCTCAAAAAGCTGATTATCGTTTGTGTTCATGGTTCTGCTCATAGGCGTAGTTGTGCTATCAACATAGTCTATAACCTCAAAAAACAAATCATCTACATACTCTTCACTTGCGTAATTTTCCGCTGAATATGCCACATTAGACAATGCAACAAAAATACAAAACGGCAGCAAAAAAGATGTTTTCCTTGTCATTTTTCTTCTCTTATCAATATTTATATTAATTCCCAGCTGTACTATTAATTTAAATCACAACCCTATATTTCAGGAACAGTACCACCAGAACTGCCACCAACAATGTCACTGGTCAATTTCCATGAATACGAACACTTCTTACTGGTACATGTTGCTGACAACAAATATTTTCCAGTCCCTGGATTTTCTGGCGTCGCCATATAGCCTGCCAAATCATCCTGACTCGCAAAACCTTCTGTCGCTGTTGTAATTGCATTTTGAACATCGGTTGATGTCTGATAACCAGCATTTTTCAAGTTGGTTATTTCGGTCGTGTTACCATTAACCAATGCCTGCAGGGCATCCAACGCAGATGTCGTTGCATATCCTGACAAATCAACACTACCACCCGATGCAGCACCTGCAATCTTCTCGTCAACTTCTGCCTTGGTATAAACATTTGATGTTTTTGCATATTCTGCCAATGAATCAGAAACCGCCTTCAATGCAGTTGCCGTCGCATAGTCACCCGACGCCTGTTTGTTGGCAATTTGCGCTTCTAAATTCGTACGCAGGGTCTCCAATTCTTCACTTGTCACCAAATCATTCAACGCGCTTGCATCTGCCTTGGTTGCCAATTCTGCTTTGGTCGCCAGATTTGCCGTTGATGGAATTTCCGACTTGGTCGCATAATCATCCAACGCCGCACTGGTAATATACCCTGCATCATTTGTAAACACAGAAACATCAGTTGGCACAGTTGGAATCAAGGCCTTGACCCCATTAATCGCCGCAGTTAATTCCGCATCAGACGCATAGGTATCACCTAAATTATTAATTGCTGTCTGCAATGCAGTCACAGTCGCAACATCTGCCTTGCCTGACTGCAAATCAGAAATCGCGGCATTAATTCCTGCCAGATCTGCTTCTTCTAAATAATCGCCCGCATCTTGCTTTGCTGCGATTTTATCTTCTAATGCCTGCAATTCTGCACTGGTCGCCAATCCCGCAATTGATGGGATTTCCGGTTTATCCGACAAACTGTTATATGAACCCGTTGTTGCGACTGCCGCCAAATCACCTGTCTTGGCATAATCGGCCAACTCGGCCTTGGTTGCCAAATCTGCCGTTGCTGTCGTAATTGCACCCTGAACATCTGTTGATGTCTGATAACCAGCACTCTTTATCGCGTTAATCTCAGACGCATTCCCACTCACTAACAGCTGCAGGGCCTCCAAGTCAGATGTTTTTGCATATCCGGACAAATCAATCTGACCTCCCGAAACCGCATCTGCAATCTTCTGATCAACTTCTGCCTTGGTATAAGAATCACCCTTTAAATCTGCCAACGAATCAGAAACCGCCTTCAACGCAGTCGCCGTCGCATAGTCACCCGACGCCTGTTTGTTGGCAATTTGCGCTTCTAAATTCGTACGCAGGGTCGCCAATTCTTCACTTGTCACCAAATCATTCAACGCGCTCGCATCTGCCTTGGTTTCCAATTCTGCCTTGGTCGCTAAATTCGCTGTTGATGGAATATCTGTCAACTTGGCATAACCATCCAAACTTGGGATTTGAATTGCCAAAATCGCATTCTGTAATCTGGTTTCAACTTCACTCAATTCACCCTTTGTTGAATAAGTATTCCCCAAATTATTAATCGCTGTCTGCAATGCTGTGACCGTGCTTGCATCTGCCTTGTCAGATTCCAGTGCATTAACCGCATTCTGCAATTCCGCCAAATCAGATTCTTCTAAATAATCACCTTTATCCTGCTTTTCTGCGATTGCGGCTTCCAATGTTGTCTTTAATGTATTTAACGCACTTGCATTTGCCTTCAGCAACAATTTCGCATCCACATCATCAACCGTTGCATACTGACTCAAATCAATCGCCTTGACCGCAGCATCCACCACACCAATCGCATCTCGCAAATCCTGTTCAGTCGCATTCAATTCGCTTTTCTTCGCATAATCCGCACTAATCGTCGCAACCGACGCCTGCAAACTTTCAATCGCAGCCTTATCCGCACCACCTGTTTGCAAAGTCTCTACTGTATTTTTTAATTCCTGCAATTGCGCCGCTGTCGCATAATCACCCGCCGCATGCTTGGCTGAAATTTCTGCCTGCAACGCCCTTTCCAAGGCCGCCAAATCACTATGCGTTGCAAAATTCTTAAAATCAGGCATATCATGCTTTAACAAGAAGTTTGAAACATCCAGTGTTGACTTAACAACATTATCGGAAATTTCAATCCCTTCACCCGCGGTCAGGACATTTTGTTTCTGCGCCAAAGCATCATCAACATAAGTTTTACTGGCCAGATTAACAGTCGCCGCACTTGCCACACCGGCAACCGACGCCAAGATCGTTGCCATAACACCAGAAAATACAATATTATTAATTCTCATCTCTTCCTTCCTTTTAGCAACCTGTTAGTCAACCAGAACATCAACCCATTCCATTTTACCTTCTGCATTTTTCTGCAACATCAAGAAACCATTCTCGCCCACAGCTTCAGCCGCACCACCAAAATTCAGTTTGTCAGCACCGACAGAATCATCTGGAATTTCATAATCTAACAAAGCCTCGTTAACTGTTTCTTCAACGACCAAATTAACCGTCTCTTCTACAATAGGCACAACATCATCTTTCTTGGCATAATCACCCAACAAAGTATCCGTTTCTTCCTTGGTATAGTATTTATCCTGAACCCCATCCAAGGCCGCCTGCAACGCATCAATTTCTGCCATACCCACAAAGTCAGTTGCCAAATCATAAACCATAACATCTTCGCCCTGCACAACCGTCAGAACACCATCTGCATATTCAACCGTTGTTGAACCGCCTGTTATCTGTGATAAATCTGCCGCCAACGCATCAACATCCAACTTAATCGCATCTAACTGTTCGGAAACACTTTCACCATTTTCACTAAAACCAACAAAGCTTTCCAGTTCTTCTACACGTTCGCGCAAATCGTTACCTGAACTGCCCGCACCTGGCTTATTCGCCCCAGAAATTGAAGACCCACCACTAATCGCACTGGACCCAGACAAGTATTTACCAATTGACAAACGCGGCGTTGACGCTGCACGCGTTGAGCCCGAGCGGGTCGCCCCCGTATTTGCACCTGCAACATTATTCACGCGCATTGACCCCGCACGCACAGAATTAATTGCACCACCATCCGACTTGGCCGCCGCCGCGCCAGATGCACTGGTATATGTTCCTGCCCCGCCCAGCGCACGCACCGAAGACGCACCAAAAGAAGGCATCGCCACAGATGCACACAACACACAAACGATTGACAGCGTTGATATTTTCAGTTCATTTCTCATATTGCATTCTCTCTACTTGTTTTCAATTTTATCACAATCAGCGAATCGGGGTCAACCCTCTTTTTTGACACTTTTTCTATTTTTTTAGAAATCGTATCTTACCCCAACAGAAAATGAATTATTTATAATCATATCCACATCTGTTTTCAGCCAATATCCACCGGAATACGCAACACCTTCTGCCTTGACATCTGGCCCAAACAAGAACGACAATCTATAACGAAAATCCAAACTTACACTGTCTGTTAATTTATGCGAATAACCTGCCATCAAATCAAACTTTGGCGAAACAGTGCGTTTATCCGAATCAAATGTATACCAGCTTAAATCAACCTTTGGAATTGCGATTCCCAAACCACCGCCAACATAGGCATTATTTGCGAAATCATACATCATATTAACCGACAAATATGGTATAGTTAATTTAAAATCTGCACCATAACCACTGTCTGTAAACTGCCCGATTAAGCCACCTTCTACTTCACCACGCCAATTTGCATTTGCTACATGCCCAACCGCCAAAGAACCACCAAAAACAGGCTCAAACGAAAAACTCTCAGATTTGCCATCTATCTCCAAATCATCAGACGAGTATTTATTCTTCCAACTAAGCAGTGACATTTCGCCACGAACAACACCATACCACGCACCATTCAACCAATGCGATGGCGCATTATCCACCGGCCTTACCACAGAATACTTTGGCGCAGAAAACGCCGGTACAGTTAACATTGCCAATACTGCAAAAGATACAATTTTTTTCATAATTACCCCTTTTCCTTTTTTCCTAAGTATATCACAAAACGCACACACAACCAAACACAAAAACATTTGACCGCATATAATTTTTTTTCTATATTCCAACCATGGAAGACAGGACAGCAATATCATTTGCAAATGTGGCCGCCCGTTATGACGGAACGCCCGATATCTTAACCGATGTTTCATTTAACATCAGCGGTGGTGGTTTTTACTTTTTATCTGGCGCATCTGGCGCGGGAAAAACCACATTACTAAGATTAATATATCAATTACACAAACCACACCGTGGCCAGATAAAGTTATTTGGAAAAACAACAAATGACATGTCGCGCAACGAAATAAACAAATTACGCCAGAAAATGGCAATTGTCTTCCAAGAATACTCATTACTATCCCATATGTCCGTATTTGATAACATCGCCCTGCCCCTGCGCGTTCGTGGCATACCAGAGGCTAAGATAAAAAAACTGGTGGCCAAGGTTCTAGATTGGGTCGGCCTGGGCAAATACGCCGACGCAAACCCCAAATCATTGTCCGGCGGGCAACAACAACGCGTATCTGTTGCACGCGCTATTATTGTTCAGCCTGCTATTTTACTGGCCGACGAACCGACCGGTAATTTAGATGACGAAAACGCATCACGCCTGATGGAATTATTTATCCAAATGAACAAAATGTTTGGCACAACAATTATTTTGGCCACGCACAGTAAAAAGTTAATGGAAACATACAAATTCCCAGTTATTCGTGTTGATAACCATCGGGTCGTTTTTACCGGCAAATCCGCACCATCTGAACCCAAGACTGATTCAGAACCTAAGAAAGTATGGCGTGGTCCAAAGCCACAAAATTATTTCACAGAATTATCTAAACAATTTGACGATATTGGGAACGCATAAATATGATTAAGAAACCAACTGTATTTTCACTTGTCCGCGATCAATCTTTGTTTATGACAATAATAATGTCACTGCTGACATTTTTATCTGTTTTGGCACTGGGGGTCGCGCTGTCAATCGGTACTGGCGTTATCCGCTGGAACAATCAATGGGAACTGTTCGCCACGGTCCAGGTCACAGACCCGTCTAAATCAGACACCACAAAAAAAGTAATTGCGAATAATTCTGATAAAATTGAGTCCGCCACACAAATCAGCACATCCGAAATGACAGACTTAATGTCCCCATGGCTGTCAGGCAACAACAATGTACTGAAAAACTATCTGCCCCAAATGTGGGAAATTCAGTTTAAATCCCCCGACGCGATGCAGGAATTTGCAAAACAAATTTCAAAATCTGCACGTTTTCTGCCACATGCTGACGCATTAAAATCGTCAACTTCGTCTGGTATGCAAATGATATTGATGGCATCATTAATATTGGCAATGATACTGGCCACAATTGGCATCTGTATTTCATATATTGCACGCAACACGGCAATGTTGCACCGTCGCGAATTGGAAATACTGAATCAAATTGGCGCATCCGACAACTTTATCGCACGCCAAATGCAAATAATTGTCGCCAAAATATCCATGACCGCAACATGCATTGGTTTTATTGTTGCATGCCCAATTATATTATTAGTTCAGTCCGCCGCACACAGCGCGCGCGTTGGCCTGATGGCAACAATTGGCCTGACCAGTGGCGGTTGGATGACATTAATATTATTACCAATTGCGATTGTAATTTTTGCAATTATCGTCACCCGCCACACAACAATTAAAATATTAAAAAACAGTTAACAAATGTTAAGACGTCTGCTGACACCAACATTTTTAATATTCAGCGCATTCATACTGGGCGGCATGGTATTTAAATCCACCGCCCCGATTCAGTGTGGAACAATTCTGCCAAACGACAGCATATTTGTTCTGACCGGCGACGAACGCCGCATACCATTCGCCATGCGCAAAATGCGTGAATTTCCCAATGCAGACCTGTATATAATCGGCGCCGGCGCCCAGGGAAAAATAGACATTGCCCGCCCTGCAATAATTGAATCAAAATCAAAATCCACATACCAAAACGCATTGGCAATACGGGACATCGCACAAATTCGCGACCTGAAACGCGTGGTAATCATCACAACCGAAGATCATATGAACCGCGCAAAATACCTGGTGCAATCCGAATTACCTGACACAGAAATAATTGCATGTCCTGCAATTTTAACCGGCATGCCCCCAGCAAAAAGACTTGAAAGATGGGCAACCGAATATATAAAATACATCGTCACGATGATTGGAATCAAAGAAAGTTAAGCAAAGGAAAGAAAATGTTCAGAACAATACTGTTTAAAATTGCATTACCTATATATTTTGTACTGTGGTCACCACTGTTGCTGATTGGATTGGTATCACGCAAATTATCACGCAAGTTCGTATTTGCAGACGCAGCCGGCGTTTTGGTCTTGGCACGTTTGATATGCGGAATAAAGTATAATGTACATTACCCACAAACCGAAGAAGACGGCATTCCAACAATGCCCGACGGGAACAAACGTCTGGACGGCAAATCAATTATCGCCGCCAAACACATGTCTATTTTGGAAATTGCGGTTATATCACGCGTTGTTCCAAATTCATTTTTCATTATGAAGCGCGAACTGCTGTGGATTCCAATCTATGGTTGGGCATTTTGGCGCTGTGGCATGTTGGGTGTAAATCGCGCACGCGGCAAGACAAACATGAAGAAATTAGCCGACGATGTTGAAAAACGCGTTTTAAATGGTGGCACCCTGGTAATCTTTCCCGAAGGCACACGTGCAAAACCCGGCGAAAGAATCCCATTAAAACGCGGCCTGCTGTTATTGGCACACACATTGAAATTGCCAATTCTGCCTGTTGGCACAGATGCAGGTTTATATTGGCCAAAGCACGGCCGTATGCATTCTGGTACGGCAAATGTATGGTTTGAACCACTGTTGCCATGCAACGCATCACTGGACGAAATCAGCACGGCCATCAACCGCCACAGTGCATAAAACACATTCCCGCCCCGGCGGGATTTTTATTACCCTTTTGCAAAGATAAATAAAAGTTTATGTTAGTTGTTAGTGTAAGTTGTAAGTGGTCTGTGTTGGAAATAAATTAAGAACTTTCGTCATTCCCGCAAATGCGGGAATCCACTGCGTTGCAGACATTTTTTCGGTCCCTGCGGGGTAATGGATACCGGCCTGCGCCGGCATGACAAGTTTTTTGTTTCTTCAATTTTATGCTAAGATAAATAAAAGTTTAGTTGAGTAATTTTTTACAAAAATGTTTTGCATTTTTGTCATTACCGCGCAGGCGGTAATAGGGTCTTTAATACCGCGCGCAACGTGCGCCAAATAAGTATTTCAAAAATTTTTAGTCCCTATTCCTGCCTACGCAGGAATGACAATATTTTATATATTTTTTTGCCGATACTAACCACTTACAACTTACACTAACAACTAACCACAAAAAATCCCCCACTTGGGGGGATTTTTTATCGCCTGTTATCCTGATACTGCCGTTCTTTCTGTTGCGCCTCTTCATACCCTTTACGAATTCCTGCCTGCAAAACATCTAAGCATTTCTGAAATCTCTTTTTCTTACCCAAATCTTTATATTGAGAACATTTATATTTATCGCCCGCATCATCCACTTCATCAACTTCTGTTTTTCCAGAACTAGACAACATAACCGAAAAATCCTTTGCCAACTGCTTGCGCAATTCGGTCGTCAAATTTGCACCATTATTTGACGAATTATAAATTGTCGTCAAATTTCCATTCAAACATTCAAAAACCTTTAATGTTGATATTTCGCGATTACAATCATAAACACCCGCCATATGAATATTAGGATTACCTGATTCAAAACGCTCGCTGCCCCCTGATGAAGAAGACGAACCGCCACTTGACCCAGATGATGCGCCCTTGGCCTCTAACGAAGTGGTTAAAATCGCCTTTTCCAGTTGCGTTTTCAATCTGCGCAACATAGATTCCATTTGTTCATATTGCTTATACATCTGTTGTGTAATAACCGTTGTCTTCATCGCAATAACATCACGCATCAGTCCCTTGTCCGCGCCAGATGGATTTTTCGTATTTCCGATATTATATGCATGCGTTGAACACAGTGCCAATTCCGCCACAATCATATCATTATCGTCGTTATCACAACCATTTTCCGCGGCAACCACCGGCACAGTCAGCAATGCCAGAACCGAAAAACCAACCAAGATATTTTTTACTTTTTTCATTATTTATTCTTTACCAACAATTAAAACCCAATCTTCCTTATACACTCACCATTAGAGTTCATAGTACCATCATGCCAAATTGACTGACAATCGCACGCCCCATTAGTCCATTTACCACCACTGTTCTCACAGGCAGATCTTCGCGCCCCCCCTTCAACAGCTGATGTTAATACGTCCTTCTTTATACACCGACCCGCAACTTGATAAGAATCATCCCCGCACATACAATATGCATCATAATTATTCGATACCCATGTTCCGCCACTATTCTTACAATCATTCACCGTCTGTGCAGTCGCAGCAACCGCTGCCCCCTCTGCGGTAATCGTAGTTTTCTCTTTACGTTTTATCACCTTTCCATCTGTCGCATCATACCCACAGCGATCCCCATAAACACGACAACGTTTTTCTGTCTCGGACCATTCAACACGACACCCAGATTCAATCACTAAATACTGGGCGGCGCCATCCCGTACCAGCGCATTGTCTTTCTTGTATCCTTCACACCCCTCTTTGGTACTGATTGAACCAACATATTCTGACAGACCCGTTTCCACCCATCCCACAGAATAACTAAGCGCACCACCGGTCACAAACTCGCGCTCCAGTGCCTTGGTCGTGGTACAAATCGTCTTGGGCAGTTTTTTTGTCTTAACCGCATTCATCAGACGCTGATAAGAATCTTCGTTAACTGCGCAATACTTTAATCTGTCAATATCCGTATTTCCACCCTGAACATAGCGATTACTAATCGCAAATTCTGGTGCATCCTGGGCAATAATGCGTTCCAGGGTATCTAAATCCAATGTTGCACCATTACGACTGCTGCGACGACCAAATATCGCAATAGATTCCAACGCCGATGTTGCACATCCAACACGAACCAGTTTATCACCATCATCGGCCTCGTTAATCCATTCACGCAAAACCACATCCCGATCTGTACCTGTGCCACCAATCAATTCTGTCAATGTACAACGCGAATCATCCTGGGGCGGTACGACCATCCCGGGCGTACATTCCATTCCACCTTTGACCGCACCAACCGCAATTTTATCACCGTCTTTCTTTACATATATCGCACCCTTGACGGAACGACCATTTTTACATGTGTCCTCGGTATAATGACCTTCTTGGTGTTTCCCGCCTGATGTATCTGTGGTACACATAAACTTGCCCCACTGATTACAGGCGCCACTTAACATCATAATAACATCCGAAACATCCGCACCAACCGCCAACGCCATTTCCAGACCTTCGTAGGCCTCGTCTACAATCGCATCATACGGGTCAAAGAATCCCATTGCCTTTTGCTTGAAAATTTTCACGCGTTTTGGACCCGAACAGTTATTTCCACGCGTATCACAGCCTGCATATGTAAAGATATCTTGCATTGTTGCATTCAGTGTTTTTAACGCAACCTCGGCATTTTCAATTTTAGTTAAAATCTGACCTGAAATTTGATTGCGCATCAAAACATCCGCAGAAACACCCTTCTCTATCGCCTCTGCCTGGGCATCACTAACATTTGACAAACTCTGCGACGCTGCCGCCTGGGCCTGTGCCTGGGCGGTTGCCGCGGCCGCCGCCTGGGCCTGCGCCTGGGCTGCTAATGCTTTTTGTTCATCCAGTGCCGCCTGCATTTGCTGCATCTGTTGTGCGTTTTGCTGTTGCATTTCATATTGCATCTGCTGCATTTGTTGCTGCATCTGCTGCATCTGGGCACTGTTCTGTGCTGCTGCCGCCTGGGCCGCTGCATTTTGCGCCGCCAACTGCTGTTGCTGTACCTTGGCATTTGCATCGGCCACAATTTGTGCAGATATATAATCCACTAAATCATTGCCATGCTTTTTACATGTATCATTACTGTTAACGCACCCCTCAACAATCGTTCGCGCAATATCCATCGTTGTACATCCCGCACACTTTGGCTGTGCACAACGCAAAATCAGCGAATTACAATTACCAAAATCCGCCTTTGGCTTTTGCCCAACCGCACCAGTTGCCTGGGTACGACTGTTCATTATTTGATTCCAATTATTATTATTTGTTGCACCACTGTCCCCATTCCATGCGGTCAAATTACTGCCCGCAGTTGTTGCAACATTCGCACCCGCGACGCCCGGCATCGCGCACAAAACCAACAATAAAAAAGACGTCAGCAATTTCATACTCTCTCTATTACACCAATTCTAACACAAAAAGGAAATATATAAAAGTTATTTTTTCACACCCCTGCAACAAAAAAAAAGACAATGACATAGATGCGCAGTTGTTGGCAAGCGTAGTGTACATAACGCTACACGAGCGAGCCAACAACAAGCAGATATGCCATTAGATTTTATTTTTTGCACCAAGGTTGACGACGACCACCACTATACCTGCGCGCTAACTTTTCACGCACCAAAACTTCACCAACATCGCGCCCATCGGGCAAAATCGCATTTGCATCAATCCGCCCCAGATATTTATCGTCTTTGATATTTTCCAGTTCTATTTTCGCACCGCGTGGCAATAATTTTTCCAACCGCCCGCGCGCACGACGCGCCATCTTTGATTCAGACGCACATTCACCATTCATCTCGGGCGTATCAACATTTATCAGACGAACACGCACGGTTATATCAACCCCATCGGCAACACCAACACGCGCTGCAAATGTATCACCATCCAGAACATAGTCCACCACCGCCGGCACCGCATAAGACGCCCAACATACAAACACCCCGAAAATCGCAACCACCAGATGTTTCATTTACGGCAACTTTGGCGACCATGTTGGTTCGGTCCCGTTTACACCATCAGGCAATTCAATATCATAGAAATTCTGACCTGTTATATCAACACTGCGAATATGGCTGATACGATCAATGCCATCTAAATGTTTTTCCGTTTCATAGTAAACAATGCGACGCGACCCCGGTGCCCAAGATGGCGCCTCCATAAACCAGCCACCCGCTAAAATCTTTTCATTGCGACCCAGCGGGTCCATAATACCAACATAGAATGTATCATCCGCAATTTTTGTAAAGGCAATAAATTGACCATCTGGCGACCATGCCGGCGTTGCATAGCGCCCAGAACCATATGTTATGCGTTCAACTTCGCCTGTCTCTAAATCCAAAATATGAATCTGCTGCCGCCCTGAACGGTCTGAATTAAATGCCATCTTTTTACCATCTGGGGAATAAGAAGGACTGGTATTAATAGAATTACCAAATGTCAATTGGCGCAATTCATTTGTTTCCAGATTAAATTCATAAATATGTGTAATACCATTTTTCACCAAGGATATCGCCACACGCGACCCATCCGGCGAGAAACGCGGCGCAAAGTTCATTCCACCAAACTGCCCCAGACGACGCTGTTCCCCAGTGTCCAGATTCAAACTCCACACCATTGGATCATCATTATAATAAGACAAGAAAACAATAGACTGCATATTTGGCGAAAAGTGCGGCGACATAACCATCGCACCCGCATCTGACAGATATCGCATACCTGCCCCGTCTTGATCCATAATCGCCAACCGCTTTACACGATTTGACATATCGCCCGTTTCTGCAATAAACACAATCTGCGTATCAAAATAACCAATTTCACCAGTCAACCGTTCATAAATCGCATCGGCCATAATATGCGCCAGACGACGCGCTGTCTTGCGCGTTGCAACCAGGGATTGCGCCTCTATCTGTTCACGCCCGTTAACATCCCAGACAAAGAAATCCAATTTATACCGGTTATCAGATTCCGCCGTCAATTTTGCCTGAACCAAGACCTGGGTTTTTATCGCCGCCCACGACTTAAAGGTCGGCATTGCATGCATCTTGACATATTCCGGAAAGGCATCGTGATTTACAATACGAAACAACCCCGTACTTTTTAAATCATTTTCAACCACCCCACGCATCATTGACGCAACCTTGGCCGGGACATCGTCGCCCACCTCAAACTTCTGAACTGCGATTGAAATCGGTTCGGCCGCACCGGCAATAATATCAACCTTTAATTCAGCACGCGCCGGCATTGCAACCACCAACGCAACCAACGCCGCAAAAACATGTCTCAGCATATTTGGTCCTTTCCTTTTATATACACAAGCAATTTTAAACACACATTTAAGAAAAATCAAACCAAATGACACACAATACACCCGACCACACACCCGCCATCACAGCCGCAAATACAAGCGTATTTATATTTGTATTGACAAATGTATTTACAATGGTATAGTTCATTGTAATTACCGCTGTATTGCGGTATGTATGGAGGTGCGTATATGCCAAATGTTATGCAACAATTATTTGTAATGAATATGGAATCCTTGCTGCGCGAATATGCTGCGTACAAGGCTTTTAATAAATCTGATTGCGTAATCAACATGCGCATTCCGCGCCCTATTCTGGACAAGATAAAAGAACTGGCTGAAACCCAGCATGTCCCATATCAGTCATTGATATCATCTGTTTTGTATTCCCTGGCCAACCTGGACGATAAAAAATAACCACAAAAAAACTGAGAGAGACACCATGCCCGCGCCATCAAAACCAGAAATCTTTGCAACACTAAATGCAAAACGCATAAAAACAGACGACCAATTAACCCTGTTTCCTGAAACACATCCCCACAACACATGCAACGAATATTGGCTGTATTCTGACCTGCATAATTTGTATGGCGAAATACTATTTCCCACCCAGCCTTCATTCAGCGCACACATATGGCAAAACATGGTTATGCCCAGCACCCCAGAACCAACACGCGCATTCCCAAAACTGCAACCAACAAATATAGAATTTTACAACAACCACATTGCATTGATTACCCATCCATACACACTGGACAACCGTCACTTCAAAAGTTCCAAAGACTTTAAATTATCCCGCTATGCATGTTGGTGTATGTCGCGCAGTAATCCAAACATGATTTTTTCGCGAACATATTTTATTGCACCAATAATTGACCCACACATGTCTTTTGAACAAATGAACGCATACTGCTATCAATTTGCACGCATACATTTACGCGAACAACTGTCACGCCAAGAAAAAATTATAAACGCAATCGCATACAAAAACAAAATAGACTTTAATGAATTCAGACGCATTAACCGCGCCGCATTGTTTGCCGACCACAGCAAATCACACATCGCCGCACGAAACGATTTTTACATATCACGCAACACACCACTGGCCGACCACATGGGCGCCGCAACATTATACACCCGCACCCAGGCACTAGAAAACGCAATCGCGAAAATAAATCACACCCAGCCGATTAATTCTAGAAAAATTCTGGAAATCATATTCACCGAACTAGACAACGCGCGAATCAATATGACAAAAAATCTACACATCCGACCAGAAGATGACATATCCCGAATTCCCGTTCAAAAAACACAATCACTGTTAATGCAAACCGAACGTGACTTTATAAACAAATATGCACATCAAAAAATGAGATAATAAAAAGAACCGGCACATTTGCCGGTTTTTTATTTTTGTTTTACAAAAGATTCTAACTTTTTACCACGCGCCAACTGTTTTACAACATTGCAACTTTCGTCAATCACAACAACATCACCCGAATCCACAACCACAACATTGTCCCGCATACCACGAACCATCTGCTTTACACCATTCTTGTTCACAAATATAACATCATGCCCAGACGCAGACGGTTGCGCACTTAGCACAAACAAAGTATCACGCCATGCACTGGCATCTTGTTGCACAGTTCTGACCTTGTCGTCCTCAAAATCTGCCACACGCGCACTGGGATTACCGACCATAAAACTGCCCGCTGCACGCCCCACAATCGCCAAGCAAAAACCAAATAAAAAATAGTTTAACTTATCTTTTTTCAAACTCATGTTATATATCCTTATATTTTTTACCGAAAAAAATGCCAGCCTATAATATATAAAAAATAAACCAATGCAACAAAAAACGCCACAACAGGTGGCGTTTCCTAGGGCCATATAAACAAGACCTAAAACCAACTTTTTTTATCAGACTTCATTTCTGCAAATTCAGCCAAGATCTTCTTTTGTTTATCCGTTAACTTTGTTGGGATTTTAATCGCAATATCTATGTACAAATCCCCATATGCCCCCGCACGACGAACCGATGGCATACCATGCCCACGCACACGCAACTTTTCGCCAACCTGGGTACCGGCTGGAACTTTGACTGATAATTTCTTCTCATCAATTGTTTCAACTTCAATCTCGCCCCCCAGGGCCAGTGTTGTAAACGGAACATCCATACGCATAACCAGATCGTTTCCCTGACGCTCAAAGCGTTTATCTGGACGAATCCGCACATCTAAATAGAAATCACCTGCCGGTGCACCGTTTGACCCCGCCTCGCCCTGACCGGCCAGACGCAGACGCGCGCCATCTTCAATACCCGCGGGAATCTTTACCTCTAATGTGCGCTGTTTATGCTGTGTCCCTGTACCATCACACGCGCTGCATTTTTTACTAATCTTTCTGCCTAAACCATTACATTCTGGACACGGCGTCTCCATCGCAAAGAACCCCTGGCGCGTATGCACAAATCCACTGCCCCCACAACGCGAACAGACCGGCGCCGGCTTGCCATCGGCCGTACCATGCCCATGACATTTTTCACATTCTACATTACTGGAAAACTTAACCGTATGCGTTTTGCCAAAATAAGCATCTTTTAAATCAATAACAACTTCGTCTAATAAATCACGTCCACCGCGCTGTTGCGCCGCGCGCCCAGACGCACCACCGCCAAAGTCGCCAAATCCAAATCCACGCATAGCCTCGCGCAGAATGTCTTCCATACCTGCGCCACCACCCATATTAAAGTGAAACGCGCCATCACCGAATGGATTACCACCACCAAAGCCAGCACCCGCCCCATTACCATTTGCAAATGCCGCATCACCGAATCGGTCATAGGCCGCGCGCTTTTGCGGGTCTTTTAGAATATCAAACGCATTATTAACTTCCTTGAACTTTTCTTCTGCATCTTTATTATCTGGATTTCTGTCTGGATGATATTTCATCACCAACTTATGATACGCCTTTTTAATATCAGCATCTGACGCATCACGGGCCACGCCCAAGACTTCGTACGGGTTTTTATTCATCGTTATTTTCCATATGGTTTGTTGTTAACAAATATATAGTCGCCCACAACAAAAATTCAACCCCAAAATAAGATTTAGGCAGAAATTCTTTGGGCTTGCACAAAATTCAAAAATGTTTTAATAATAATATCACTATGACAGAGAAGAAAACGAACACATATGACGCATCCGACATTCAGGTGTTGGAAGGACTGGAACCCGTACGCCTGCGCCCTGGAATGTATATCGGTGGCACAGACGAAAAGGCATGGCACCACCTGCCAATTGAAATAATGGACAATTCTATTGACGAAGCCGTCGCCGGCTTTGCCAAGAAAATAACCGTAAATTTAATTGATTCCAAAACAATTGAAATCGCAGACGACGGACGCGGCATTCCTGTTGACGAACACCCAAAATACCCTGGCAAATCCGCCTTAGAGGTTATTTTAACCACCCTGCATTCTGGGGGTAAATTTAATAATAATGTTTACAAAACCAGTGGTGGCTTGCACGGTGTAGGGTCGGCTGTTGTTAATGCCCTGTCATCAGAAATGATTGTTGATATTGCGCGCGATGGCTATAACTGGCACCAAACATTTTCGCGTGGCCTGACCACATCACCAATGACCCGCGGGGATGCAACAAAAAACCATGGCACCAAAATTCGCTTTACAATTGATGATGAAATATTCGGCACAAATGCAACCTTTAAACCGGTCAAGATTTACCGCATGGCCCGTGCCAAGGCATTCCTGTCCCGTGGCGTAAAAATTGATTGGCATTGCAATCCCGAATTATTAACCGAAGACATGAATATCCCTGCCACAACAACATTTTATTATCCAAATGGTGTTGCAGACTTCCTGGCAGAAAAGACAGATTCAAAACCACGCATTTTGCCACGCATTTTCAGTGGCAGCGTTGATTTCCCCGATGACTGTGGGCGCGTTGAATGGGCGTTGACATTTTTAACCGATGAAAATGGCGCCGCATCTGATGACGGATTCTTTTCATCATATTGCAACACAATTGCAACAATTGACGGTGGCACACACGAAACTGGCTTTAAATCCGCAATTACCAAGGGGATTAAGGCATATGGCGAAAAAATAAACAACAAAGCCGCCGCATCAATCATTGGCGAAGATGTATTTGATTCTGTCGCCGCAATCGTATCTGTATTTTACAAAACGCCACAATTTTTGGGCCAGACCAAAGAAAAACTGTCCAACCCAGAAATTGCCCGTTTCACAGAAAATGCGTTGCGTGACCCATGGGAAATGTTTTTGGCATCTGACCCAAAGACTGCAAACGCATTGCTGGAATTTGTAATTAATCTGGCAAACGCGCGCATTAAAACGAAACAGGTCAAAGATGTCGCCCGCAAAACACCAACAAAACGCATTCGTATGCCTGCAAAATTGGCCGATTGTTCCAAGCATGGTATTGCCGGCACAGAATTATTTATTGTAGAGGGCGAATCGGCAGGCGGAACCGCAAAACAGGCACGCGACCGCGCAACCCAGGCAATCATGCCCCTGCGAGGCAAGGTTTTAAATGTTATATCAAATTCCGATGAACGATTCGGCAACAACCGCGAATTAAATGACCTGATTGATATCATTGGTGCAGGCACCGCCAAAGATTGGAACGAAGACAAATTGCGTTATGAAAAAATTATTGTCATGACCGATGCCGACGTTGACGGCAGCCACATTGCATCACTGTTGATGGCATTCTTTTATCAATTCATGCCCCAACTAATTTATGGCGGACATTTATATTTATCGTGCCCACCATTGTATAAATTAACCTGTGGCACCGAATCAATTTATGTTGACACCGACGAAGAACTGGAAAATCTGAAATCTACAAAATACAAAAACAAACGCGTTGAAATATCACGATTCAAAGGACTGGGTGAAATGATGCCCAATCAACTAAAAGAAACCACCATGTCCCCAAAAACGCGGCGTTTAATACGCGTAGATTTACCCCCACGCACCGAAGAAGGGGCCGAAGACACCGAAAAAACGCGCACAATCGTATCTGAACTGATGGGCAAAAAACCAGAATTCCGTTTCAAATTCATAACTGAACACGCCCAATTCGTCAAAGATTTATTTGTATAACAAAAAAAACACCGATTTTTTCGGTGTTTTTTATATACTTTTTATTGACAATTTCTTTTTATGTACTAATATAAACATATAACAATATTAAAACCACAAAGGATAAACTATGGGAATTTTTGACATTTTTAACCAAAAAACAGAAAAAGCCAGCGAACAACCCGCGGTTGAACAGACACAAAAGCCAGAAATATCACCAAACCATATCAGCAAAAAGAAAAAGAACACATATGTTATTACATACAATGTAATGGCTGATATCAAACTGTTTGGTATGTGCCCCACAACACCATTACCTGTAATTGAAATTAACGGTGTAAAGCAAGACACGACATCTGGCGGATTTACCAAAGGTATAAAATTCCCTAACCCATGTGCAAACGACATGGTACGCAGCCACGATATCTTGCGCGAAATTATGGGCGAACGCATTTCTGCAACAATTATTGAATATCTGGACAAAGACACCGGCAAACCCGTTGTCCAGGTCTATCCCGAAGGCTGGTATGTATTTGACAACTATGGCCCAGATTATATGACCCGCCTGAACCATGCATCACGCCGCGATTTAAAACACCAATTAAAAATACGCGACAATATGATAAACGAATATATTGCGCGTCAACAGGTGCGATAACCAGCAAAAAAAAACCGGCAATTGCCGGTTTTTTTTATTGACCTGATACCTTTGTGCATACCCCATTCGCCAATTCATAACCTGAACGACATTGACATACACCATATGAATCACGTTCCTCAGACGCCTCATTACATTTCTTCAGACACGAACTGCCCCATATTTCATACCCTGTATTACATTTACAGTGCGTATTAACATACCCATTACTGCCAGCAGTTCCTGTTGCCTGCATGTATGTTGAATTTTCCGGGCACAGCAATGACTGATAGAACATTTGCGAAATATTTTGTATACACTTAGATTCCTCGCGCACAGAACAACTAGATGCATCCTGGGCAAACACCGCATACGCACATGTCAGCGCCACATTACGACATGCCCCCGCCAGAACCTTTTGTATACTGCCCACACTGGCATTTGACGACCAAGTATTCACCTGGGTCACCTGTTCGTTATAGCAATCTGCCACATCAACAATACAACTGGACGCGTACTCTGATATAATCTTGCTTTGCGCAGCACGAATATTAACCATTGCACGTTGAACATAATTTACAACAACATCATTAAATTTTATATACCGCCCCTCTGAATCATATGTATACGCCTGACACTTATCCAATACTGCACGACACAAACCACTATCTGTCACCTTTTGCCCTGTTCCAATCTTTTGCAATAAATACTTTGCCGTACATTTACCATCACCCGTATCTGCATTTGACGACACAGCCTTACAATTTTCGGTATTTATCGTTATCTCTTCTGCACCATCCAAGAAATCTTTATCAATACTGGCATTGTTATAATTCTGCATAAAATCCAATATATCTGCTGTACGCCGTCCCAATACAACCTGACCATTTTCATCAATATAAGTTTTTGTCGGATCAACACACTTAAAGTACTTTTCACCGCAAACCATTTCATCAGTCATACATGCCTCTAATGCGGCGATGCACCCCTTGGCATCATACATATTTTTATTTTGCAACACTGCCAGACGCGCCTTTTGCAACATACGATTCGCACTGCCCACATTTGAGATTAATGTCTCGTTCATTTTTTTCAGGCCATTTGCATACGCCACACAATCCTTGTCAATCGCCAGGTCATAATTCCCTGTAATTTGCGCAATGGTTGAGCCCGCTTCCTTACATTGATTTAACACTGTATTGCAACGCTTTTTCGCCGCCCTGTATAATTCTGCCCCACGCAGGTTTGAAAAACTGCCCGTATTACCAGTACCCAAGAAATCTATATTAAATATATCCGTACTGTCTGACGAAAAATCCAAATCAATATCCAAACCAAAACTATCTGATTCTGTAAATGTCGCAGTATTAGAAACAGGGTCACGAATCAATTCTTCAATCTGTTCCAGCATATTGCGTGTCTGCGATGTGTCCGTTGTCCCAGACAAAGCTTCTTCCGCCTCAGTCTCGGTCAAAATCGCACGAATTTCATCTGCAGACAAACCAACATAACGAATGCGCTGCGCAACCTCATTCAACTGATTATTCGCATCCTTGACCGCTTCTTCAACCTTGGCATACTGACTTAAGTTTGACGAACATGAACAGCGCCCCTGATTCGCATCAATAACCTTGCAAAACTGATCCATACAGTCATTATATTGTTCCTGACATGACTTATTCAGCGTAGCCGTCTGTTCCAGACGCGTTGTCGCCTCCGCAATCGTTTCTGCGGTCACCTCTTTGGCTGCGCGTGAATGTACACTGCGAACCTGTTCATCTATATTAGACCCCGTCTGCATCCCCGTGTCACCAATTGTGGCACGCCCACCAACCTCAGCCGTGCTGGGACGCAGCACCACCCCCGCCCGACGAACGGTCGGATTTGCATTGATACTGGCATCTGACACGCGTTTATTGCGCCCAACTGTACTTACCGCCTCAGCCAAATTACTGCGGGCTGCATTATTTGATTTTACACCCGACCGCGCAACAACCCCCGTTGCCACCTGTTGGGGTTTATCTTTTTTAACCTCAGGCACACCGGCAAAAACACGCGATACCGCACTGCGCACTGGCATGGCCGATAAATCTTCTGTACTTTTTGTATTTTTTTCCGCCTGACCCGTATTAACAACACGTGTCGCCACACGCGATACAGTCCCCCGACCAGCATCCACATCCGCATTCGCGCCCCCACCATTATCCAGGGACGGCAAAACACGCGAAACAGCGCCATCGGCACCAAATGCACCGGGCGCAAACAATAACACACTGAAAAAACATAAAACCAGTTTTTTCATTTTCTCCTAAACATTATATCACAAAAATGATATATTTTCATTAACATAATCTGTACCCAAAACCCAATTATTTGCATTCTTCTGTTAACTGTTTAATCTGTGCCGCCAAAACCAAATCAGATGCAACATTCTTTTCAATTTGTTTGATTGCATACAAAACTGTTGCATGATCACGACCACCAACAAAATTACCAATTTCTGACAAAGACAACTGTGTCGCACCCTTTAAAACAACCATCATAATCTGACGTGCCAAAACCAAATTGCGGCTGCGACCTGTGCCACAAACTGCATCATAAGACACACCCAATTTTTCACACATCATTTTAACCATCGCAACCGGTGTTTTTACAGTTTGCAAAGAATCTGCCAACAAACGTGTTGCAATTGCCATATCAACACTTGTGCCCATCAGTTCAGCATATGTCTTGATTTTTGTTGCGATACCTGCCAGCAAATGACCATCATTTGCAATACGCCCCGCCAAGGTATCTGCAACATCAGATTTCACACCTGCGCGTTTCAACAAAACAGATTTTACATGTGTGTTTGGCGCAACAACATCTGCAACCAATCCTGATGCCATCAGGCTTTGTGCACGACGATCAAAACCTGTCAAATTGCCTGGCATTGCATTTGCAGTCAGAACAACATTCTTGCCAGCATTACGCAAATCAACAATCAATTGAATAAATTCTTCTGTTGTTGCCTTTTTACCTGACAGGGCCTGAACATCATCCAAGATAAAGGTATCGCAATTGCGACAGAAATCCTTGAACGCAAAAACATTGTGTTCTTTCAAACTGCGTGCAAATTCAGAAACAAATTGTGCGCCACTCATCTTAACAACTTTTGATGTTGCTGCCCCTGCGATACATTCTGTCAACAAAGATTTACCACAACCTGCCGCACCATAAATAAACAGCGGGGAAAAAGGAACCGAACCCGCTGCGACTTTTTTACATGCAGATACAACAAACAAATTTTCATCTGAACAAACAAAAGAATCAAATGCAACCGATGTGGCTGTTGCTTTTTCAGCCGCTGGCGCATATGCCTGTGCACGATTGTCATTTGCAACCGGTGCCGCAACTGTCTGTTTGGCAGACGCAACAACAACAGACGCATTCAGACCAAATTCCGCCGCAACTGCTGCAATTGTCCCCATATGAACACTGTTGATAAAATCTGCTGAAAACTGATTCTGTGCACCCAAAACCAAAGTTCCATCAACAACATCAAAAGCCAGTGGTGCAATCCAAGAAGTATAAGACGCTGCATCAATTTTCGCGGCAATGGCCCCCTTGATTGTTTCCAGGTTAGTCATTTGAATTTTTGCCGCTGTTGTCTGCATGCCGTTTTCTCCTTTTTCCTTCCTTTCAAAAGAGTTTCCTGCCCGAACAAGGTTGTAAAAACCACCCACACAAAACACCATTTTTCAATTGA
Source organism: uncultured Alphaproteobacteria bacterium (assembly GCA_937888635.1). Classification (GTDB taxonomy): domain Bacteria; phylum Pseudomonadota; class Alphaproteobacteria; order Rs-D84; family Rs-D84; genus Enterousia. Next base: position 41,351 of record CALARG010000021.1, read on the forward strand.
ATCACGGTATTTTATATTGCCCTACTTTAAACTCTCTCGCGCCATTAATGTTTTTTGGATTAATTTTATTTTAGACATTTAAAATAAAACCAATCCTGTTTTTTTGATTACCTTTTTCTCGTTTTGGATACGACAGATAAGTTAAAATATTATTTTCCATTTACAAGCAAATCTTGCCCCAAAATTTCACTTTTATTTTTTGACAACGATTCGTTTTTTTGCCTATTTTCTGCCCTTTGTATATACACTGTATAGACAATTTTTTTATCACACACGAACATACCCGCCATCAACTTTTCGCACTAAACCTTGCAATTCTAAAACAACCAATTCAGATTTAATTTCCGAAACAGATTTTTTGACAAGTTCTGCCAATACAGATTCTGACACCGGAATCATCCCTAATGCGTCAATCAGATTATTTTCCGCATCAACTTTTTTTGATATTTTTTGTTGTTTTTTATCCGCATCAAAAAAATCCATCAGTCCCATACACAGATGCGCCTGTCCATCCCGAATCAATGAATTTGGTCCCAACGCGCGCAAATCTGCGGGGTGTGACGGAATCGCCCAAACATCGCGCCCCATTTCAATTGCGAATCGGGCGGTTGTCATTGATCCCGACTTTAAATCAGCCTCGCCCAAAATCAATTTTTCCCCCAAACCTGCGACTAACTTGTTTCTTTGCACAAAGTTTGTGGCAACCGGCACAAATCCAACGGGCATTTCACTAACAACCGCGCCACGCGCCAATATTTCATGGTATAACGATTCGTTTTCCATTGGCCAGACATAGTCCACCCCACCCGCCAGCACAGCAATCGTCACGGCATTCGCCCCACTGCGCAACGCACCACGATGTGCTGCCGTATCTGTCCCAATTGCCATACCAGACACAACCGCATAATTATTTTCTGCAAACCCTTGGGCAATATCTGCAACAAAACCCATGCCCACCGCTGTTGCGTGACGCGTTCCAACAATTGATACCATCGGTCTGTTTAATACATCTAGATTCCCACGCACAGATATAATCGGCGGATGATTTTTGACCGCACGCAAATTTTTCGGATACCGTGTGTCTGTATCATCTATATAATATATATGTTGCGCATGCGCCGATTCCATTTCACGCAAAACAGAATCGCGATGCGCGGAATCTGGGTTTAAAAATTCAACCACTGCCCCCGGCGCACCAAAACGACGCAACAAATCGTTATATCGCGCTGGTCCAATCCCCGGTGTTCGCAATATCAATAACTTATTAAATATATCTGACATGACAACACTATAGGACAAACGAAAAAAATATTTCCATTAAAAAATCCCGCAACGCGGGATTTTAATTTATTATTAATGATGACCCTAGACCGCCAAATCAAACAGTCCCTTAAATTCATCACACATACTCTTTAATTCTACATCATCGGCATTTGCCACATGATCTTTTGCACATTCTGTTTTCAGTACCTTTAAATTAGTAATGAACTTTTTATAATCTGATTCATTATCCTTTTTCAGCACCGCCAACTGTGAACGCAACAACTGATCACCTTCTAATGCCTTTTGTCCCTGAACAGAACCACCAATCATCTTATTACCAAATAATTCCATCGCACCAACACCAACACCGGCACCAAGAACTGCGCCACCAACCGTTGCCCATGTGCGTGCAGACTTTTTCGCATCCAAAATACGCTTTTTCAACACATCATAGTCCGCCCATGAACCACATGCGATATTATGCCCCCATTCAAAATACTTACTTGGCACATCTGAAACACCAATCTTTGAATCATTAGATTTCAATTCAACCTTAACAAAACATGTATTATTTTCTGGGTTTTCAATATCTTCAACCATTGTTGAATAATTATTTATATTGCTGTAACGCGATGCCCAAACAAAAGTATTTCCAATACCAATATTATTAGCGATACATGCACCTTTTTCCTTTTCACGCATATCTTTTTTCTGCGCAGAAATCATTTCTTCAGGATTTACCGCCAAATCTGCATTGATGTTATCATTAACATTATTATCAACCTTTGTACTAGATTTCTGAACAACCGCCGTTTCCGGTGCCAATGTTGCCGTCGCAGAAATTTGATTTTTTGATGCAACACCTGCGCGTTCTTGATTTAGCTGTGGCGGTGTGGCATTTATCATTTTACTTGCCATTGAAGCACGCCCACGCCCCTGTGCTGGTGCCCCATATGGTGCCGCCCCTGCAGAAAACGCAATTGCCGACAAAATAACAACAGAAATAACTTTCTTCATTCTCTAATCCCTTTGATTCTTTCCCCTGTATTATATCACAAAATCATTCAAAAATAAAGTACAAATAATAAAAGACGGGGCATTGCCCCGCATTTTATTTTTTCCACTTCCATTCAATTTTTGATTCATGCCCCGAAATCAATCTGGAAATATTTGCCTTGTGCCGCCACATGCACAATAATCCAATTGCCAGGAACGCAAACCCAACCTGCATTGAAATCGCAAACCCCAAAACCGGGATTAAACAAAATACGATTACCGCCCCAAAAGAAGACATCCCTGATGTCAATGCAACCAACAACCATTCAATTCCACAAATCGCAAAAGACAGCGGACTGACCGCCAACAGCACACCAAACAGTGATGAAATCCCCTTACCTCCTTTGAATCGCAACCATATCGGATAGCAATGTCCAACAATTGCGGCAAACCCGCACCACGCGCCAAATGCTTCGCCTGCGACATATTTACCGACAAACACGGCGGCAATTGCCTTGGCCATATCCAACAACCAAACCAGACCCGCCATACGCAATCCGCCAACACGCATAACATTTGTTGCGCCAATATTACCACTGCCAACCTGACGCAAATCCCCCTTGCCCGCCAATTTTGTCAGGATTAATCCCATTGGCACACTGCCCAATAAATAAGATACAATAATTGCAATTAAGTAAATCATGTTATTTTTCCTTGATTTTGTGTTTGTTTTTTATAAAATAGCAAAATCAAAACAAAAATAAAAGGAAAATAAAGTGGCAAATCATAAGTCATCTGAAAAAAGAATTTTGGTAACGGCCAAGAAAAACGCAATCAATACATCACGTCGCAGTGTTGTTAAAACTGCAACTAAAAAGGCATTGGTTGCAATTGAATCTGGCGACAAAGCGGCTGCAACAACTGCGGCCCGCAACGCAGAAAGCAAGATTATGAAATCTGCTGGCAAAATCATGCCTAAAAAACGCGCTGCACGCAAAATTTCGCGTTTGGCGAAAAAAGTTGCTAAAATGGCTTAATTCCATTTCAGAAAATTTAAATCCCCCGATTGGGGGATTTTTAATATCAAAAAAATTAAATTATTATCATAAAAAAAACGGGGCATCGCCCCGTATTTATTTAAAAGAAATTTTGAACACAATCCAAGGAACCACCTTCACCGATCATGCTCATAAAAATACTTAAAAGCGTACCAATACCGAACAGCAAGAAAAAGCCAATCAACATACCAACACCTTTTTCCTTAACCTCTTTTACAACATCTACGGATTTACCACCTGAAATATATCCCCATGCCCATCCTGCAATTGTCACACCCGCACCAATAAAGGCCAACATTTGCAACAATTCAAATATAGAACCAAACTCCGCGCCCATTTTGCACAAAGCATCCTTCATATTACTATCCAAAGCCATAGCAGGCGCAGATGCCATGATACCAACAATTGCAAAATTTAATTTTTTAATCAGTTTTTTCATATAAAACCCCTTTATCCTTTTCCATAATCTTATCACAAAAAACACATTATTTCAAATAATATTAATAATAAAAAACCCGCCATTTGGCGGGATAGATTTATTTTACAAAAACATATTTCTTTTTTGTTGCACATTTATTGCACTTTGCACATTTTGGTGCATCTGCCACTGTCGCAGCCGCCGGCACCAAAATCTGGCGTGCATTTGTTGATGCAACACCCATATTATCGCGCAAATATAAATCACGACACATTGTATTGCGATAAACAATCTTTTTATCCGTATTCAGCGAACGAATATCATCAGAATAATGGCGACCGCGTTCCGCCGCATAGAAAATACAATCTTCGCCATCTTGGGTATAACGAACACCGCCCTTGTAATAATCAAAATATGTTGAACAGCCTGTCAAAACCGCCAAACCAAACAACGCAAACAAAGTCTTTTTCATCACTTACACCTTTTATGTAAAACTGTGCGTTCTCTGCCCGTCCCCCGATTCGGCTTAATTGTTGCACAAATCCGCGCCCTGTCAAGATTTTGTATTAAAAAACCAAAAAAACATGCTATAATTCAACCAAAGAAAAAAAAGGAAAGTCTGATGACATATACTGAATTGGGACTGGTTAATACAAACGAAATGTTTCGTGATGCAATCGCACGCAACTACGCCGTACCTGCATTTAACTTCTATAACATGGAAACATTACAGGCGATTTTAAACGCCGCCCGCATCACACACAGCCCCATCATATTGGCGGTATCTGAATCTGCATTAAAATATATGGGCGCAGATATGCTGGCTGGAATGATACGCGGTGCAAACATTTCGCCCGACGATAAAATTGCACTGCACCTGGATCACGGAACCAGTTTTGACGCATGTGCACGCGCGATTGAAATCGGATTTTCATCCGTCATGATTGATGCCAGCAAATTACCATTTGACGAAAATGCCACACTTTCACGCCGCGTCGCAGAATACGCCCATAAATATAATGTATCGGTTGAAGCAGAACTGGGGTTACTGGCGGGAATAGAAGATGAAAACACAAAATCTGATTTTTCCAGTTATACAAATCCATCAGATGTTGAAAAATTTGTAAACGCAACTGGCATTGATTCACTGGCAATCGCAATCGGCACCAGTCACGGCGCATACAAACGCAAAAAAGAAGACGAAGAACTGCGTTTTGACATACTGGCCAATGTTGCCACGCGCCTGCCCGGTTTTCCTTTGGTATTACATGGCGCATCAAACATACCACAAAAACTAATAACAACAATTAATGAATTTGGTGGCAAATTATCTGGCGCGCGTGGTATTGATGAAATCCAACTGCGCCGTGCAACAAAAATGAATATATGTAAAATAAATGTAGACAGTGACCTGCGCCTGGGCTTTACCGCCGCAGTACGCAAATCATTATATGAAAAGCCGGAAAACTTTAACCCACGTGAATTCTTATCCCCCGCCCGCGACACCATGACCCAAATATGCATTGATGAAATCCGCAATATCATGGGATCCGAAGACAAAATTTAAAAATTAAAGATAATGGTATAGATATGGACAGTGCCGTCCCCGTAGTGTACAAACGCTACATTAGTCCCTTGCAAGGCGTTTAAATAAATTAGAATGGTTTAGATATGTAAAAATCCGTTGGCGTAGTGTACATAACGCTACATGAGCCAACGGATTTTCGCATAGATGAACTATTATAATTTATTTAAAAATGCGACAGCGTCCATTCCCACTTCACACCCCGTCCCCACTGCGGTGGCAATTTGCATCTTCAGCCCACTGCGAACATCGCCGGCAACAAACATACCAGATGGCAACGCATCGGGTGCCAGACGTCCCAGCGCATCGCGCACAATATCTTCGGTTAAAAAGTCTGTATTGGCTTCGTGTCCAATTGCAACAAAAACACCATCAACAACCAATTCTGTGCCATCTGTTGTGGTCACAATTAATTCACCATCTGCCGAATCTGGCTTTTCTGCAATTTTTGCCAATTCTGTATTAAACAGGCATTCTATGTTATCGCGCGCCGCAACGCGTTCACGCAATACGGCCTCGGCCCGGGTAAAGGCATCTTTGCGATAAACAATTTTAACTGTTTTTGCCAAATCCGCCAGGTATAACGCATCGTTCAGCGCACTGTTTCCCCCACCTAAAACGATAACTGTTTTACCACTGTAAAAGAATCCATCACATGTCGCACAATATGAAACACCACGCCCCATTAATTCGCGCGCACCTGCGACCTCTAATCTTCGTGGCGACGCACCGGTTGCAACAATAACTGTGCGGCTGGTAAATTCACTGCCATCATCACAGGTGATAACAAATCCATTTTCCGAATCGCCCGAAACATTTGTCGCAGACAAAAATTCTACCTGGGCACCAAATGTTTCACACTGTTTCTTCATAAATTGCGCCAATTCCAAACCACTGCCGGCCCAACCCGGATAATTTTCCAACACCGCAATTCCTGCGGTCTGACCGCCCAATCTGTCACCGCCCAGAACCAATGTCTTTTTATTTGCACGCGCTGTATATAATGCCGCCGTCAATCCTGCCGGTCCCGAGCCCAATATAATAACATCATACATGACAACCTTCCTTTTCTTGTTTGGCCACACGATACAAAATACGCACTAAATATGCAAATGAAATCGTTGCATTTAAGATATGATTAATTTATAATCCAATCAATATGACAATGAAATTTTCATTTTTCAGTCGCACTTCATCCCCGTTGGGGGAATAATTTGTCACACAGATATTTTTAAATTCAAAATTTCAAAAACAACACTTCAATTATTAAAGAAAGGTAAGACATAATGCTTGATATAAAATTCATTCGTGAAAATCCAGATGCCGTAAAACGCGCATGCGAATTAAAAGGCTTTACAGATTACACCGACCAGATTCTGGAACTGGACGCACGCGTTCGCGAACTAAAAACAGTTACCCAGTCCAAGACCGCAGAAAAAAATAAAATCACACGTGAAATTCCAACCGCCACGGACAAGGCACCACTGATTGCTGCGTCCAAGGCAATTGCAAACGAAATCGCAAATGACATGGCGGAACTGGATGAAAAAGAAAAACAATTAACAGACCTGCTGCACCGCGTACCACAAATTCCATCTGATGCGGCACCAATCGGCCGTGACGACACCGAAAATGTTGAGGTTCGCCGCGTTGGCACACCACGCGAATTTGATTTCACACCACGCCCCCAGTGGGATTTACTGGAAATGAACGGATGGTGGAAACCTGAAAAAATCGCATCTATCTGTGGCACACGCACATACGCCCTGTTTGGCGAAGCCGCCGAATTAGAACTGGCAATTGAAACATATGTTTTGCAAAAATTAATGGGCAAAGGCTTCACATTCGTCAGCTGTCCATCAATCACAAAACCCCAAACAATCTTTAACGCAGGCCACTTTATGGGTACCGACCCATCTGTTATGGCAAACGATGTATTTATGTTAACTGATACAGACCGTTGCCTGGCGGGCACCGCAGAAATTATCTTAAATTGCCTGCACAGTGACGAAGTCCTGAACGAAAAAGATTTACCGATAAAGTATGCAGGTTTCTCGCCCTGTTTCCGCAAAGAAGCCGGCGCCGCCGGTCGTGACACCCGCGGAATCGTGCGTATACATCAATTTAACAAGGTTGAACAATACATATACTGCACCCCTGAACAGTCAGACGAAATGCACGAACATCTGTTGAACAACCTGTGCGAAGTTATGGAAGACCTGGAATTACCATACCGCGTTATTGCCGCCTGCACAGGTGACATGGGCTTTAACAAAGTAAAAATGAACGATGTAGAAGCATGGTTCCCCAGCGAAGGCGCATATCGCGAACTGGGCTCTTGTTCATCAATTGGACAATTCCAGGCCCGCCGCACAAACACACGCTATCGCGACAAAAACGGCAACATGCAATTCTGCGCAACATTGAATAACACAGGTATTGCCCTGCCCCGCGCAATTGTACCGGTAATTGAAAACCACCAAAACCCAGACGGGTCAATTAATATCCCCAAAAAACTGCAACCACTGATGGGTGGCCGCACAAAAATTGGTGGTAAACACTAAAAGAAAAAAACGCCCAAACGGGCGTTTTTTTAATGCGCAAATGTTCGCTTGATACCCTTCCACATTTCCCACACCGCCATATTACTTTTTTTAGAATATTTTTTACTTTCTATTCTTTCACGCATTGCGAAAATTTTGTTTGCGATTTTATCCGCTTCTGCAACTTCGGCCTTGTCTTTGCTGGTGCGCTTATACTCCCATTCTTGAACCAGCGCCAACAAATCCCTCAGCAATTCGCGCGCAACAGAACCACGACTATGCATAAATAATGGATATGCCTTTAACTCAACCTCGTGCGCGGGGCCACCCACTATATACGCAACCGCCTTTCTGTCTTTTGACTTAAATCCACCCTGTTTCTGATAATCGCGAATTCTTTTTTCCCATTCCTGCTCGGTATTGGCGCGTGAAAAATAATCCTGTGGTCTGTTTGCCACATTCTTCAAATATACCTGTGCACGCCCCGCTTTGTAATGGTTTGTTTTATCTAAATTCTTCCAAACCACGGCCAACTCTTCACGCGCCATTACCAAAATATCACGCAAAGATATCTTAATCGCCCGATAGACTCTTGATGCATCCGCCATAACTACACCTTTTTTTATTTAGCGTTGAAAAAACTTCTGTGCCAATTTTTTAAATGGACGCGCAATCGGATTTGAATTTTCCAATTCCAACTGATTGTTCAAGCGCTTTGATTCTGCGATAATCTTTTGCGCCTGCTTATCATTCTTTTCACCCGTCATCCAATGATCAATATATACAGAAATATTATGGAATTGAACATACAAATCATGATCACAACTGGCGCCTAAAATCCCCTCAACATCATCTATTATCTTATCAGAAATAGATTTTTTTCCGCCTTTATCCTTATATGCCTCTAATGCGACCCGCGGTCTTTTTATAATAATGTCTATATTTTCCATTGACTTTTTTACCATTGCCTGACTTTTTGGCAAAGAACGTTTTGCCAACGATTTTTCTGACAACCCCTTTAATGCTGTAAATGCTGACTTGATTGCCAAATAAACTTCTGCATCTGAAAAATTATTACTCATTTCAAACTCCTTTTTCTGCAATTATATCATAAAAAACGCCCAATTGGGCGTTTTTTGTTTATTTTTGTTTTACCTTTACCGCAAATGCTTCTGGTGACTTGAACGGAAAGATTAAATCTTTTAAGAAATTTGTTGAATTTTTATATTCAATTACCTTCAATACTTCTAATAAAACTTTTTGTGCCTCTTCCCGTTCCCAAGAATATTGGCTGCTTAATTTGCCCATATTCCACAACACCTTGTTATACAGCAGAAAAGCACTATTATCCCTTGTTCCTGCCATAAATCCATCAACAACCGCATGCGATTCCAAGCCCGCCTTTACACGCACATTATAATCCGCATACTGTCTTGGATTATCCGAAATTGTCTGAACCGTCCTAATCGCATCAGATATATCTTTTTGAATATATTTATCCTTAGCGGTCTCGGCGCGTTTTTTCAGATACACAATACACTGTTTAAAAAACTTTTCTAATGTTTTGTCATAATCAATCATTTTGCTCTCCATTTTTTCATTACACAATATATTATAGACAAATTTTTCAAAATGTCAATATTTTACATAAAAAAAGTTGAAAATTCATATTTTTAGTTATACCCTATACCCGATAAACAAAAATATGGGGTTTAAATTATGAAAATTCGCAACATTGCAATTATTGCGCACGTTGACCATGGCAAAACAACATTGGTTGACAATATGTTAAAACAGGCCGGCACCTTCCGTGACAACGAACGCATTGACGAACGCGTCATGGACAGTGGCGATATTGAACGCGAACGCGGCATTACCATTTCTGCCAAGCCTACATCAATTCAGTGGGGCGAATACAAAATTAATATCGTTGACACACCCGGGCACGCAGACTTTGGTGGCGAAGTTGAACGAATCTTATCCATGGTTGATGGTGTTGTCCTGTTGGTTGACAGTGCCGAAGGCCCCCTGCCCCAGACTAAATTCGTATTGTCCAAGGCCCTAAAACTGGGGCTACGCCCAATCGTATGTATTAACAAGGTCGACCGCGCAGACGCACGCCCTGACGAAGTCTTAACCGAAACATTTGATTTATTTGATAAACTGGGCGCGACCGATTCCCAACTGGATTTCCCATATTTATATTCTGTTGGCCGTGATGGCTGGGCGGTGCGCGACCTGAACGATGAACGCAAAGACCTGACCCCATTGTTCCAACTAATTGTTGACCATGTCCCGGCCCCTGATTGCAACGGCAGCCGTTGTCAACTGAACGCACCATTTACAATGCTGGCCACCACACTGGAAGCAGATCCATATGTCGGCCGTATTCTGACTGGCAAAATTGAATCTGGTACTGTTCGCGTTGGCCAATCGGTCAAGGCAATAAATCGCAACGGCGAATTTATTGAAAACGCCAAGATTACAAAAATCATTGAACATCGTGGCATTGAAAAGGTTTCCCGCGACACAGCATCTGCGGGTGACATCGTTGTCGTCGCCGGCTTTTCCAAGGCAACCGTGGCAGACACCCTGTGCGATCCATCGATCACCGAACCGATTCCTGCAATGCCAATTGACCCACCAACCCTGACAATGACATTTTTTGTAAACACATCACCTTTGGCGGGTAAATCTGGCAAGAAATTAACATCACGCATGATTGGCGAAAGATTATTTAAAGAAGCCGAAACAAACATCGCATTAAAGGTTGAACAAAGTGAAAACAACGAAGCGTTTGAAGTTTCTGGTCGTGGCGAATTGCAGTTGGGTATTTTAATTGAAACAATGCGTCGCGAAGGCTTTGAATTATCTGTATCACGCCCACGCGTTGTAATGCAGACAAATGAAAATGGCGAAAAACTGGAACCAATAGAAGATGTCGTAATTGATGTTGACGACGAATTCAGCGGTGTTGTAATTGAAAAAATGACCAAGCGCAAGGCAACAATCACCGAAATGAAGGCATCAGGGGCTGGCAAAACACGCATTGTATTTTCTGCCCCATCACGCGGATTGATTGGATACCTGTCTGAATTTCGCACTGACACGCGTGGCACCGGCATTATGAACCGCGTATTTGATAAATACGACACATACCGTGGCGCGATTCAGCAATATCGCCCCGGCGTTTTGGTATCAATGGAAAAAGGCGCGGCCGCAACATATGCACTGTTTAACTTGCAACCACGCGGCACACTGTTCATTGACCCCCAGACCGAGGTTTATTCCGGTATGATTATCGGTGAACACAGCAAAGAAAATGATTTAGAAGTTAACCCAATCAAGGGCAAAGAATTAACAAACATGCGTTCAGTCACAGCCGATGAAAAATTATTCTTGGCACCACCGCGTCGCATTTCACTAGAAGAAGCCCTGTCCTATATCTTGGACGATGAATTGGTTGAAATCACACCTGATACGATTCGTCTGCGCAAAAAAGAACTGGACAGCAACACCCGTAAAAAATTAAAGAAGCATACAGAAGAATAAAAAAATCCCCCACCAGGGGATTTTTTTGTTGTAAGTGTAAGTTGCAAGTGGCCAGTATCGGCAAAAAACACCACACACCATCACCCCCAATTCTGCCCGTCATACCGGCGACGGCCGGTATCCATTGCCCCGCAGGGACCAACACTAACCACTTACAACTTGCAATACAACTTACAACTAAAAAAAATTCCCCCAAACGGGGGAAGTATTACATCCTCATTGGCATCAAAACATACAGCGCGTCTGTATCTTTATCAACCGAGTTTATTTTTGTTGGTGCCAATGGATCCTGCATTTCCATCTGGAATTTTTCACCTTCTACCTGGCCTGCAACATCCAACAAGAACTTTACATTAAACACAACTGTAAACGAACTGTCGCCATTGTATTCAATATCTAATTCCTGGGTTGCAGTTCCTGCATCTGGACTGGACGCATTAATAACCAACTTGTTCATACTGAATGTCAACTGAACAGATTTTGTTTTATCAACACTGGCAACCGAAACCAAGTCAACTGCATTAATAAACTGTTTTCTGTCCAGAATTGCAATCTTGTCATTACCCTTTGGAATAACAACGCGATAGTTTGGATATTGTGCATCAACCAATTTACTGGTCAATGTTGCAGAACCAACTGTGAAACGCGCCTTGGTATCTGACAATTCAACCATAACATCATCAACATTGGCATCTTCTAACAATTTTGACAATTCACCAATCACACGACGTGGCAAAATAACCGATGGCATTTCTGCACTGCCCACCGGTGCAGGCATCGCACACAACGCCATACGCTGGGCATCTGTTGCAACCGCAGTCAGTTTTTTCGCATCGCCTTCATCTGCGATATGAAAATAAATCCCCCCCAAATGATAGCGCACATCATCTGTTGGAATTGCAAACTTTGTCTGATTAATCAGATGCGCCAAATCCCCCGTTGTCATCTGGAATTTAGTTGTCAAATTACTGCCCGCCATTGCTGGGAAATTTTCTGCCGGCAATGTTGGCAAACGAAATACCGCACGTCCACTGGACACAACCAACTGGTCCCCAGACTGTTTAAAAGAAATTTCTGCATCATCTGGCAATTTACGAACAATATCATACAACATCTGAACTGGCACAGTAATCTTGCCCCCCAGTGTGATATCTGCCGCCACATGTTCAACCAATTCCAAATCTACATTGGTTGCCGACAATATTAAATCATCTGCTGCTTCTATTTTAACATTCATCAAAATTGGCAATGTTGCGCGCTTTTCTACAATAGACTGCATATGCCCCAGCGCACGTATCAATACCTGACGAAACACTGAAAATTCCATAATACTACTCCTGTTTCCTTATAAAATTTGTGTGACCTACACTCTTTTACCCCAACTTTACCAAAAAACCCCGATTCGGTGCAAGACCAAAAGCACCCCAAACATCACAATACAAAATTTTATTTACTAAGGATTTTTTCCAGCCGCGCGCGCAACTTTTTTATATCGTCATATTTTGCAAATTTACCCTTTTCTGCGATTGAAATATCACCACTTTCTTCTGACACAATCAATACAGTCGCACCGGACACCTCGCTAATCCCCAGGGCCGCGCGATGTCGCGTTCCATATTTCCAATTCAGATTATTCTGCGACAATGGCAAAATTGCCCCTGCATACGCAATGCGACCATTTTTAATAATAACCGCCCCATCATGCAACGGTGTTTTGTTAAAGAATATTGTCAGCAACAATTCACTGCTGATTTTTGCATCAATTGCAATCCCTTTCTTTTCAATCGCACTTTCATCCAAAGAACTGGGGAAAACAATCAATGCCCCCGTATGCTTTTGCGACATATATTCAACCGCCGACACGATTGCGTCCAAGCCCTTGGTATTTTTTGTTGTCACGCCACCCCGTCTAAAGATACGACGCCACTGTTCAACATTTCCCATCAGCGCCATAAACTTGCGCAATTCCGGCTGAAAAACAACAATCAAACTTAACGACAGGAACAACGCCGTCCAATGCAAGAATGTTGCTAATAAATCTAAATGCGCCCAAGACAACACAAAACTAAGCACCCACAGCGCCGCCAACCCCAACAATCCACGCACCAATTTTTCCGACTGGGTATTTTGAATAAAACTGCGATAAAAGACCCACATCAAACCAACAATAATCACAATTTGAATTAAATCAACCCAGCCAAACATTTACACTTCCCCTTTTTTTTATAAAATTGTATCAATCAGTTCACCAATTGGCATCGCCATCCATTCTGGATCATCGCGTCGCAATGGCGCGCCGCGTTCCATTGCGGTTTCACACGGATTGCTGTCCGCCAACCAATTTTCTAATAAATCCCCTGCGACCAGGCCAATTCCCGCACCCGCAACCAAACTGATACCACCTGTAAATGGCGCCAACAATAACCCCAAACCTGTTGCAGACGCAACCTTGCCCGCCATGGCGGCACCACTAATTTTCACATCAGGCTGGGCCAAACTGCCAGTTAAACTGACCGAATTTACAACATTACCGGTCAAAGACAATTTCAGTCCACGCACCGGCACCGTTGTCAATGCCAATTTCATTTCTTCATCACCCAAATTCAAGCCCCCAACCAATCGCAAATTTATGGCATTTGTTTCAACTGCAAAACCATTTTGTGTTTCAAACATACCGTCACGCAAATTTACATTCAACGCAACACACGATATCTTTATCTGATTGTATTTCTTTTCTGAACTGAACAGGTCTTGAATCCCGTGTCGCAGCGATGTCAGAAAATCAGTTCCATACATATACGCCACCAACGCAGAATGTGCATACCCCGCCCCACTGGACCAAACACGCACAGGCCCGGTAATTGTCTGCATAACCTGTGATAAATTTTTACCATTTGCCTGAACATAAAACTCTAAATCCATTGGCAAATCAGACAAGAAATCATTTTTATCAATTTCACTTAAAATTTCCCCAACAGACACTTTTTCACCACGCGCTGCCGCACGCAACCAAACATGTCCGTTATCTTCTATATCGCCATCTATGCCAATTTGAATATCGCCATCCGCAATACCTGTTTTAATATCAATGCGCGCATGATTATCAATAACATTCATATCCAATTTCAGATTTTTTAAATCCAATTCGCGATACATCACCAAACGCCCGATATTAAGATTCAAATCCACCTGTCTATCAATAAATTCATCTGCGAATAATGGAATACCTTTAAACACATTTAATTTTTTCTTGCCCCGCACGCGCGCCCTGCCATACATTTCTGGGAACAACTGCGGCAAATTCACCACCGGCGAATCAACATTTAATTTCACCACCATATTTTTTTTACCCCAATCCAACTCGCCCGACACAGAAAAGTCCGTATCACGCACCCAGACCGAAGATTTACGCAACACAACTTTTTTTCTGTCCAGCCCACCTGCAACATTCAAACGCACCGCCGGCACACCTGACAAATCCCAATTAAATATACGTCCAAATTTTTGCGCATCTGGGACATCACCCTTTATCTTAAAATCTATTGGCAACTTGCTGGTCCCTTCCAGCGCAACATTTGCAATTAATGCCTCGCCCCCCGTTGACAACGCAATTTGCATCGGATAAATTTTTCGCGCCGCATTATATTCTGAAAAAGACACAATAAACGGCAAAACATCATCCCCAGATTTTATCCACCCCGAATATTCACGCGCATCTTTATGCGGCATTAAACGAATATTAAATCCCGCCAATTTATACACATCACCCAAGAAATTAAGGTTTAATTTTTTCACCTCAACCCCGCCCAACCCTGCATCTTTGAACGGGTATTTTTCCTGAACCTGGGCAACATTTTCATCAGATTTTTTTTCTTTTACTATTTTTTCCAGCGAATATTTACCATCACTGTTTTTTTCAATATTTATATCTGCATCATACACACGCACATTCTGAATTGTCGGTCTGTCGCGCAACAAAGACACCAGATTTAAACGCACATCAATTTTTTCTGCACTGAACGCGTACTTACTTTTTGCCCATGTGGCATTTGGTATACGCACCAGATTTAACTCAACCCGCGGTCGCAATGAAAACTTCCACGACACCGCACCATCAATTTGAACCGGCATACCTGTTGCATCCCGCAACACAGAAACCAAATTTCCACGCAAAGTCTCCAAATTTACCTGACTTAACGCCACCACAATCGCCACAACCAGCCCGACAAGAAACAGTCCGGCAATTCGCAACATTGACACAAAGATATTTTTCCTAACTCTCATTATGGCAATTTAAGTTCTAAAAATTTCATTACCGACAACATAAAGTCCGGCACCGTTGCACGCAAGGTAATCATACGCCCTGTTGTTGGGTGCTGAAATGTTAACTTATACGCAAACAAAAACAAGTTGTTTGTTTTCAACAATGTGCCCAACGCACCGTCCACATCTTGTCGTCCACCATACAATGCATCACCAACAATCGGCGCATTCAGCGATAATGCACTGTGCAGTCGCAACTGATGCGTACGCCCTGTCTTTGGCGAAAACCGCACCCATGACACACAGCCTGCGGCCCCGCCCAATACAGAATATTCTGTTATCGCACGCTGTGGCCGCGGCCCCGTACCATTATTTAAACGCGCTGGACTGTCAAAAACCTGACCTTTTAACATAAAGTTATCAATCACACCATGCTTTGGATTAACATCACCACACAGCAAGGCCAAATATTCCTTGTGTGCATTTTTCGTTTGAAATTGCGTGGCCAAACTTTGCGCGGCGCGTTGCGTTTTCGCAACAACTAATAAACCACTGGTCTCTCTATCCAGGCGATGAACCAACGCAATCTTATCGTACGGAAACAGTGCCGCCGCCATTTTATCCACAGATTTACGAATTCCTGTCCCACCTTGGACCGCCAAACCGGCCGGCTTGTTAAACACAACAACATCCGGGTCATTATGCACAATACATTTACGCAACCCTTCTAAATCTTCCAACGAAAAATGTTCACCACTTTCCGTTTTCTTTGGGCGCGCCTGGGCATATCCTGATATAGTTGGTGGCACACGCACCGCATCACCTGTACGCAGTATTTCCTGGCCACGAACCCGTTTTGAATTTACGCGTATTTGACCACCACGACACAGTTTGTAAAATTCACGCTGTGGCATTGATGGAAAATGTCGCAAGAACCAACGCAACAATCGCGTTCCGTCTTCTACCTTGGAAACCTCAATAAAATCTGCCATACCTACCCCACTTGGCACAGAATAAAATTATTCACCAAAAACGATTTGAACGCTGTTCGTTCCGTTTGTACCCTTGCAATCACCTGTTGCACCACCTTGCTTGCCATCAGACAACTGATACCCAACAGAATCAGACCATGCCTTGGCGACCAGCGATTCGCATTCAGATTGCCCCAAACCATTAATTGTCACAATAAACTGACGGGGATTAGATGGGTCAACCGCCAATTCATACTTACCCCCATATGGGTTCTGATTACTCATACCAATTGCACCAAAAATAGTCGTCCCATTCATATTTGAAAAATCATCGTATTCGCCGTGAATATTGCGCACCATAGTCACCATTTGCACAACCTGATCATTTACACTGGTCAATTTTTGTGTACGCATTGCAGTTGCAATCATACCAATCGCACCGACGGTGATAACCCCCATAATTGCCAGCACCCCCAGCATTTCAATCATTGAACGACCTGATTCTTGATTCATTGAAAAACCTCTTATTTGCTATTTACTAATTAATATTCTATCATAAAGATTATGAATATTCAATTTTCTGATTTAATAGAAAACGCACCACACGCCCCCGGCGTGTATCGCATGTACGACAGTGAAAACAACCTGTTATATGTAGGCAAGGCAAAAAATCTGTCCAATCGTCTGAAACAATACCTGGACATTACCAAACTGGAACCGCATAAACAGGTTATGCGCACATTGGTCACGCGTGTTGAATGGGAAATTGTTCCAACCGAATCAGACGCGCTTATCCGCGAACAAGAACTAATAAAAACACAGCGACCGAAATACAACATTATGCTGACCGACGGCAAAATGTATCCAATGCTGGCCCTGACATCTGGGCCATTTCCCCGCCTGTTAAAATTTCGCGGTCGCATAAACCAGCGTCGCGATGTATACGGCCCCTACCCTTCTGTTTCCAGTCTGAACGAAACAATTAAAACCATACAAAAGGTCTGCCAGATTCGCACCTGTACAGACACACAAATGCGCAACAGAACGCGTCCATGCCTGTTGCACCAAATCGGCCGATGCAGCGCACCATGTTGCAATCCTGACAAACAAAAATACGCAGATTCCGTGCGTATAGCGCGCAAAATCTTAACCGGTGACAGCGCGCCTGTAATATCAGACCTGACCCAGCAAATGAAGACATTCGCACAAAATATGGACTATGAATCCGCCGCAATAATTCGCGATAAAATTTCTGCAATCACACACACTTCAAATCGCGGAAACGCCAAAAAGCATGCGTATACACCGAATTTAAACTGGGACAAAAATGTGTCTGAATTGGAAAAATGGTTGAACATAAAAATAAACCTGGCTGGTGTATTTGATAATTCACACCTGTTTGGCAAACAACCTGTTGGCGCAATGATAACATTTGGACATGACGGTTTTGAAAAATCCGGATACAGACATTTTAAATTGCACGACAAATCACGCGCCGGCAACGATATTGCAATGATGTCAGAATTTGTAAAACGTGCAACCGAACGCGGTCCAAAACTGGATTTGATAATTGTTGACGGTGGCATGGCGCAATGGAATATCGCCAAACGCGCCGCCGGCAACATACCCGTCTTTGGTGTCACCAAGGGGGCCGTCCGCGATGGCGACGAACACTTTATTCTGCCAGACGGCACAATTTATCACGACCTGCCCAAGGATTCGGCATTATTTTTAATGCTGCGCACCGTCCGTGACGAAGCGCACCGCTTTGTAATCACATACCACCGCACACTGCGCGCAAAACAAATGACCGCATCTGTCCTGGATGAAATAGATGGTATTGGCCACGCACGCAAACGCGCCCTGTTGCAACATTTTGGCACACCGCGCGCAATAATTGATGCCGACCTGAACGCATTAAAGCATGTCCCCGGCCTTGGGGATAATATCGCAGAAAAAATATATGCCCATTTCCATTCAGAAGTGATATAATATAAGCAATTCATATACAATATACAACCTAAGGAGAAAGCATATGAAGTTCTTTGTAAATTTCTTGTCTGCATTTCGGATTGCTGCATCATTTGCAATAATTCCGACATTAATGTTCCAAATGTATTGGACAACATTTATCCTGTACACATTGGCGGCAATGTCAGACTGGTTTGACGGCTACCTGGCACGCAAATACAATGTTTGCACAAAAATCGGTGGTGTAATGGATCACATTGGTGACAAACTATTGGTTGTTAACACATTAATTATGTTAACTGTTATGATGCCGGTATGGTTTGTTGTGGTTCCAGTTATCATAATGATTGCACGCGAACTGTATATTTCTGGCCTGCGTGAATTTCTGGGCACACAAAAGATTGAAATGCCTGTCCCTAAGGCACGCTTTTCCATGGGCAAAATTAAAACGACATTGCAAATGATTTCAATTGCGGCATTTTTATTAATCTTTGCCATCGGCACATTAATCAAGCCCGACACCGACAGCCGTATATTAATGTACATGATTTACGCATTACCACAAATTGGCATTTATGGTCTGTGGCTGTCACTGGTTGCATCTTTATGGTCCGCAACCCAATACACCAAGACATTCCTGGGACACATGAAAAAGATTAAATAAAAACCACATATAAAACAAATCCCCCACCTGGGGGATTTTTAATATCATTCAACCAAATGCCACACCATTCACAGAGAAAATATTTTTTATTGAAAAAGAATTAGAATGATTCAAATAAAAATAAACAGACATTCTCAAAACGTCACCTCCACACAGCATAACAAACGCTACACGTGCCCCCCCTGCAGCGGGGTAAAATTAAAGATAATGGTATAGATATGGACAGTGCCGTCCCCGTAGTGTACAAACCGCTATATGAGATTCCACCCCACCCCTTGCAACGGGATAAAATTAAAGATAATGGCGTAGATAAAGTGAATGGGGGAATCGTAGTGTACAAACGCTACATGAGATTCCCCCATTCGCTTTAGATATGCCATTAGATTTAATTTTAGTTCAGCGGGGCACCCCAATGCTGCTGAATACTGCGTTCCATATCCATTGGGCTAATCAGAACCTGAGGAGTTAAGATAACAACCAAGACTTCACGACTGGCCGATGTCTCGCGCGAACCGGACAATGCCATAAAGTCTGGGTCCCCCAGGCCATAACGCGTATCCGAACCTTTCTGTTTTTCAAAGCCTGATACAACCAACATCTGACCCGATTCCATAATAACTTCTT
>CALARG010000022.1 GCA_937888635.1 uncultured Alphaproteobacteria bacterium
ACAAAAGGTAAAGTGAAAACTTTCCGTGGTCGCAGCACAGGTACACAGCGCACTGTTAAAAAAGCATATGTATCTTTGCCGGCAGATGCAAAATTGGATTTGTCAGCAAATATATAGTATAATAAACGGCCCTGGCAGAGAACCCAAATATAAGGATGCTAGTGTCAGGGTTTAGAAAAAGGATAAAAAAATGGCATTGAAACATTATAAGCCAACAACACCAGGTACACGCGGTTTGACCCAGGTTGACCGTAGTGAATTGCACCGTGGTGCGCCAGAAAAGGCATTGACAGTTGGCCTGAAGTCCAAAGGTGGACGCAATAATTTTGGTCATGTGACTGTTCCACACCAGGGTGGGGGACACAAACGTAAATATCGTTTGATTGACTTTAAACGTAAAAAGATGGATGTTCCTGCGACAGTTGTTCGTTTGGAATATGACCCCAACCGTACCGCATTTATTGCATTGATTGAATATACAGACGGTATGCGTTCTTATATTTTGGCACCACGTGATTTGAAAGCGGGTGATGTTGTTATCGCGGCGGCACATGCCGATATTAAGCCGGGTAACGCAATGCCATTAAAAAATATGCCAATCGGTACAATCGTTCATAACGTTGAATTGAAACCAGGTGCAGGTGGTCAATTGGCACGCAGTGCAGGTTGCTATGCACAGTTGATGGGTAAAGACGGCGTTTATGCACAGATTAAAATGAACAGCGGTGAGTTGCGTAAAGTTCATTCTGAATGTTTGGCAACAGTTGGCAGCGTATCTAATCCAGATCAGCGCAATGTCAACTTGGGTAAAGCAGGTCGCGCACGTTGGTTGGGTATCCGCCCATCAGTTCGCGGTATGGCGATGAACCCAGTAGATCACCCAATGGGTGGTGGTAATGGTCATTCTAAGGGCCACGAACCGGTATCACGTACAGGTATTCCAGCCAAGGGATATCGTACCCGTAGCAATAAACGTACTGCTAAGATGATTATTCGCAGCAGACATTTGGCGAAAAAGAAATAATAAGAAATAAACGGAGTAAATGATGTCTCGTTCAGTATGGAAAGGTCCTTATGTTCATCCTTCTGTTTTGAAAAAAACAGCCAAGGCAATTGAAAATGATGACCGTAAACCAATTAAAACATGGTCTCGTGGTAGCACAATTATACCACAGATGGTTGGGTTGACATTTGAAGTACACAATGGTAATAAATTTATCCCTGTTTCAATCGTAGAAGATATGATTGGACACAAATTGGGTGAATTTGCACCAACACGTACATTTAAGGGTCATGCCGCTAATAAAAAAGCCGCAGCAGGCAAAAAATAATATAAGGTAAGTAGTTATGACAACGACAAGATATGGAATTAAAGAAAATCAGGTTCGCGCATTCAATAAAATGATTCGCGTTAGCCATCAGAAGCTGAATCTGGTATGCGATTTGGTTCGTGGTTTACCAGTAGAACGCGCTGTTGATGTCTTGAAATTTTCAAAGAAACGCGTTGCTGGCGAAGTGCTGAAAACTTTGTTGTCTGCGGTTGCAAATGCAGAACACAACAAAAAGTTACCAGTTGATACTTTGTTCGTCAAAGAAATTTGGTGTGGCAAAGCATTGACAATGAAGCGCATTATGGCCGGCCCACGTGGCAGTGCACGTCCAATTCTGAAACCTTTTTCAAATTTGACAATCGTTTTGGAATCAGGCGCGGCGCCTTCTAAGAAAAAAGCAAAAAAAGAAACAGCAAAATAAGGTAGTCAGTGTGGGGCGGTATGGAATGGAAATTCCTGAATAAAGCCATCGGCTTCAAGAACGCCCCCGCTAAATTTAAGGAAAAAAGAAATGGGACAGAAAGTATCACCAATTTCATTGCGCGAATTTATCAACAAGATTACAGATTCACGCTGGATTGCAGGTAAAAAAGACTATGCAGCCCTGTTGGCAGAAGATGTTAAAATTCGCAAATTTATTGAAAAGAAGTTAAAGAAAGCCGGATTGGCCAAAGTTGTTATTGAACGCTTTGCTAAAAAGGTGGTTGTGACGATTCATACCAGCAGACCTGGTATGATTATTGGTAAGAACGGTGCTGATATTGAAACATTGCGTAACGATATCAAAAAATTGGTTAAAAATGACCAGGTTGTCGTAAATATTTACGAAGTTCGCCGTCCGGACCTGAATGCGCAATTGGTTGCGCAGAATATTGCCCAGCAAATTGAAGGTCGTGTTTCATTTAAACGCGCAATGAAAAAGGCTGTGCAGAATGCTCAAAAAGCAGGTGCCCAAGGTATCAAGGTTATGTGCAGTGGGCGCTTGAATGGTGCTGAAATCGCACGTAGCGAACAAATCCGCGAAGGTCGTATTCCATTGCATACATTGCGTGCGGATATTGACTATGCGTCAATTCAGGCAAAAACAACATATGGTGTTATCGGCGTTAAAGTCTGGATCTACACAGGTGATGTTGTTAACAAAGATAAATTAGCATCTGAAATGGCGCGTCCGACAGAATATGCCGGCAGCAGCGAAAGAAAGCACAAATAATAATT
>CALARG010000023.1 GCA_937888635.1 uncultured Alphaproteobacteria bacterium
TGTTTTTCAAAGCCTGATACAACCAACATCTGACCCGATTCCATAATAACTTCTTGCATGAAACTGCGTTCTTCAACTTCAGGCAATTGCAGTGTCACTTCACCAATTGTCTGGGTTGACATACGCAACAATTCACGCACAGACATACGGAACAACAACAATATTCTGCCGTTTTCTAAAACATTCGGCAACAACTGCATGGTAAATCCTGTTTCCAAATCATCTTGGTCAACCGTACTGGATTCCACAGTTGTAAAGTTGCGCGATTCAAAACGTTTGATATAGCCCGTTGTGCGCGTATTGCTGACCGGTGCAACACGATTTGAACGGGTCGTCACACCAACATTCGTCACCAACGATACCTTACCCTGTTTGGCCAAGGCTTCTATCAATGCGTTACTGCCCGCAGCCCCCGACAAAGAACCATTCATAATCTGGTCATTTGTATACGCACCTTCAACCAACGAACCATTTTCCAAATGCGTTGCCCCGGTCAGTGCAGACACAGTATTTGACAACACTGCGATATTCATTGAACTGGCCTCGGTTGATGCCAAATTATTCTTTGGATTGGCAACAATATTTAATCCTGATGTAGAGTTAATAGCCGCCGCCAAATTCAAACCAAACGCAGAATCATTTGAAATTGTCACCTGTAAAACCTTGACATCAATAGTCACCAACTGACTTAACCGTTTATTCTGGCGTTCAATATATTCACTAACACGCGCCAAAACAGATGGGGACGCCGTCACTGTGATGGTTCCCAAACTGCGCGACACTGTAAAGTCTGCATTTTCCGCCTTGCCAATAATAGAAGATATTGCCTTTTCAACTTCGTCCCATTCTTTCAACGTTGATTCCAAAGACACTTCATTTGAATCATCGGTTGAAACGGCTGTTTGATATGCAACCTCGGTCCCCAGGGCATACAATGAAAAAGTCTTGGTTTCTGTTTCATAAAAAACAATTGAATTTTTATCATAGTACCACAATAAATCCAAATCCGTCGCCACCTGATTCAGCAATCCAGACAAACGACCCGTATATGCAATATTGACCTGCTTTTTCAATTTATCTGATGATACCTGTCCATCAATTTTTACCGGAATCCCCGTCACAGAATAAATATCATTTGCCAACACCTGCAACGTCACAGGTTCATCTAATAATATGGTCACGCCCATATCTGTTTCAAATTTTGCAGGCAACTTGTTTCTGTGTTCCAATGCCACAGATTTATTTCCCAACCAAACACCTTCGGACATAGAAACGGTATCACCACTAGCCACCTTAGCACGTGGATTTTTTGCCATTTCAAATGCATCATAGGCATTAATAAAATCCTGATCTACAGATGCTGCAACCTTGGCCGACTCGCGCTTGGCACAACCTGCCCCAACCGCCAGCACCATTGCAGACAAAACTAAAAATTTCATTGGCTTTATCATATTTATATTCTCCTACAACATCTGTATATTATATTTTTATTAATCCTGCGACGCAGAAATCACCAACACTCTATTACCTTTATAGAATTTTGCATATGGGATTGGTGTCGCACGGCCAAAATTACGCACCAGCGCAGACGCCACATCAACAAAGCGTCCTTTGAACACAGCACTGGCCTCAATCGGATATTCGCGTGGCGTTGTCCAAACCAGGTCCCATCCCTCTTTATCACACCAAGACTGCAAAACTTCACGCAATGTCTGGCCATTTGCAACCACCCAAGAACGCACCTGATCAGACAATACCGCTGGCGCTTCTGCATCTGCGGATGCATCAACCATAATTTCTGTTTCTTCTTCAACCGTTTCTGAAAATTCTTCTACAACTGTTGTCCCATCTTCCTTGGTCACAATTCTTTTCCCATCCGCCGTTTTGGCATCAACGCGCATTCCATTGCGCACCGCAAAGGCTTCATAATTATCTGCATATTTACCACAGTTTTTACGCCCACTGCGCGACATCGCCAAAACATTTCCACCATCGTCTTCTAAAACCTCGCGATGCAACAGTGGCATTTGTGAACTGCTGTAACACTCGTCATCAAACCCGACCGGAATTTGATTTCCATGCAACATATTCGCACCACCAGACCAGTCGCCAAACGCACCACGACCACCCAGATTAAAGTTATTTTCCACAACCAAATCCGCACCTATCTTGGACACAATACGAATATTATCATCCTGTTTTTTCTTGTTACAGACACCATGTTCACACGACACTTCAACATCGGCATCAGAGCCTGCCAATGGCCACGCAGGCACCTCTACCGGCATTTGATATTCTTCTTGAACATCAATTTGGGTCGTTTCAACCTGTTCGTATTCGGCACCATCCAAAATTCTGTCTTGTTCATAAAAGACCTCGGATGTGACAACCTGGGGCATTGAATCATACGCAAAACAATAGCCTGCTGCAGTCGCAAACATTGCAAAAATCAATATCTTACGGAACATAAGAACCTTCCTTTCCCTAAAAAAACCTTACCTTAATAATGATTATTATAACAATTTGACCGAATCTGTGCAAGACGAAAAACACACGCAAATCAATACAGAAAAACATTAACAAAAGATAAAATCGCACGAATCGCAAAAAGGTGGTATACTACACCCTTGAAATCAGAACACACAGGGGACGCACATGACAAACATTATTATATTCATCATACTTGGTATAATTACATTATCTATCGGCTTTCTGGGATTTTACATATATCGCATAAGCAACCACATAAACACAATAAACAAAACCTTGGAACATCAATATAACCTGATGGTAAAAATTCAGTCTGTATTAAAAAACAAGTCCGCAACAAACGCAGTTGCCGAAAACGCTGAAATGATATACCAAGACCTGTTGCAAAACCTGATTCCAATTATGGCCGCCATTGACATTATGCCCCGCAACACACCCGAACACGCATTATGGCGCGCACTGGGTGGCATAATGGACGAATACGCAAAAAATCCATTCGCACTGGAAAAATTGCGTCGCGCAATTAAACTGGATTCCGAAGTCGCCCGAAACATTGACAATTACATGCGACGCGCAGATTCTTTTCTGCACCATTTGACAACGACCGAACCAGATGGTTTACTGTCTAATACATTTACGGACGGCCTGTTGGGACAATCCCTGACATTTTTTGCCCAGGCTAAACAACTGGCCACACAAAACGCATAACAAAAAAGGTATAAATGGCAAAACTGTGTGAAAATCTTATTCGCGAAATATCATCTGCGCGTGATGAACCCACATGGTTATTGCAATGGCGGTTGGACGCTTATAATGCCTGGCTTAAGATGCATGAACCGCATTGGGCAACTGTTGATTATGCACCAATTGACTATGACAACCTAAATTATTACAACGAACCAACACCCATTGACAATTCTGATTTAGAATCCGTATATGACAAAATGGGACTGCCCGAATCTGAAAAGCGCGCACTGATGGGAATGGCAACCGACACCGTTATTGACAGCCGTTCCGTACACACATCCTATACCGCCGAACTAGAAAAACACGGAATAATCTTTCTGCCCTTTTCGGACGCAGTCAAACAATACCCAGACTTGATACAGAAATATCTAGGCACCGTGGCACCTGCAACCGACAATTTTTTTGCCGCCCTTAACGCGGCCGTATTTTCAGATGGCACATTTGTATACATTCCACCAAACACCAAATGCCCAATTGATTTGGCCAGTTATTTTAGAATTGAAACCGCAAAGATTGGGCAATTTGAACGCACACTAATTATCGCAGACACAGGCGCCGAATTAACATATATGGAAGGTTGCAGTGCCCCCCGCCGCCCCAACCATCAATTACACAGTGGCGTTGTTGAAATCATCGCACACGACAATGCAACCGTAAAGTACGCAACCGTACAAAATTGGTTCGCAGGCGACTTTGACGGCACAAAAAACAATGGTGGCATTTTAAACTTTGTCACCAAACGTGGAATATGTCACAACAACGCAAAATTATTGTGGACCCAAATGGAAATCGGCAGTGCCCTGACCTGGAAATACCCATCAACAATTTTACGCGGAAACAATGCGTACAGCGACTTTTTTTCACTTTCTATAACACGTGGTGCACAAATGGCCGACACGGGCACAAAAATGATACACATTGGCGACAACTCTAAATCAAATATTGTGTCATACGGCGTTGCCACCGATAATTCTGTTCAAACTTTTCGCAGTCTGGTATCATTTACCGGCAACAACTGCACAAATGCTTCAAACTGCGACAGCAGACTAATCGGCAACAACGCCACTGCAAACACCCTGCCCCGAATAATTCACAACGGTCAAAACAACCATCAATCGCACGAGGCACGAACCGGCACAATTGACGCCGCCACATTAAATTATTTAAACATGGCTGGCATTGAAACAGATGTTGCAACCGCCCTGATTATCGGCGCAGCCGCGACCCCCGTATTATCGCGTTTACCGATGGAATTTTTGGTTGAATCAAAACAATTAATACAAATGGCACTATCTAAGGATTAAAAAATGCTGACAATTCAAAACCTAACTGTGACAATGGACAACCGCGAATTATTATCAGATATAAATCTGCACATATCGCGTGGCGAACGACATCTGTTGGCTGGCCACAACGGTTCTGGAAAATCAACATTGGCGCAAACAATCGCTGGCATACCAGAATACAAAATCCAATCTGGTAAAATCATTTTTAATGAACGCGACATAACAAATGAAAATATAACCACGCGCGCGCTGTACGGCGTATTTCTTGGCTCGCAACATGTTCCAGAAATCCCCGGATTAACAGTAATCAGTTTTCTAAAGCATTCCTGCGCCGCCCACAGCCACTTTAAAACCGGCCACGATTTGTCAATGGCAGAATTTTTAGAAAACCTGGAAACCGCACGCACAAAACTGGGCATTCCGCGCGAATGGTTAAACCGCAGTATTAATGTTGGTTTCTCTGGTGGCGAACGCAAACGCATAATGCTGTTACGACTGCTGTTAACAAAACCTGAATTCGCAATTCTGGACGAACCTGACTCAGGCGCAGACATTGATACAAAACAACTAATCGCAGACACAATCAACAGTATGCCCGACACAACATTTTTAATTATCAGCCACCAGGGCGATTTTACAAACCTGGTACCATTTACACACACAACAACTTTATCATCAGGCAAAATTATGATAAAATAGAATAAAATAACGGAGAGAAAACACATGTCACAAGCAAACACATCCAAATTATCCACCTGGATTTTATGGGCACCTATAAAATTCTCAATTATAACATTTATATGCCTGACTATTGTCGGCCTGCTGTACACATTTATTGCAGCCCAGGTTTATGCACCCGCACCAATACCAACCAAACCAATAATATGGCTGTGCGCAATAACATTTATTGGATGTATCGCCCATATGTTCTATAAATTGCCACGCATACACTTTGATCACACTTCGTTTGTTGCAGTACACAATTCACAAATGTTAATTTCATCTATATTTTTCATATTGTTAACATACATTGTAATAAATAACGCGACAGAGATTGTATTCCAATTGATATTATTGGAAACAAAATCACAACCAACATTCGTATTACTAATATCCGCAATCGCCATATTTATACTGTATATATTTGGCATATTATTTTCAAACATCTACGCTAAATTCCGCCG
The DNA here is from genome assembly GCA_937888635.1 of uncultured Alphaproteobacteria bacterium. Taxonomy (GTDB): domain Bacteria; phylum Pseudomonadota; class Alphaproteobacteria; order Rs-D84; family Rs-D84; genus Enterousia. The sequence continues at coordinate 5,708 of CALARG010000023.1, forward strand.
CATACAGGCACTAAACATACCAACATGGAAAATCATTTGCAGCATACCATTTGGCTTTTCTGCACTATGGACACCTGGATATATTTTAAACACGAACGATAAAACAAACAGCATATCGGTCAAATCAAATTGGTATAAAAAATTAACAGATAAAATCATAACACATCAGCCTGTCCTAATCGCAGTATTTTCCGTTATCACAATGTTATCTGGTTTTATATACGGCCTGAACAGCATACTGTTAACATTCACACTTGCATTGATATTCGGCATTTGGGCATTGAACACCGGCGCCAAGAAATTCCTTGGCAATATCGGCGGCAAATACGCAAATTGGGCGGTAATAATTAACATAGTTTTAATCATTACCTTTACAGTGTTTTACAAAATTACAACCAATCTGCAAAAACAGCAACAATTAAACATCACCGCAACAGAACAAACCATTAATCTGTAAAAGGAAATAAACAATGAACAAAATAATCGCATTTATTGGTTTTGTATTCTTACTGTGGATTGGGCGCACAATATTCATTCCACTGTTAATCGCAGGCTTTCTGTGGTACCTGATGAACGCAATATCTGATTACTATCGTCGTGCATTACCATACCAAGAATCAACCAACTACAAAAAAACCTTGTTTGACTGGGTTGCATATATCGCAACACTTGCAACTGTATGCCTGGTCGGATATGTGTTTGTCACACAAATTCGCCCAATGTTCTCTGAACTGCTGGCGGCATTACCTGCCTTGCAAACAAAACTGACCGAATTTGGGACATACCTGTCAGATTCTGTTGGATTAACATTTGACGCGAACATGATACCAAACATAACAAAAATCGCCGCCAATATTGGCGCATCCATCGCAGGCATCGCCGCATCATTTGGTATGGTATTGGTATACATGATATTCATGTTTGTTGAACAAAGTACATTTAACAAAAAATTCAACGCCATGTTCCCCGGTCGCAGACAGTATAAAAAGATACGCTATATCCTGGACAGCATTGATACCAACATGAAAAAATATCTGTTTGTAAAGACAACTATATCCGCAATAACCGGCGTTGCATCATACCTATGGATGCAGATGATTGGTCTGGAATTTGCAGGCGTTTGGGCATTTATCGTATTTATCACCAGTTATATTCCAACAATTGGCGCAATCGTCGCATGCGGTCTGCCGATACTGTATTCATTGGTATCATACCCCACATTACAAGAACCCATATTAACCGCCGTCGGCTTGATTGGCCTGCAAATATTATTCGGAAATATTATTGAACCAAAATTAACTGGCAAAACCCTGAACCTGTCAACATTGGCAATATTAATAAACCTGGTCGTATGGGGCATGATATGGGGAATTGCCGGCATGTTCTTTAGCGTTCCATTATTGGTTGCGCTGTACATAATATGTGCCCAGTTTGATAACACGCGTTGGATTGCGGTATTACTGTCCGCAGATGGTCAAATCCCCGACAAAAACGAAGAATAAAAAACGCGCTATACGCATAAAAACCGGGCATTATGCCCGGTTAATCATTGCAATCGCATTTTCCAAAATCACACGCGCAGATTCCGAATCTAACCGCGCCTTTAAATCACGCACCCGAACACGCCCCATATCTTCTTGGGCCGAAACAGATGTCAGGTTTTCTTCTATTGTGCAAATTGGTAAATCTGTTTTTGCCGCCAATTTATCAATAAAGTCACGCACCATTTTCGTTGTATCTGACGCACTGCCATCTGGATATAACGGCAATCCAACAATTATACCAACGGCATTTTCCCGCATTGCCATATCCGCAACCAAATCGGCATGATTTTCTGCCCCACGTGGCAAAACAATCGCATCACGGGCAAAAACAAAATCGCGCATTGGGTCAGATACCGCAACCCCAATCCGTCGCAGTCCCCAATCAACACCTAAAACACGCCCATTGCGTGGAAAAGCCTTGAAATCTGGCAAAATCATTGTATAATTCCTTTTACTTTGAAATAATAGGATTGAAAATGGCATTTAGCAAGCAACAATTACAAAAATTCGCAGATTTAATCAAAATTGAAATCAGCCCAGAAAAACTAGAATCCATGAACATTGATTCTGTGGTTGAATGGCTGGATAAATTACAAAAAATAGACACAACGGGCGTGACCCCAATGTTAAATCCATCAGAACACAAATTACCACAACGCGAAGACATCGTCACCGATGGCAACATTCGTGATTTGGTTTTAGCAAACACGCCTGACAACGCCGGCACATCACGCGGCTATTTTGCAGTACCCAAGGTTATGGACGGTGAATAAAATGCCAGACACAAAAAAAAATATTCCTGTAAAATTTATTGTCACGGATGTATATGACCCAGAATTTTCCTCATTTGAACAAGAAATAGGAAAAATTGATCGCAATAACCTGGAATGGATAATGTCAGAATTTTCTGACGAAAAGAACACTGTAACACCAGGCTCATGTATACGCACTATGTCTATTCAACTTATGGATACTGTCAATTTTGGCAGAAACCCATTTCATAACAAACGTAATCAGTCAGTTGAAATATCTAACATCTTCTATTTCTCGGATGCAAAACCAAAATGCACAAGTGTACCACACGGGGCAGACGAAGACATGAAAATGGGTATATGTTGCAAAAATTTGGCAGACGGCAAATGTCGTGACGAATTCATACGACGCACGCTGGGCGCAACATTATTCCCACAACATTACGCAAAAGATAAACAAAAGTAAAACAGACCCAACGATGAAACCCAATAAAAAACATTTAAGAAACTTTGACAACCTATCAAACCAGATAATAGTCGCTTCTGTAAATTACGATTTTCAGGCTGACAAACTTGCAAAAAGACACAATATAAACTTTAATGCAGAAGACTTACTAGACCGCCCAGAATATTATGAATATATGGAAGATTTTGGACAGTTTTTGGCAGAATACGAAATTCAACAATCTGTTTTAAATGCAAAACGTGTTGCCGAATTACTAATCGGATACAACATTGCACATCGTGGTAAAAAACTGCACCCATCTGCAATAACCAAGAAATTAAGCAAACTGCCCGAAGCACACGCCGAAACAATTTATTACGCAATAAATGACAGCCATTTTAATTCCCCTGTATTAACGGCCCAACCATATTTACATTCTATATTGCAAAAAAAATACGGGGTCTTATTATTGGATGAAAAATACTTTGAATACCTGCATGCGCTATTGAACAATCCACATATACAACCGTCACAAAAACAACGCGAAAAAATTTTCGCAATCTTAAAATTGTTTCACAGCGCAACCGTAAAACCCTATTTGAACAACAAACAAAAATAAAAGAAGAAAAAGATGATTAACCTGACACTAAGCGAAGCACTTAAAAAACTAAACAGCCGTGAAATTTCTGCGGTGGAATTAACACGCGCGTATCTGGACCGCATTGAAAAATATGGCGCGGATTTAAATTGCTATATCACAACCACGCCTGAACGCGCAATGACTGACGCGGCTGCATCTGATGCGCGTCGTGCCGCAGGCGATGCAAAATTCTTGGACGGCGCACCAATCGCAATGAAAGATTTATTTGCCACGCGCGGCATTCGCACAACCGCGGCATCACACATGCTGGAAAATTTTGTCCCTGAATACGAATCAACCATATCACAAAAATTCATTGATGCCGGCACCGTATTATTGGGCAAGGCAAACCTGGACGAATTCGCAATGGGCACTTTCAGCAAGACTTCATACTTTGGCGCGCCCGTCAACCCATGGCAAATTGAAAAACGTCTGACCGCGGGTGGTTCTTCGGGCGGCTCAACATCTGCTGTGGCGGGGGGGCTGGCCATCGCTGCAACTGGCACCGACACCGGTGGTTCAATTCGCTTTCCGGCGGCAATAACTGGCCTGGTTGGGATGAAACCTACATACGGTCTGTGTTCACGTTTTGGTTGCATTGCATTTGCATCTTCCCTGGACACCCCGGGCCCAATCGCACGCACCGTTGACGACGCAGGATTATTATTAAACATCATGGCAGGACATGACGCACGCGAATCCACCAGTTGCGAAAACAATTTTGCCTGCACATCTGAAATTCAGCCCATCCTGGGCAATGGCAAAAAATTACGTGTCGGCATAATTCGCGAATTTGGCGATGTTAAGATTTCAGACGACATGAAGACATTATTTGAAAAACGCATTGCCGATTTAAAAGCCTTGGGCGCAGAAATTGTTGAAGTATCTATTCCAAACATTCTGGACGCATTGGCGGCATACTATATCATCGCCCCAGCCGAGGCCTCATCAAACCTGGCCCGTTATGACGGCATGCGCTATGGCATCCGTGTAGAGGGTCGTGATATTTATGACACATTTAAAAAGTCACGCGCCACTGGCTTTGGCGACGAAGTACAACGCCGTATGGTAATCGGCACCGCAGTACTGTCCAGCGAATCATACGATGTATACTTTATGCAGGCTGCACGCGTACGTCGCATGATATCCGACAGTTTTAATGCCGCCTTTGATCAGTGCGACTTAATCGTCTGTCCATCATCTGCCGGCACTGCAATGCCATTGGATTCAGACCTGACCCCGTTGGAATACTACGCACTGGATTTATTCACGGTTGCAATGAATCTGGCGGGCGTACCTGCATGCAGTGTCCCGGCTGGCCTGGCAGGCAACGGTCTGCCCCTGGGGATTCAGGTTGTGGGTCGCCGTTTTGACGACATGCGCGTTCTGCAATTGGCAAAACATATTGAAACCGCGGCCGCCGTTGACAACCGACCAACAATAATTATGGGGAAATAATATATGAAAAAAAACGATCTGGATTTTTCATATAACCTGTCGCCTACACAACGCAGTAAATTGGATGAATTACTAAAAAAACATTCACCAGATACTGTTCTGACGGCTATGGTGGATCACCCGATCGCCCCCGAAACAGAAAAATTTTTATCCGACGATAAAAATTCATATGCATATTGGGGTCCCGAAACAGCCAAACTGGTATACACGCCTGAAACACTGTTTCTGCCAATGTCATATGACGCATTCAAGGTCAGCAGTGCTTCTGAAATAAAATTTAAACACCCAACCACGGAATATGCCTGGGCAGAATTAACAATGTGTGCATTAACCATTGCAAAATGGGCCCAAGAACGGGGATTAAAAGAATTCTTTTTGAAGAACGCCAATTTTTCTAGCAAACATCGCTGGCCACATACATGCAATATTGATTTTTCTCATACCCCTAATATGAGAAGCACGGACAAGCTATCAAAAATCCTCAGTCACATGTGCCAAATAAATTCTGATGCGGTGCTGGCATGGGCAAAACCCGGACTTGGCTGGGTCGCACGTAAAAAACTAGATTTAGTTCCTGTGTTTTATGCATTCGGCCGAAAATTTTTCCAATTTATAGACCCTACGACTGGTGAAACCCAAACTATCAGTACCAGCGCATCTGAAAAGTCAGAACAATTAATTTCGCAATGGAACACAAAAAATCCGAACATGCAATTACATAAAACCTTCCATATCGGAATGCCAATCACACGTGAAATACGTATTTTTACATTGGGCGGTGAAATTGCAGGCTTTGTTCCATATTGGACACCGAACGCATTCAAAAATCAAAATATATATGGTCTGGCGAATGGAATGACATTAGAATCTGCACTAAAGCGCATGAATACTTTTACATCAAAAGAATTAGATTACCTACGCAATGAAACAAACAAAATTATCCAACACCCAAAATTTCATGACACAGATTGGGCCATTGATTGGATTGTCACACGCGATAACACATGGTATATGACAGATATGCAGGTTGCCCAACAATCATATATGGATTATAACAATATGATTTTTGCTTCTGACAATGGCCATGCCAATGTGATTCAATTATTAAACAAACAAGTAGATTCTCTAAAACGCGCACAAAAAAAACTGTCCACATTCCAAAAAATATGTTTAAAATTAAACGGTGTATCCACAGACATAGATTCACAATTACAGCGATCTGGATACCCAACGCAACAAGAAATTGTAAAACTAAACAAACAAATAGGAATCAAACAAAAATAAATAATATCAACAAAAGTAAAAAAAAAATGAGCACTTCTACCACCTTCTTTCCATACAATGAAAACGCGATTGCAAAGACCGCAACGGTCGCAATTAGAAAGGATATGGTGGCAAGCCTACGGGAATCAAACCGCCGACACAGGGATTTTAAGGTGAATTGTTCTAATGCTATCTTTTTTCTAAACAATAAAAAAACGACCACAACGGTCGCAATTAGAAAGGAGATGGTGGCGAGCCGACGGGAATCAAACCGCCGACACAGGGATTTTAAGGTGAATTGTTCTAATGCTATCTTTTTTCTAAACAACAAAAAAACGACCACAACGGTCGCAATTAGAAAGGAGATGGTGGCTAGGGACGGAATCGAACCGCCGACACAGGGATTTTCAGTCCCTTGCTCTACCAACTGAGCTACCTAGCCAACGCGACGACAATAATAAGATACAAAAAATAAAAAAGCAAGGGAAAAAGACAAAATGTTTACGATAAAAGGCAAAACATGTGATTGGGAATTGGTAATCGGACTGGAAACACATATAGAAGTCCTTTCTAATTCAAAATTATTCAGCGGCGCATCTGCCGACTATAACCCAACCATATCACCCAACACCCAGGCATCAATGATTGATGTTGCAATGCCTGGAATGTTGCCGGTTATAAATAAATTCTGTGTTGACCAGGCAATAAAAATGGGATTGGGTCTGAATGCAGAAATTTCCCGCACCAGTCGTTTTGCCCGTAAACAATATTTCTACCCTGACCTGCCCCAGGGATACCAGATTTCACAGCCCGCGGACGAACCACCAGTTGTTGGCCGTGGCTGGGTTGAAATCATGGGCGACGATGGTAATCCAAAGAAAATTTTAATTGAACGCGCACACTTGGAACAAGATGCGGGCAAATTAAAACACGATGTTCATCCAACAAAATCATTTGCAGACTATAACCGCACCGGGGTTGCACTGCTGGAAATCGTGACTTTCTTGGACACAAAAAATCCTGAAAACAATTCCTATATCACATCCCCAGACGAAGCGGAACGTTATCTGCGTGAAATTCGCGAAATCGCACGCGCACTGGGCGTATCACGCGCCAACATGGAAGAAGGTTCCATGCGCGCCGATGTAAATGTTTCTGTCCGTCCGGTTGGTTCAACCGAATTCCGCACACGCACCGAAACAAAAAACATGGTGTCATTTAAATTCATCAAATCCGCCATTGAGTTTGAAGCCCGTCGTCAAATTGAAATCTATGAAAATGGCGGCCAAGTCACTCAGGACACAATGCGCTATCACCAGGGCGACGGCACAACTTCTGTTATGCGCAGCAAAGAAGATGCACTGGACTATCGTTATTTCCCAGACCCGGACCTGTTGCCACTGGAAATATCTGATGAACAAATTGAACGCATACGCAGCACCATGCCGGAATTACCATCTGCGACACGCGCGCGCTATACACACGAATTCGGGCTGTCTGAATATGATGCCGCACGCCTAACCGAAAGCACTGATATATCACATTGGTATGATGCATCTGTAAACGGCGACAAAAAACGCGCCAAAGGTGTCGCAAACTGGATGATTTCTGAATTATTCGCGCACCCAGAAAATTGGGATATCAAAAACGAAAAATCAGGCATTGTGGACGACATGCGTATTATCACACCATCTGATTTGGCCGAACTGGTTGACATGGTTGCAGAAAACACAATTAACGGCAAACAGGCCAAGGAAATCTTCATTAAAATGCTGGATGGCGAATCGGGCAGCCCGCGTGACATCGCCGACAAATTCGGCATGAAACAAATGACCGACACCGGCGCAATTGAAGCGATTGTTGACGAAGTTATCGCCGCAAACCCATCCCAGGTTGAACAATACAAATCTGGCAAAGTTGGATTACTGGGCTTCTTTGTTGGCAATGTTATGAAGAAAACTGGTGGCACTGCAAACCCTGCCGTTGTAAACGAAATCTTACGCAATAAACTGGCTTAAAAAAGGATAAGATATGACAAAAAAAGCAACAATCAAAGTTATTAGCATAACAAGAAACGACAGCATCACCGGCCAGGAATACGGTCTGATTGAAATAGATGTCCCAGGAACAAAAATCACGACACCAACAGACACAACAAAAAAGATAAAGTCAACAGGTCCAATCAGACAAACACATACACACATCAAACAACCTGCATTAAAATGGCGAAACAAAATATCTGCTGCAAAAAAACGCATTTTAGACGCCCAAAAACAAAAAATAAGATAATACATATGATATACTATTACCTAACAGCATTCTTTACCCAGGTTCGTGAAAAAATGTATGCAGATATTGTTGCCATTGTGCGCGAAATGGAAAAACACGAAGCACAATCAAAAATAAAAGCACGCGAAGAAAAATACATGCGTCAAAACGCAATGCGTGCTTTTAACGCAAAACAGAAACAAATAAACAACAAAAAAGTTCAAATTCAACGAACAAGACATAAGTAAGAAAAATGAAAAAATTCTTTATCCAAACCTTTGGCTGTCAAATGAATGTATATGACGGTTGGCGTATTGCCAGCATGCTGGAACACCACGGATTCGTGCGTACAGAACAGATTCCAGATGCAGACATCATCATACTGAACACATGCGCTGTTCGTGCCAAGGCAACGGATAAAGTTTATTCTGCACTGGGGCGAATCAGACGTGCAAAAAAACCATCTGCCTTGTTTGGAATCGTTGGTTGCGTTGCACGCGAATCGGGCACAGACGCATTCCGCAGAATACCCGAATTAAGTTTTGTTCTGGGGCCACAAAGTTATCACAAATTACCAGAAATATTAAATAATCCCGACACGCGGTTATTTAATATAGATTTGGGCGGGCTGGAAAAATTTGATTCCCTGCCCCAGATGGAGTCTTCCCCACGCGTTGCATATATTCCAATCCAAGAAGGTTGCAACCATTGTTGCACATATTGCATTGTTCCATACACCCGTGGCCGCGAATTATCACGCGCATTTGATTCGGTTATGCGCGACACAATTCATGCTGCAAAAACTGGCGCAATTGAAATTTGTTTCTTGGGGCAAAATGTAAACGGATATAAATACACCGACGAAAACGGCAAACTATATCGCCTGTCTGATCTAATACGCGAAACAGCAAAAATCCCAGAAATCATGCGTATACGCTTTACTTCCAGTTATCCAACAGAAATGACAGATGATTTAATTGACATGTTTGCAACCGAACCAAAATTACTGCCATTTTTAAACATGCCAATCCAAAGTGGCGCACCAAATGTTTTAAAACGCATGAACAGACCATACAGTCTGGAACTGTATTGCGACATAGTAAACAAATTAAAAACCGCGCGCCCAGACATTCAAATCTCGTCAGATTTTATTGTTGGATTTCCCGGCGAAACCGATTCGGATTTTGAACAAACAATGCAAATTGCCCGGCAGATAAAATACATAAATTCATATTCATTTAAGTATTCACCACGCCCACACACAGGTGCCGCATTAATGCCAGACCAAATCCCTGAAAATATAAAATCTGCGCGTCTGGCAGAACTGGACACATATTTAAACGAAGTCCAACGCGAATTTAACCTTTCTTGTATTGATAAAACACTATCCTGCCTACTAGAAGGGCCCGACAAGACCGGCAAACACCTGATATATCGCACACAATATATGCAACCGTGCATCGTCGCCCACCGTGATAATGCGCCCGAAATGGCAAACATTGTTATCACCGCCGCAAACAAGGCATGTCTGCGTGGAAAATTCACAGACTAAAACATCCACCGCACATTCAACGCAATCTTGTACGCCAGCATATCAAACACACGCATTACACCCGCCGTTGCATCACCACCAATCGCATCCATATCTGACCAGAAACCGATTCGCCCAAACACACCAATTTTAGAATCGGTGTTTGCATCCACCCCCACATTATAATCATACCTGATTCCCATCATATCAACCGACCACCCAACCGACATACCGCCACGCACCGCACTGTCATAATAATCAACACCTGAAATAATATACAAATTATTTTCCACGCCACCCCACAGGCGCAATTTCAACATATCAAACAAATCAAAATCATAACCAAAATCTGCATATAAAAATCCCGCCAACACATCTGGGCTATCCACAACCTTATTGTCATAAAACACCCTGCCCGTATCAAATACACCATATGTCAACCCACCAATTGCACGCAACCAAATTTTATCCGATAAATCCCATCCAAAAGAAATATCACCACCAAAATAATTTCCATAAAATTTATCTAGCCAATTTTCGTATTCAATATTCCCTATACGCAGTGATACCGCGCCTGAAATATTATCAGTTAAATTTTCATGCACAGAAAATTTTGCCCCATACGAATTAAAATCATCCGCTATAATTACATTTGCACCTGCCGCAGTATCAAAAATATATCCCATCATATTCACAGAATTTACCACACCAATCACATCCCGCAACACACCCGGATTAAATCGCACACTGCGCATCATAATATGACGCAACGCATCCATGCTGTCCGCCCTGTCCATTGCGCTCAACAAACTATCGTTTGGATTATTAATACGCAAATCATTCAAAAATGCACCACACCCATCATTAAATATTTTCACATAGTCCGTTTCACGCACGCGTCCAAAATACAATTTATTATCTTCAAACCTGACAACATTGGCAAACAAAGGATCACCTGCCCCACCATACAAACGAATGGTTCCTACACCCGACGCATTTTCTAAAAACGGCACATCATAAAACCGCGAAAAGTCATTTGCACGCAATACAACATCACCGCCAATTTCAATATTTCCGGAAATTGTCCCCGCAATATCATTTATATCCAGAACCGAATCGCGCAGATGCAAAACATCCGCATCGGTCGCAAATTCTAAAACATTGCTCAACGCCAAACCATCTGCACCATCAACCAAGACATCATAACCAACATTAAATTTAACGCCGACCATATCTGCACTATCATTTATCACTTGAATAATCCGGGCATCGCTTCCCAAATTAAAACTTGAATTAATCACCGCGTGATTTTCTAGATACAGCCGCACCCCAGCATCAACAAACACATCCGTCTGAAACAAACCATTATTTTCAATTTTTATATCATCTGTTATATGAACAGAATCTGGCATATAGCTTTCACCATTGTGCACAACTAAATTTGAACTTAGATATTTATCCCCCGCAAAAACATCCGCCGCCATTGCACCAAAATTTGAAAGTAATAAAAATAAAAACAACACCAACTGTTTCATAAGGAAACAGTATACAGGAAAATCTTCTTAAATAAAGCATATAAAGAAATCGCCCACATTACATGGGCGATTCGTTTTTGAGGATAATTATTTTTCCAATTTACCCCAACCGGCCTTGTATCCACCATCGCGTTCCAGATAGATATTTACCCCTTCTAACTGCGCAGCATTCAAGCCCTGAATCATATAAGTTTGATTCAATCTGCCACTCATCCCTGTCTGCAACATAGGCAGTTTAATATTCAGCAGTTTTGAATTATTACAGCACTTTGCATCATTATAGCATGAACTGCACTGATACATTTTTACATTATACTGAACACCTGGGCGCATATCTTTCAAATCAACAATCATCTTCAGACCATTATCTGTGTCCTTAAATTTGATATGTCCCATTTTTGATTCACCGCCATGGCTGCTGTGGGTATACATTTTTGCATATACAGAATTAACATCTGCATTTTCATATGTCTGATAAACAACAATAGTATCAGATTCAACAACCTCTACAGCCTCTGGTGCATTACGCATCATTTTTTTATGATGTGGTTTCTTTGACGGACATTCCATCATACATCCTGACAGAACCGCAACTGCACCCATCAAAGATGCAAAAGTTAACATTTTTTTACTTACATTTTTCATTTGTTCTCTCCTTTGTGGTTACACATACCCAGTTTATAATATTTTCCACATAATTACCCCAGGTTTGAATCCCTAGGAATCCATGTTTTCATGCGTATAGCGCGTTTTTGAAATCTGTCCTGTAATATAAATTTATTAAATATGATACATTCATATCACACCAGAAAAAAGAGGGAGAGAAAATGTACGAACTAATTCAACACTTAATCGCATTCAAGTATGCATGCAAAATAAACCATTGGTCCACAGACAGTTATTCCAAACATTTATTATTTGACCGCCTAACCACAGACATTGACACATGGGTTGATGCAATCGCCGAAAATTACTTTATGGCAACTGATAATAAAAAAGTATTCAAATCTGATATTTTAAATTCTAAATTCATAAACCGCGACCTGGTCCAGGCATGCGAAACAATAATCTCACACCTGGAAGAATTACAAAATGACGGCGAAACAAACGAAGGACTAAACTCGCTACTCAGCGGCATAGAAGAAGGCTTTCTAAACAAACTGGCCCTAGCAAAATTGATATAAAAACACCCCACAATTGTGGGGTATTATTTTATTCTGCAACACTTACCTTTGCCTTTGACTGCCTGTATTTAGCCAACACAAACGCACCCAATCTGTATGCAACAAACACCTGTAATAACAACGCCACAATATAGTTGCGTGGCAACGCCATTAAATACTGTTGTGCACCGGGCAAATATCCCGTTTCTATCACGGGCGCAACGCATGTTAAAATTGTTGCCATCGCCCCAACACGAATCAGCGGCATAAACTTCATAATCTGAAATCTTTTAACGATTCGCATAACCAACGGCCCCACAATAAAGAAATCCAAACAAAACGCTGTCAAATACATTGGCACCAATGCCCCCAGAAAATTCCCCCAAGTTAAATGACCATAAATCCATAAATTCAATGTCATCATCCCCAACAACATTGTGGTACAATTTGGAATTGCAGATATAAATGCTTCTTTCATATTCTGTGGTGGCAACGCATAAATTTTGCTCATATTCATTCTCCTGTTTATTTCAAAAAAAACAGTGCCGTCAACTGGACTTATTGGCACTGCACGTTGTTATTTTTATTCCTAAAAAATTCGCCACATTATATTTTTTTATATTATTTTGGTCAATAAAAAAGTGCCCACAATCGTGGACACTTTTTTTCACTCTTTTGGTCTTAGAACATAAATCTAATACCAACATCACCACCAAAATTATGTAAACCAGAATTAATGTCTACATAGGTATAACGCGCGGCCAAATCAACCGCAAAACGTTCCATATCAAATGTCACGCCCAATGTTCCCATTGCAGAAAAGCGGGTTTCATCTTTGCTGTGACTTGGAATCAAATCGCCATTACGTTTAACATCTGTCATTGCAATACCTGCGCCAACACCAACAAATGGACGAACGATTTTATACGCACCAAATTCCATATAGTTGTTCCACAACAGAGTCTGCATCTTGGCTTCTACATCAACGCTGCCCGCATCGCCAAAGCGTTCAGAATCAGACAATTTGCCAAAATAAGACCATTCAATTTCAGAACGAACTGTATCACATACTTCCAAACCTAATGCAGCGCGCCCTTGAAAGATATAATCTGTCATGGCTTCTTTATTACCATTGTATTTATAGTTCAGGTTTGAATAACTCATACCGCCTCTCAAACCAATATATGGGTCCATCCCCCACATCTGCCAACTGCTGCCCTGGTCCGGATGATTTATACCCGCAAATGCAGGACACGCCATCAGCACCGCCAGTGTTGATAATGCTAACTTTTTCATTTTCTCTCCTTTTTGTGTTTTTTGGGTTTATGTTTCATGTCAACACTGTAATTCTATCAATACAAATCATAAATTTATATAGGTATGAATACCTGCTGTATACGCATTATTTCTGGGATTTTTTTCTTATATAAAAAAACATACTAAAAAACAAAACGGCCACATTCGTGACCGTTTATTTTTGGTGGACGCGGCAATGGACTGTATATTCCCATGTTCGTTTTCACTCCATGGGCCCCTTTCGCTCGCGTATGGCGCGAACGGCGTTAACACTTGTTCTTGCCAACTAAACGCCCCGAACCCTTTTACGGGTTCTCGTCCGCGCTTTCATCACAAAAACAAAACGGCCACATTCGTGACCGTTTATTTTTGGTGGACGCGCAGGGACTCGAACCCTGGACCCACTGATTAAGAGTCAGTTGCTCTACCAACTGAGCTACGCATCCAGAACTGTTTTAATTCTTATCAGCGCGCTTATTATAACTTTTTTTCTACAAAATGCAAGCATTTATAATTCATCATTTATAATCTGCACACATCGGGGTCGTAATTCTATCTGTTTTATATCTTCTATATTCTGCGCGCCGGCCAAAGTCATAACCCGCCGCAAATCTTTTTTCAGCCAGTCAAACACATCAACAACCCCACGCCATCCACCCAACGCCAGGCCATATATAACCGGCCGACCGATTGCGACGACATCTGCCCCACTGGCGATTGCCTTGAATATATGTTGACCACGACGAATACCACTGTCAAAGATAATTGGCACCCGCTTATTCACACGCGCCGCAATTTCGGGCAACATCTCAAACGCCCCCGGTGCACCATCTAACTGTCGCCCACCATGATTTGAAACCCATATTGCATCTGCACCTGCCCAGATTGCCAATTCTGCATCATCTGGATGTTGAATACCTTTTACAATTACTGGCAATTTGGTCACAGATTTTACCCACATAACATCATACGGACTTAAATCATTTTTTGATGCAGCAAATATCTTGCCAATTCCTTGACCTTTGGTTTTCATTGTCTTTTTTGCAACATTTGGCATTTCCAATGGAAACTTAAAGTCATTACGCAAATCTGCAATTCTGTTTCCGCCAACCGGCGCATCAACCGTCAGTATAATCGCCTTGTATCCTAAATCTTCTGCCTTCTTCACAATTTGGCGATTAAAGTTTTCATCCTTGCTTAGATACAGTTGAAACCACTGTGGCGCGCCACGCCCTGCCCGCGCGATTTCTTCCAGTGTAGAACTGGCATATGTGCTTACACTCATAATTGTGCCGGCGGCTGCCACACCATGTGCGGTACCGGCTTCGGCACTGACATGGGCCAGTCCATGTGCCGCCGCAGGCGCCGCAATCACAGGCAATGCAATTTCCGTCCCCAAAATAGAGGTTGTAATATCTGGCTCTACCACACCGGTCAGTACACGTGGAACAATATCAACATTATCAAAAGATGTGATATTTCGCATCATCGTCTGTTCTGTCCCTGCACCACCACGGATATAGTCAAATCCACCCCTGGGGATTATCTGTGCGACTTCGCCTTCTAAATCATCAATATCATAAATGACAATTTGCGTATCCCGATTAGATGCCTGATATTCACTGTTTGGCACCATAGGCGATTTATGCATATACGCAACCACCCAAACAATCACAAACACCACCAACAACACACATAATATAAAAATTAGTTTTTTCATAAATTCCCCCTTGCTACAAACAAACTTTAACACACGGGATTAAAAATTATGATTTGACAGTATTCATAAAAAAGGCCACAAATCGTGACCATTATTATTTTTTCAGATATACGGTTGGATTATACGCCTTGGTCCCTTTGCGAATTTCAAAGTGCAACTGTGGACTGTCCACCTTGCCTGTCTGGCCAATTGTACCGATTTTCTGACCAACATTCACACGCGCGCCGCGTCGTACATTCATTGCGTCCATATGCGCATACACTGTCATCCAACCACCAGAATGTTGAATGATAACCAAATTTCCCATACCCTTTACTTCATTTCCCGCATACGCAACAACGCCATTTTCCGCCGCCTTAACCGCACTGCCCCGCGACGCAGATATATTTATACCATCATTAAACAGTCCATTTGATTTCGCACCATAGTTTGACAATATCTTACCACGCACCGGCCACGAAAACTTTGACGAAGACCGTGATGTAATCTTTGGCAACTTTTTTGTCGGATCAGACGATATTTTTTTCGGCGCATCTTTTTTTACCGCCACCACATCTTGCGCCTTCGCGGTTTTGGTTCCTTTTTTCTGCACCTCTACGCTGGGTTTCTGGGATTTTTTTGTTTCTGCAACGGGTACTTTTTTTGGTTCTTGTTTTACAACTTTTGCAACATGGGCATCTTTCAGGTTTGGCACGCGAATTTTCTGTCCAACAACCAGATTAAATGGCGCACGCAAATTATTCATAACCGCCAAATCATTTACCGGCACTGAATATTTTCGCGACAAAGAATACAGTGTATCCCCCGGCGCAACACGAACGGTATCTAATTCCACGCGCGTCACGGTCTGAACACCAGATGTTGGTTTTTGAATTTCCAAGACATCGTCCGCAGCCTTGCCCTTTTCTGCCACCCGATCTGGCACACGCAAAAAATCATCGGCCGCAACTTTTTCATCTTGTTTTTCTACAATTTCTGCGCCCGTATCAACATCTACAGGTGGCGTACCATATTCAGACACCTGTGCCTGTGGCGGAATAATATAATCATCAACCGACGCATACATAACATAATCATCGGCCACCGGCGTACCATACAAATCAGGCGACGCATAAACACCATAATCCGCCGCCGCAGAATTATAAATTTCCGGATTAACATTTGGATCCGCCAACAACGCAGGATAACGCGCAGAAATAAAGTCCCCAACCGAATCAGGCAAAGACTGAATCTTCGGCTGTAAATCACACGCGGTTTGCGTAAACAAAACACCTGCAAAAATCCAAATGATTTTTTTCATAATATCATTATATCATAAAATCAATCACGGCGCATAAATAAAATACTAATTTCAAACAACACCCACATTGGCAACGCCAGCATAATTTGTGACACAACATCTGGTGGCGTTAAAATCGCTGCCAACACAATAATAAACACAATCGCATAGCGTCGCATTTTTAACACAGCCACGCGCGACAAAACACCAATTCTGTTTAATAAAATCAAAACCAAAGGCAATTGAAACGCCACCCCAAAAACTTTTAACAACCCAATCGCAAATGTTAAATAGTCGCGCGCCACAGGCATCAGCATACTGGGCACCGGCGCCGATTGATTCAATTCAACAAAGAAACGAAACACAACCGGAAATAAAAAATAAAATGCGAACCCCGCCCCCAACAAAAACAGAATCGGCGATGCAATCAACAATGGCCATATGATTTTTCGTTCGCTTTCCTTTAACCCTGGCGAAACAAATGCCCACACATGCCATAACGCAACCGGCAAAATAACAATCAAAGAAAACAAAGTCGCCAATGAAAAATGAATCATCAATCCATCTGACAGCCCTGTATACAGCAACTCACCATCCGGCCAAACTGCCATTAATGGCTGGGTTAAAAACTGTTGTAAAAATGGCGCAATCCACCACCCAAAAACGAAACAAAGCGCAAAAATTAATGCCACCCATAACACACGCCGGCGCAATTCTGAAAAATGTTGCATCAGTGTCATCTGTTTCATTTTACACGCCCTTTACGCACAGTTTTCGGCTTTTTTTGTTTTTTTTCTATTACATCAGAAAATGAATCCAACACATCATTTGTTGTATTCTGAATTAAATCATCAATTGGTTTTTCCAACTCTATCTGTTGTTTAATATTTTCGGAAACATCTGTAATTTTCCACAATGCACGCCGCACCAGATTAACCGTACGCGCCAAAAATCGTGCAACATCTGGCCACAAACGCACTGGCACAACCAATACCGCCACCAATAAAATTACAAAAAATTCCGCCGTGCTAATACCAAACATTTTTATTAATCATAGTAATCATCGCCACCACTGGTGCTGACTGTTTTATGTCGCTGAATCTGGAAATAATTTTTTCCAAAATTTGTTTTTTCACGCAATCCGCGAAACGCCACATCTGTCGTGGCACCGGTTGCATCAACAACCGTCCAAGAATTTAACTTTACCGGACTTTTATCAAACACAACCGTCATATATCCCAATCCTTCCTGACCGCGCAGATTTAACTTTAACGCAAAGGAATTTTTATAATCCGTCGTTTCTACAACATTAATGTCTGCATTTTTCAAATCAATATTTTTGCGCACTAAAATTCCAGCGGGCGTACTGGTAATCGGAACAGTTGTAATTTGATCCAAAGACTTATCAAAGAAATACAAATCCTGGCCATCTGAAATCAATTGCACTGGCATATTATCATAATCCAGTCGCACACGCCCCGGTCGCAACATAGAAAAAACGCCTGCCTGTTGTTTTCCATTTGCAGTCTGAACAAAATTACCATTCAATCCGGTAATAGAATTCAAATACTTTTCCGCCTGGTCCACCAATTTTTTATCAACCGCTGCATTTGCAGACACACAAAACATTATTGCAAAAATTGCGAATAAAAACTTTCTCATACACACTCTCCTTTGAACAGGTTTAATACCTGCATACGCACATTTTCCAATGTATCGCGCACAATTGCACCGGCGGCCCTTTCATGTCCACCGCCCCCCAACGCTGTTGCGACATGGTCAATTGGTTTTCTGCGACTGCGAATTGAAATACCAATCTGTTCTGCCTTTTGTTCCTTCAACAAAACGACATAATCCACCCCCTGGATTTGCCCCAGCAAACTCAACACCATCTCGCCACGTCCATCCAGATATTTATAATCCTTCTTTGGTATTGTCGCCAACGCCAAACGCCCATGATAAAAGAATTCTGCGTTTGCGGTTGTGCGTGCTTCTAATTGTACTGCCTTGCGTGGTTTATTCTGCATCAGTTCAATCAGATTTCGTATATTCACACCCGCATCAACCAAATCTGCCATGATACGCAATGCTTCGCCACTGCGAACAAATTTAAAATTACCCGTATCTGTCAGAATCGCCAACCCCAGCAAATCCGCCGTACGCGAATCCATATACAGCCCCCCTGCACGCATAATTTTATATACAATAACTGCCGTCGCAGGTGCATCTTCATCATTGATACACAATTGCCCCAATTTGTTTTCGTTTTTATGATGGTCTATTTCAATTACAAATTTAGCATTATCAACAATCGGACGTGGCCCACCAATATGCGCCGGATTACCATAGTCCATAACAATTGCCAAATCATACTGCATCTGGGTATCAACGCGTTCAAAATATTTTATACGCGAACGCAACGGCACATAATCCAACGCATCTGGAATATTACCATCATATGTGCACACCGGCGTCACACCAAAATTATCTTCTATCAGATGTGCCAACGCCAACACACTGCACAATGAATCACCATCTGGATTCTTGTGCCCCATAATTGCAATAGACTTTGCATTTTTCAGATGTTCAAAAAATTCTTGTATCTTCTGTTCCATATTAACCATTTTTTATATTGCAATATCTTCCAAGAAAAACTGCGCACTGACACGACCATTATATTCATTTTGCTTTAACCGCCCCAGCATCATTATTTTAGTATTTGTGTTTACATCGTCCAGTAAAAAATCACCAACCGGTGTTCCCACCAAATTAAATCCAACAAAAGCCAATTGTGTACCTGCACTGGTTGCGATTGCGCCGCGCAAATGCGCCCCACCCGTCCCCATCACAGACGCATGTCGCAATTGTCCACCACGCAGCACCAACAGCGGTTCTGGGTTCCCCTGGCCAAACGGTTCCAGCGCATCCAGTTGTTTTACCAACCGCATATTTGCAGCCCCCGCATCAATTTCTGCATCAACAAATTCTTCTGGGCTGGGTCTTTCGCCATGCAACTGTTCATTAACCGCCGCCTCCAAGAACTTACAAAACGCCTCTTCATTTTCCGCCGGCAGCGAAAATCCCGCCGCCGCCGCATGTCCACCACCTTCGCTGACGATACCCAACGCCAACGCGTCGTGAATAATTTTCCCTAAATCAATACCTGCAATTGATCGTCCTGAACCATTAATCATTCCATCGGCCCGTGTTGCAACACATGACGGCAGATTATATTTATCCTTTAATCGTCCTGCGATAATCCCCATAACCCCGCCATGCCAATTATCACCACAGACAAACAAACTGCACTTGCCAGACTTACAGCAATTTTCTGCCATCTCGCAGGCACGCAACATAATTGCATTCTGAATATCAATACGTTCTTGATTCATTTTATGCAATTTATCTGCCAAATCATGCGCAATCAACGGATTATCCGTCAGCAACAATTCCAATGCAGGCGTTGCAGAATCCAACCGCCCCGCCGCATTTAACCGTGGCCCCAGCGCAAACCCCGCCGCATATACCGACGGTTTTTTTATCCCTGCAATCCCCATCAGCACACGCAGCCCCAGGTTTTTCTGCAATCCCAAAACCTTCAGCCCCGTCGCAACAAACGCACGATTTAACCCAACCAAAGGCATCGTATCGCAAATCGTCCCCAAGGCGACCAAATCCATAAAGTTCATCAGTTCTGCATTATCCAGCCCCAATCCGCGTCCCTTTAACTCACGATTTAACGCGACCAAAGTCAGAAATGCGACACCAACGCCTGCCAAATAAGTCAACCCAGACCCATCATCCGCGCGCTTTGGATTTACAACCGCGTCTGCATCTGGCAACAGACTGTCTGGGGAATGATGGTCGGTCACAACAACACGCAACCCACATTCATGTGCATGTTTTACCTCGTCAATTCCGGATATACCACAATCAACCGTCACCATCAGTTTTGCGCCATCTGACACAATTTCATCAATCGCCTGATTGTTTAACCCATACCCTTCGCCTTCACGGGTTGGCAGGTGCCAAATAACATCTGCGCCAACCGCGCGCAGAAACTTTACAAAAATCGCAGTTGATGTAATACCATCAACATCATAGTCACCATAGATTGCAATTTTCTGATTATTCTGCACTGCATCTGTAATTATACGCACAGCCACATCCATGTCTTTCAACACAGACGGATCTGGCATATATTCTTTAATACTGGGGTTTAAAAATTGTTTTACATCTGCATCTGTTATAATCCCGCGTCCACGCAATATATTTTTAACTAAATCCCCACTGCCATCAAAAACATCATTTTCCATCACCCACGCTTTGCCCAGCATGGATTTTTCCACTATCTTTCTCAACTTACTTACTCTTTTTTTATTATCAGTGGTATTATAATCTAAAATTATTCAAATAGCAACGGCAGTATACTGTTTAAAATCTTACCGGTTGTTGGCACTGCGTTCCATGCCGCCGTACGCCACCCCCAAGATTCCTTGGTTCCATGCGGTTCATCCAACACGACCATAATTGTATATTGTGGTGCATGTGCGGGAAAGATACCTACAAACGCGGTCACATTGCGTTTATTATCAATTTTACCATTTGTATATTTTTCTGCAGTTGATGTTTTACCACCAATTTGAATACCCGCAACACGCGCCTGTTTACCACTGGTCTCTTCTGCGACGCGCAACATAATCGGGCGCAACTTTGCCGATATTTCATCTGCCAAGACCCGTTCGCCACGCACAACACCAACACTGCGTTTTTGCAATGTTGGATATATATAAATCCCACCATTTGTCACGGCATTGACCGCCAACATCAAATGCATTGGTGTCACGGCATAACCCTGGCCATATGCAACCGTCGCGCGTTCAACCGGACCCCATTTGCGTTGTGGAATACTGTTTTCCGTACGCCCAAATTCCAGATTTAATGCCTTGTCCATATGCAGGCGTTCAAAGAATTCTTTCTGCGCCCCATCCGGCAGTTCCAGCGCAATCTGCGCACTGCCCACATTACACGAATGAATCATAATTTCTTCTACGCTGATACTGGGGCGTGGTGGTTTAAAACTGCGAATATCTGTAATTTTTTTTGCCAACTTTCCATTTTTATCATAAATTGGGAATGGTTTCGCAACATAATACTCTTTTGTCGGTTCTATCCCATTTTCCAACGCCAATGCAGTATTAAATATCTTGAATATAGAACCCAATTCAAACACACTGCGCATTGGTTTAAAGGTACGATTTGCAACCGGGTCCGCCCCCAGATTTTCTGGGTCAAAATCTGGCAAAGACACCATCGCAATGATTTCACCTGTACGCGAATTCATCAGCATTCCCATTGCGGCCTTGGTCTGATATTTCTGCATTGCAAA
>CALARG010000024.1 GCA_937888635.1 uncultured Alphaproteobacteria bacterium
GTGCGTTTACATCACTGGCGCGCGCATTACAGGATCCCGAGGGCGAAGATGCCAAAGCCTGGGCGGCACAAAAGGACGACAGTGCCAAGAAGATGAAAACCGGTCTGACCGTGGCGGGCATTGGTGCGATTGGTGGTGCGGTTGGCAATTTGCTGATAAACAAGGATTCAGAAAAAGAAAATTCCAAGGAAATCAACGCAAAATATGAAAAATTGAAAAAGAAAATAGAACAAGTTCAAACTGTTGTTAACGCGCTGCCCAAACCAACCTGCAATGATTTCATATCACAGGGTGTAAACGGTGGCACATATCCAAATTGTACATGCTCTAACACAGCCGCCCGTTTCTTTACAGAGCAAGGATGCGTCACATGTGAAACAGGCAAACAATATAATGAACAAAACGAATGTGTTGCAATTCCTCCTGCGGGCTGTACAAAAGATGGTGTATTATCCCCTGGAACATGTAATTGTGTCGCAAACGCAACACTTGATGGCAACACATGTATATGTAACGCGGGCTATGAAAATAAAAACGGTATATGCGAACAGATACCTAATGCCCCAACTGCCGCACCAAAAATAGAAGAACAAACAATAGAACTGAATATTCCTGCAGATGTCACATTTGATTCTGGCAAATCAACATTAAAAGACAATGCCAAAACAAAAATTGCAGCAGAGATAACCCGCGTCCTATCAGAAACAGAAGGCGCCAACGACATCAAGTCCTTTAGCATAGAAATTACAGGACACACCGATCGCGTTCCATTTAAAAGTAGTAGCACTATGACAAATAAAAAACTATCTGAGGAACGCGCAAACGCAATAAAAGAACTGTTCGTTAATGCCGGTGTAAAAGCAAATACAATCACTACATCTGGCAAAGCCGATGAAGAATGCACCGAACCCCCATATAAGCGCAATGACGAAAAATGTCGCAGGGTTGATGTAACAATAAAAGTAAATTCTGGCACAGATTTGGGAAATATAATACAAGACATAGGCATTGGCGCACTTGCCGGGAAATTAATCGGCGAGACAACAACCCAATAACCCAATGGGAATCAGAAAATGATTCCCATTTATTTTGATAAATTTACTTGATTTTTTAATATTTCTGGGGTATTATCGGCGTACGCACATCGTGCGAATAACACAGTCGTATTGTAAAATTTCTGTCCAGAATATTTATCTGGTCTGCCACATACGACGAGGATAACAACAGAAAACAAAGGATAAATCATGGCATTGCCAACATTTACAATGAAACAGTTGATGGAAGCTGGCGTCCACTTTGGTCACCACACACGTCGCTGGAATCCGTTGATGACACCATATGTTTATGGCGTTAAAGACAAAATCCATATCATCAATTTGAACAAAACCGCCCCATTATTGCACCGTTCCTTGGTCGCGCTTGAGGCAATCGCCGCCGCCGGTGGCAAGGTGTTGTTCGTCGCCACCAAGCATCAGGCCAAAGACATCGTCAAAGATGCCGCTGAACGCTGTGGTCAATACTATGTAAACAACCGCTGGTTGGGTGGTATGTTGACAAACTGGACAACGGTTTCTCAGTCTATCCGTCGCCTGAAAAAGATGGAAGCCGACATTGCAAACGCCGACAAATTGGGTCTGACCAAGAAAGAAGTCGGTGTTATGACCAAAGAAGTTGAAAAACTGCGCGATATTTTCGGCGGTATTTTGGAAATGCACGGCACACCCCAGGCAATGGTTGTTATTGACGTTCCACGTGAAATGAACGCTGTTCGTGAAGCACGCAACCTGGACATTCCAACAATCGCGATTTGCGACACAAACGCAAATCCAGAAATGGTTGATTACCCGGTTCCTGGCAACGACGACGCAGCACGCGCAACACAACTGTATTGCGACCTGTTTGTTGATGCAATCCTGTCAGGCATTGAAAAACGTCTGGGCGGGGCGGCTGGCAAAAAAGCAGCGGCAGACATGCAGGCAGATGCAGCAGATGAATTAGAAGATGAAATCAAAGAAAAAGAAATGAAAATCAAATCTAAGACATCCGAAGCACGCGCAGAACGTCGCGGCAAATTGGCCGACAAAGCAGATAAATAATATCTGTTTATAAAAATAAATCGCACGGGGTTCGCCCCGTGCATCCAAGAATTCTTTTACATTTATATTATGGGAGATTACACATGGCAGAAATTACAGCAAAATTAATTCAAGAACTGCGCGAAAAAACATCTGCAGGTATGATGGATTGTAAAAAAGCCTTGATGGAAAACGATGGTGATATCCAGGCTGCTGCCGATTGGTTGCGCCAGAAAGGTATTGTAAAGGCTGCATCCAAGGCGGGTCGTGTTGCTGCATCTGGCTTGGTCACAGTTGTAAAGCGCGACAATATGGGTTGCGTTGTTGAATTGAACGCCGAAACAGACTTTGTTGCCAAGAACGAAAAATTCCAGAAATTGGTATCCGATGTCGCAGCCAAGGCCGCTGAATTAAATGGCGATTTTGACGCAACAATGAGCGCCGTCAAAGACGATATCGCGGCAACAATTTCTACAATTGGTGAAAACATGAACCTGCGTCGTATCGCACGCGTCCAGGGCGACAAAATCTTTACATACATCCACAACGCATTGGTCCCAGGCATGGGTCAAATCGGTGTTGCGGTTGCAATCAATGGTGACGATGCACAAATTGACGAAATTGGTTCTAAAATTGCGATGCATATTGCTGCGAACAAACCAGAATTCATGACAATTGCTGATGTTGATCCGGTGGCTGTTGAACGCGAAAAGAAAGTATTCATCGAATCGGGTGCAACCGCTGGCAAGCCAGAAAACATCGTTGAAAAGATGGTAGAAGGTCGCATTAAAAAATACTATGGCGAATCGGTTCTGGAAGAACAGCCATTCGTTATGGACCCATCAAAAACCGTCCGCGAAGTTATCGCAGGCGCAAACGGCAAATTGGCCGGCTTTGCATATTTCGTACTGGGCGAAGGTATTGAAAAACGCGAAGACAACTTGGCTGATGAAGTTGCAAAAATGTTGGGTTAATAAAACCACACAAACTAAAAATCCCCCAATCGGGGGATTTTTTAGTTGTTAGTGGCCAGTGGTGGAAAAGAATTAAAAAAATTTCGTCATTCCCGCGGGGGGCAGAAATGACGGAAAGAATTGGAGCAAAGCCCCCCCCAGTCATACCGGCGGTGGCCACTATCCATTGCTACCACCACTAACCACTTACACTAACAACTAACCACTACTAAAACCTATTCAATCCAAAAAGAACCATATGTGGTGGCGCCTTCGGCACCAACCGGCACCATACCAACAACACCCGCAGTTTTATCAATCGTCACCGCACCATTGGCAATCTTATCCGCTATCACCGCACCATTCATAATACCCAAAGAACTAACTTGCCCCCAAACTGTATAAAGACCCGAACTGCCAGATTTGGTCTGCAAAACACCCCCAACCAAAGGACCACCGGCAATCTTATCCGCTGTCACTGCCCCATTGGCAATCATACCTGGTGCAATATACCCCGCATAGACCAAGCCCGTCCCATTTGTCACCATGACTTTATTTTTGTTATCCGTGCCCTGATCTATGTTAACCTTATCTTTTAATACTTCATGTGCCTTGTCTGCGGATTGGGCAGCGCTTAGCGCATGTGCGCCTGCGGCGGCTGCGTGTGCTTCGGCTGCATCGGCGGCGTTGCCCGCCGCATTTACCATACGATTTACATAACTGACACCTGCAA
>CALARG010000025.1 GCA_937888635.1 uncultured Alphaproteobacteria bacterium
TTGCGGATTTGTCCAGTTCTTCTTCAATACGAATTAACTGGTTATATTTTGCCATGCGATCTGTGCGTGACATAGAGCCAGTTTTAATCTGGCCTGCGTTTGTTGCAACCGCCAGGTCTGCAATTGTGGTGTCTTCGGTTTCGCCACTGCGGTGGGAAATGATTACACCATAGTTTGCGTCTTGGGCCATTTTGATTGCGCGTAATGTTTCGGTTAATGAACCGATTTGATTTACCTTAATCAAAATTGCGTTTGCAATGCCGTGCTCAATACCACGTGCCAGACGGGTTGGGTTTGTCACGAATAAATCGTCGCCAACCAATTGGCATTTTTGACCAATGCGTTCGGTTAATTTTTTCCAACCGTCCCAGTCTTCTTCGGCCAGGGCGTCTTCTATAGAAATAATTGGATAATCTGAAATTAATTTTTCATAGAATTCAATCATTTGGTCAGATGATAATTTTTTGCCTTCAAAATTATAAACGCCATCAGAATAGAATTCAGATGATGCAACATCTAAACCGATTGAAACCTGGGTGCCTGGTTCGTATCCCGCGGAACGAATTGCCGCAACGATTGTGTCCAGTGCTTCGGCACAGGAATTAAAGTTTGGTGCAAATCCGCCTTCGTCGCCAACATTGGTTGAATTACCGCCTTTCTTTAAGATTGATTTCAGGTTGTGAAAGATTTCAGAACCCATGCGGATTGCTTCTACTTCGGATGTGGCGCCGTTTGGAATAATCATAAATTCTTGGGCGTCCAGACCGTTGTCTGCGTGTGCGCCGCCGTTGATAATATTCATCATTGGGCGTGGTAATACGCATGGATTATCATTGCCATATACATCTGCAATGTATTTATATAATGGTATGTGCTTTGCATTTGCAGATGCGTGCGCCAACGCCATTGATACCGCCAGGATTGCATTCGCCCCCAGTTTGTCTTTGTTTGGTGTACCGTCCAGTGCCAGCATCTTTTCGTCCAGTTCTGTTTGTTTGGATGCGTCCATGCCAATCAAGGCAGGTGCAATAATTTCATTTACATTTTTAACAGCGGTTAATACGCCTTTGCCCATATATGCGTTGCCACCGTCACGCAGTTCCAGGGCTTCAAATGTGCCGGTTG
The DNA here is from genome assembly GCA_937888635.1 of uncultured Alphaproteobacteria bacterium. Lineage (GTDB taxonomy): Bacteria > Pseudomonadota > Alphaproteobacteria > Rs-D84 > Rs-D84 > Enterousia. Next base: position 1,126 of record CALARG010000025.1, read on the forward strand.
ATGCGCCAGATGGAACGGCAGCGCGACCGAATGCGCCCCCCGATAATGTAATGTCGCATTCAATTGTTGGATTGCCACGGCTGTCCATAATCTGACGTGCATGAATTTTTTTTATTTCAAACATACTTTTTCTCCTATTAGATACTAAACAATGTTAATTTCGTCTTGCCTTAATAAAACGAAATGTGCAATGATATAACCATATTTAGGATTGGAAGGAAATAAAAAAATGATCAAAAGGTTGATTTCTTTTGCTTGCTGCCTGTTGCCACTGGGCGCGGGGGCTGTTGTTGTTAACCCAGAATTGGGAAATACATCCGTTTCTACAGAAAGTGAGGCATGGCAAAATGCAGGTGCACAATCAATTGTTATTAAGGCTTCGGATGATTTTCCTGTGATTAATGGTATTGTTTCGCAAAATGGTTTTTCAATTGCAAATAACCTGTATCTGGGAATGGTAGAACAGGGCAGCGAATCGGGTGACTTGTATATTTTAAGTAATGTGTCTAATCCTTTTACAATTGTATCACAGGGTGATGTTTCTGTTGGTGCAATTTTGCAGGTTTTAAATGGTAAAAATTTGACGATAAAATCAAACGATAGTTCGGCAAATGTGTTTGACTTAACAATTGGAACGCCGGGTGCGCAGAACCAAGGTGTGTTTGTCGGTACGGACAGCGTGTCTGCATCTTTTGCAGCAGAAGATATTGATGCGTTCACAGTAAATGGTTCGGTGCTGTCGTATGGTGATTTTTCTGTTGCGGCAAATTCTGTTAATGTGACAGGTGGTATCAACGCAAATTCGGGTGATACAAATATAAGCGCGACAGGTGCAGTACAGTTTGCGGGTCTGACCACAACTGGGGCGGGCACAACCGTTGTCAGCGCGGGTGGCGCGGTGTCGTCTGATGGTGCGATTCAGAATAATGCCGGTGATATGACAATTAATGCTGCGGGCGGAATTGAAATTTCGGGCGCGCTGGAAAATACCACCGCAGCAGAGTTGGATATTACCGGTGGTGATGTGATTGTTTCAACAACGATGACTAATGAATCGCATGATGGAACGATTCGTTTGAATGTTAATAGTTTAAGGGTTAATGGTGGAACCCAGTCTACATATTCTGCGGTTAATAATGGTAATTTTTATGCGACTGTGTCTGGGGCGACGGTGTTGGCCAATGGTATCAATTTGGGCGGAATGAGCGCGGATAACGAATTTAGTTTGGATACAGGTACATTGACAATTACAAATAATTCGTTTAGTGCTTTTTCTAACTTTTTAAATAATTTTAATTTGCGGGTTCGCAGTGGTGATATCAATACGGGTAAGATTCAGAATGGTTTGAATGCGGATGGTGTCGCAAATGCTGGGGCAAATATGACCCTGGGGGCATTGAATATTTCTGCTGATTCAATTGTAAATTCTGGTGATGTATTTTCTGCTGTTGCAGGTGAGGACAATGCTGGTGCAAGCGATGGTAACTTTAATGTAGCGGATCAGGTTGTTGGGGCGGTTGGTTCGGATACGACTTTGTCTGCCCAGGGAACATTGGATATTGATGGGGCGGTTTCAAATTCTGGTAAAATGGTCCTGAATGGTAACAATGTTTCTGTTTCTGATGTTGTCAATGCAGGTGTTGGGGCGGATTTGACAATTTCTTCTTTGACCGCACCAACTGGCAAGGTTGTTGTTGGTGGCGCCGTATCTAATACAAATGGCACAACGACAATTTGGGCCAAGGATGTTAGTATAGCAGGTGCCGTCACGAATAACAGTGGTACAACCACGATTTTGGGGTCAGATACGAATGGATCTGCGGTTCAGATTGGTGCAATTGATGTCGCAGGCGGTCGGGTTGATTTAGATGCTTTGGCGGGTGCAGTCCAGGTTTCAAATGGGATTTCTGTGTCAGATGGAACACTGAATCTGGGGGATAATTTAAAGAATTTAGATGTGACAGGTTCGGTTCAGGTTGATGGTGATATTGTTGTCAGCGGTGCGGAATCTTTTGTGGCGGGTGATATGAATATCACATCTGCAGGGAATGCGTTTACATTGACCACAGATTCTGTGACGGTTGGTGGTGATATTGATGTGACGGCATCTGATGTTGTGCGAAATGTGCGTTTTGATGTTGGGGTCACGCAGGTTGCAGGAAATGTTAATGTTGCGAATTTAGGTTTGTTGACATTGGGGACAGATGCGGCTGCAACGGTTGATATCGCAGGGGATTTGTCGGTTAATAATGGTGGAACCTTTGAAACATATGCCAATAATATTGTTGCTGCAGATATTTCAGGGAATGGGTTGTTCTTGTTCCATGGTGAAAATGTGATGGCGGATGACGGTAATATTGATATTGATGGTAATTTGTATTTTGATCCATCTAATGACCCGCTGTATATATCATCAGGTGCCAAGGTTCGTGATACAAATGATTTCACATTAAAGACAACTGCATCGGGAACAGATATTTCAGTTGGTGCAGTGTCGGTGGGCAGTGTGAATACATTGAATATCGAATCGGCCGATGCAGTGACAATAGGTGGCACGGTTGTAAATAATGGTATTGTTGATATCAGCGCAAATGGCGTGGTGTCTGTTTCTGATGTAATTACAAACAAAAACGATATGTCTGTTTCTGGTGCGTCGTTGAATTTTGCAGATGTCACAAATACTTCTGTTTTTTCAGCAGTATCAACGGGTGATGTTGTTGTGGGGAATGTTTCAACCAGTGGCGAAACATTTGATATAACCGCAGGTACCAGTATTACGGCAGATTCAATTTCGCAAACAAATGGCGTTATGAATCTGGGGGCGTATATTTTGTCGGCCGATTCTGTTGGTGTCAGTGGTGCGGGCAGTCAGGCGAATTTGAATGCGGCAAATGTTTATGTGACAGATACTGTTAGTGTTGGTGGTGATTTTGTCCAGGGTGGAAATGATGGGATGCTGAATCATTCTGCAAGTATTTTTGCGGCAAATAATTTAGTTATTGGTGGCGATTTCAATATTGATAGTGGCAGTACCACCTATAATATTGGAACGGCGTTGCGTGCAAATGGCGTAATGAATGTTTTGGCGGGGACGGATTCTGCAATTCAGGTGGGCAGTACAATTACAGTGGCTGGTTTGACAAACAGTGGCGAATTAACGCTGACTGCAAATAATGGGTTAAACCTGGGGAATTTGGTTAATAATGCAGATGTTTTGACACTGGACAGTCGTACAGGTGTAACTTCATTAGAGACAATGGCACTGAATGGTGGTAATATCGTGCTGCGTGGTGCAGGGTTGAATTTAGAAACTGCGCTGAATACCAGTGGTATGCTGTATCAGGCGTATCGTGGCGTATTGGATGACAAGGATATAAATATCAGTGCGACAGATTATGTTGTTAATGCGTCTAATTTGAATGTTGCAGGGATTAAGCAGCAAAGTGGAAAGTTGGTTGTAAATTCCAGTGATATTGATGTTGGTGGCAATATTAATGCAACGGATTTGCGGTTTGTTGCGGTGCCAACTGATAACTGGATGAATGTAAATGTTAATGGCAGTGTATCGGGGGCGGTTGATTTTATTGGTCTGGAAAAAATGACTGTTTCCGGGGACTATGTTTTTGATTCCAACAGTAATATTAATGCGGTTGTTTTGCCGTATGCTGCGGGCAGCACATTGGATTCAACGGATGTTAATTACTGGTCAAATGTTGGTTTGGATTCAAATAATATTGTAAAAATAGAAAATGCCACAGATGGCGCGGCAATGATTAATGTTGGTGGTACCTTTACCGCAGGTAACAGTGCATTGGAACTGGGCAACGGGGTGCCTGGGGGTGCGTTAGAGGGTGGACAGATTGGTATTTCTTTGCGTGATATTGTTGAACAGGGAACTGCGATTTGGTTTGTTCATGCGGAAGGTGGTGTTGAAAATGCAGGCTTGTTAGAAAAAGCGCGTAATTTAGAGGTTCGTTATTGTAATGCCGATGGTTCGTTGTGTTATGATTATTTGGAATCATTGGATGTTAATAATGGTACGGGTGGTGATGCCGGTGCGTATGTTGCAGCGCGTGATAATGACCTGTATATTGTGTTTGATCCGCGCTTTGGTGGGCCAATTGAAGTGTTTAAACTGCAACCAATTGTTGCAACCTATCCTGAATATACAAATGGGGAATTTGTATCGGCGGGCGCGTTGGATGATATGATTGCGGGACGCTTAAAGGATAAAAAGTTCTTTAACCGGACACCGATTGAGGTTATTCCACTGGTATTCCGTGGTACAAATATGCAAGAAATGGCAAATCAATTGTACTATCGTATGGAATACTATGCGGAATCAGATCGCAATCCAGATGCCATGGCGAACTTTAGCCGTCTGTTCCAGGCGCGTGAATTGGAACAAATTGCGGGTACTGTTGTTTTGAATGAACACACAGCGTTCCGTTCGTTTGAAGATCGTATGTTTGACGAATTTATTTGGAATCGTAACCGTAATCTGAAAAAGGCATGGGTTGATGTAGATTTTGGTATGCTGTATCAAAATGTTGCAGATGGTAAACATACAGATGGTAATCGGTTTAGTATATCTGGTGGTTTTGACTGGCAGGAATCAAACACATTGCAGTTGGGATTGACGGGGCGGATTGCACGCACCACATCCAAGGTTGGCGACAAGATGGATTTAGGTTATATCCCAGGCCAATCAATTGACGGCCATGTTGATATAGATGTTGCAGATACAAATATCGGGTTTGGTGCATATTTGATGAAAACAGCCAGTGAAAAGGCGCGTGTGTATGGTAATGCCTTTATTGATATGCATGTTTTGGATGTAAATCGTACCCAGAACTATGTTGGTACAATTGATGGTGATGGAACGGCATTTAGTTTGATTTCTGAATGGGGTGTTCTGCACGATATCTTGAACCAGTATGTTGTTGGAAATTTGTATGTTCGTGGCGGTTATAACTTTGGCTTTGATGTCAAAGAAAAGGTTGGTGGTGGCGATTATATGCGTCTGCAATCAGATGGATACTTTATATTCACGCCGGGGTATTCGTTGACGGCCCAGAAACGCATTTATCCGTCTGCGTGGTTCCAGATTCGCCCATATGCATCAATTGGTGTTGAATATGATGTCCTGGGTGCGCCGGACAAGGCGGAATACAAATTTGCACCAGCAGACGCGTATACTAAGTATAATGTTGAAATTGACCCGCTGTGGGCGAATATTGGCGGCGGTGTTGAATTGCTGTCTGCGAATGGATTGCAATTTGGTGTTGATTATCGTTATCAGTACAACAGCGATATTCAATTGCACAATATTAAGATTTCTGGTTCGTACAGATTTTAAAAAATCCCCCGGTTGGGGGATTTTTTAGTTGTAAGTTGTTAGTGTAAGTGGCCAGTGGTGGTAAAGATTTAAAAAAACTTTGTCATTCCTGGCCCCATCGCGGGGATGACAATTTTTTTACCACCACTAACAATTTACACTAACATAAACTTTTATTTATCAAAGCGATTGACATTTATTTTAATAATCTGTTAAAATAATCGTGTCGTGATGTGTTATCACGATGGGGTGTCGAAACCCGTACGAAGGCGTCCGCAAATTGGACGAAAAATAACTCCAACCGCTGGGTTGGAGGGTTGGTGGAATACATTGAATACACCACACTATTCTTTCGTATAGTTTCGAACCTCCAACCGCTTTTGATTTATCAATGCGGTTTTTTTGTTGTGGTGATGCGACCCGTTTTAATGACCCGTATGGTTGTTAAAATACACTCTATTCAAATCCGCATCACCACCAAGATTGAAATGAAAAGGGAGAGATTCGTATGCTATACGATATAAAGCGTTTTATATTTTCCGTATCACTGTGCGCCATGTTGGCGGTCAACCCAGTATTGGCAACCGCACCAACAAATGATGAAGAATTAGGCACAACGCATGATGTATATGTTGAATCAACATTAAACCAGGCAACAAATGGCATTGCAGGTGTCAGTTATGTAAATCGTATGGTAAATGCGGCGGGCAATGCCGCCGATGCGGCCGAAGCACACGCAGCCGCCGCGGGCGCACATGCGCTAAGCGCTGCCCAATCCGCAGCCGAAGCACATGAAGTTTTGGCGGATAAAGTTAATATTGAACAAGGGGCAGATAAGAAAAATCTGGCCATGGTGACGGATAAGGATGGTTCTGTGTATGCCGGCTATATCAGCACGGATATGATTGAAAAAACAGACCCAACATGTTATGTCAATGCTAGTGGTGTTCGTATTTGCAGTTATGAAAATCAAGTTCTCATTTCTGATGATGACGGTAATGTTAAATGGGGGCAAGTGGCGAATGCCATTGCCGACGGTGCAGTGACACTGGATAAAATTTCATCAATATATCCTGGTGGTGGGGTGACAGGATTCCTTTATGGTAATGGTTCGGGCAATGGTAATGTTGAAGTATTTGCGGTCACTGGTGCTAATCCCGCGCTAATTGGTTGGAAAAATGGTGCGCCTATTGCGGTTGTTGCATCGGATTCAGGTGGGGTTCTGAAGGTATATGGAACAGGTGTTGATAAGGGTATTGGGTTTGCACATATTACCACAGAAGATATTGACAGTGGTGTGGTGACAGCAGAGAAGATTGCCGATGGTGCGGTGACAGCAGAGAAGATTGCCGATGGTGCGGTGACAGCAAGCAAGATTGAAACAGGGACATTAACATTAGATAAATTTTATACGGGAAATTTGACTAATTCTGTTATTTTAGGTGTTTCTGGCGAAAACAAAGTTAAATGGGGTAAGATAACACCAGACTATACCGCGGGTGTTGTTGGTATGGTGCCGGTTGGTGCCGAAGGCGCCACCACATATGGTTCATTTTGGATTGAATAGGTTGTGGTGGTTGTTAGTGTAAGTTGTTAGTGATTAGTATCGGCAAAAAAACACGCATACCGTCATCCCCGCAACGGCGGGGATCCATTGCCCCGCAGGGACAAATCAAAAATGTCTGCGATGCATTAGATTTCCGCCCCCGCGGGAATGATGAAATGTTTTTTAATTCTTTTCCATCACTAATAACTTGCACTGGCCACTTACACTAAACATTTATTACAGAAAAAACTTGACATTTTTGTCAATTTTGTGTATTATATTTGGGTCAAAGGGCACAGGTCTGTGTTCGTTATCCCCAAAAAAGTTAAGGAAAATTTATGCATATTAATGAATTAAAGGCAAAGTCGCCACAGCAATTGCTGAAAATGGCAGAAGATATGGGTATTGAAAATCCATCACAGTTGAATGTTCAACAGTTGCGATTCGCGGTTATGCGTGTGTTTGCGGCTGATAACAAGGTCACATTAATTGGTGATGGCGTGTTGGAACGGATGCAGGATGGTTTTGGGTTCCTGCGTGCGCCAGAATCAAACTATCTGGCGGGGCCAGACGATTTGTATGTGTCGCCAAATTTGATTAAAAAATATGGCTTGAAAACAGGTGACTATGTTGAAGGGCAAATTCAGGCGCCGGCTGCGGAAACAGAACGTTATTTTGCATTGGAAACAATTGAACGCGTTAATGGCGATAATCCAGAAAAGTTAAAGCATCGTGTGTCTTTTGATGATATGACGCCATTATATCCAGATGAACAATTAAAGATGGAAGTTGCCGATGACAAGGATAAAGGTCGCAACCTGTCGGCGCGTGTGATTGATTTGATTTCGCCAACAGGTAAGGGACAACGTTCGTTGATTGTTGCGCCACCGCGTACAGGTAAAACCGTTATGTTGCAGAATATTGCGCATTCAATTGCAACAAATTATCCAGATGTTAAATTGATTGTATTGCTGATTGATGAACGTCCAGAAGAAGTGACCGATATGCAACGCAGTGTTAAGGGTGAGGTTATATCTTCAACCTTTGATGAACCAGCAGCGCGTCATATTCAGGTTGCAGAAATGGTTATAGAAAAGGCAAAACGCCTGGTAGAGGCAGGACAGGATGTTGTTATCCTGTTAGATTCTATTACCCGTTTAGGGCGCGCATATAATACATGCGTTCCATCCAGCGGCAAGGTTTTGACCGGTGGTGTTGATGCGTATGCATTGCAACGGCCAAAGCGTTTCTTTGGCGCGGCGCGTAATATTGAAGGTGGTGGTTCGCTGACAATTATTGCGACTGCGTTGGTTGATACAGGGTCTAAGATGGATGAAGTTATCTTTGAAGAATTTAAGGGTACAGGTAACAGCGAAATTATTTTGGACAGAAAATTGTCTGACAAGCGTGTGTATCCGGCGATTGATATTACTAAGTCTGGTACGCGTAAAGAAGACCTGTTGGTGGGCAAGGATATTTTAAGCAAAATGTATGTATTGCGCCGTATTATCAACCCAATGGGTACATTAGAGGCAATGGAATTCCTGCTGGATAAGTTGCGACTGACAAAAACAAATGCGGACTTTTTCAGTTCCATGAATCAATAAAAATTCCCGCCAAATGGCGGGATTTTTCTTATGGGGCGTTTTTTATATGCGATTCGGGATGGGTTGTCAAAAAATGGATTTGTGTACGGCCCAAGTTATTTATTTTTTCTTTTTTTTTCGCTTGCGTTGTGGCCAGAATTTTTCCTAAACTATGTAGTGATTAAATAACCACTTTTATACCTTGGGGGGATAAAATGCGATTTCTTGTATTGTTGGGATTGCTGGTACCAATGGTTGCGGGGGCAAACACATTGACATTGGAAGATGCGTTGCGGGCAACATATGTATCATGCGTTGGAATTGATGATGAATTGGCTGATTTAAAGAAAATGGCGGGTATTAATACGGCAATTACTGCGGTTGGTACAGCGGCTGGCGCAGGCGCGGTTGTCACCGGTTTGGTTAAAATGAAAACTGATAGAAAGGCCGAAGAACTGGAAAAAATGTTACAGGAAATTGATGAAATGCACAAAAGTTCTGGTTCAAATTTGACCGCCGAAGAATATGAAGTATTTTTGTCACAATTTAATGCCGCATATAATACCGAGATGGAAGATAAAGAAACCCTGCAGGAAGAACTGGATAAAACGGTTAAAAAGTCCAAGAATTTGGGTAATTGGCGAACTGGGTTGTTGGCGGGGTCAACTGTGACGAATATTGCCGGTGCAGTTATTGCCGGCGGGAACAAGGTTGATGGTGACCTGAATGCCCAGATTGAAAATTGCAAGGCCAGTGTTAAAAATCTGCGTAATGCGATGATGCAGGCCAGAATTAACGGAATTGATATAACCGAGGCTCAGACAATTGCCGATGCCTGTGGCGAATTTGAATATGCGGATATTTCCAAAATTAATACCAAGGCCAAGGGTGCAATGATTTCATCAACTGTTGGTGCGGTTACCGGGGTTGGGGGGACCGTCACATCTGCAATTGCTAATACAGATAAAACCCGAGACGATAACAGCGATGCAGGTAAAAAGAAAGAAAAGAACCTGAATACAGCCGCCAATGTTTTGGCGGGTGCAACCACGTTGGCATCGGCAACCGCTACGGTGTTCAATGCCACACAAATCAGTGCAATTAAAAAGGTCGCATCTGTTGCAGAAAAATGTACGGGGGTATTGAAATGAAGAAATTAATAATCGCATTATTTTCACTGTTTTTGTTGAGTCCGTCGTTCGCTGCATTTCCTTTTTATGAGGGCACTATAGACGAGGCACAGCGACGGTCTGAAAATGGTTCTTCTCCCTTTGAACCTGAGTTTCTCAGAGCTGCCTATAAGTATTTTTCTGTGTCTTCGGAATTGTTAAATCCGGCTTTTCGGGTGTATTTTCCAAATGAAACAAACTATGGCAATGCGTTGGCGGCATACCATGCGGCGGTTGCGGGCAATGGTGGTAAAGGGATTTTGCCAAAACAGTTGTGGGATGTTTGTATGGCAGGGGGGCTGGATATAAAAAGCAGCGCCGGCAAGCAGGAATGTGATGATTTTGCGTTTGATTTGATGCCAATTTGGCAACGCGCGTGTACAGGTGACGGCATGGGCGAATGTATCAAAGCGTTTTCGTGGACGAACACAAATCATCGTCAGGCGATGTTTATGGCCAAGGTTTATTTGGAACATCAAAAAAAGCGAAAAGATGTTGTTTGTACATCGTCGGTTGAACAGTCGTGGAATGACGATTATGTCGCGTGCAGGGTTTTGAAACCTTCTAGGCTGCCAAGATATTATGAACTTCAGTTTGATGACCTTTATGAAAGTGTGGATTCGCAAATTGAAAATAATATGAAAACGGCCATCTGTATTATATATGGCAAACCAAATATTGTAGATTGTCTTAGGGCGGAAAATTGTGATGCGGTTGATAAAATTGCACGTGAATTTGGTTGGCGCGCGTTTAAGAAAAATCATGGGTGTTATATTGAATCATATAATATTACCGACGAAAGTGAATTGGTTAATGAGTATGCGGGGATAATTGATAATTTTGTATATTCGTCTGGTAAAGATCAAACGCAAATACAGGCAGCGTCGTCTTTGGACGAATTGATTAAAAAGTATTGTGCATCAAAGTTGGCGCCAACGCCAGTCACCAGTTTTAGTTGTGCTAAGACACATCGTCGTTGGATTCGTGGGGTATTTGAAGATAACGAGGATGTTTTGACATGTCATATTAATGGCAAACGTGTTGACTTTGTTTTTGATGATTTGACACAACAAAATGTGACATTGCTGGGGCAATCGCTTATTGAGGGCAGTACCCAAGCCCTGGGGTGTCGTGCAGTGGGTGGGGTTTTTGATGGCGAGCATTGTGCGGATTTGACCCAGGATATGTGTGCGCAGGTCGCACAGTTGAATTTGGCGGAGTGTCCAGATTGCAAGGCGGCATATTGGGACGCAGAAAAACAGATTTGTATGTTGCCAGAATCAAAACAGGCAAAAAACGCTAAGGCTACGGTTAAGGTTTTGACTAATACTGGTCTTGCGGTTGTTACATTGGTTGTGACAGTGGCATCGGGTGGATCTGTGTTGATGATTACAGCGGCTGCAACAGCAACATTGGCGGCGGCGACATCCGATGGTGTTAAGCTGATGCTGGATTCCGATGCATCGGATTGGGTGGTTGAAATGAATAAAATTCAAACGCCTGAGGCGGCAGATGCTTTCCTGCGCGCCCACCTGGAAGAGATTATGGGTGCAGATCATTTGAATGAACAGCGTCGTAATGGTTTGGATGAAATGCTGACACGTGTTCTGGGCAAGGCATCAGATACTTATTTTAAAGAAATAGTCTCAGGATGTGTTGCTGAAATACCAGTAAAGGACGGAGGTTATGAAGTTTATTATGATAAAAACTTGTCTACATGTGCGCTGAATCCGGCTAATGGAAAGAATACCAAAAGTACGATTATTCAGGTTGCAGATGCGGTTCAGTTTATTGCCGGTGTTGTGATGATTGTGGCGGGGTTGACCCAAACAGCACAGGCTATTTCAACCCGTGTGACAAGTGTGACGGACAAGATAGACGATCTGAAAAATACAGGATGGATATATCGTAACGGTCAATGGTATAATCAAACAACCGGTGAAGTAATTGACAAGTTGCCTGTGGGGGTACCAGGTTGGGATCCAAACCCGGCATTGCGTGGTGGTGGTCGTTGGCGTGGATTGCTGTATGGTAATGGCAATACGGGCAGTTTCACCAGAAAGGCTGACCTGATTAGGTGGGTAACTGAAAATCGCATTGACAGAGTTGTAAGTACAGTTTGGAATCCAAATTGGGCAGTTGTGGCGGCGGGAACGGCCAATGCGATTGCTGCGCCAAGTGGACAAAATTTGGCCAATGTTAATATTCCAGACAAAACGCCGGCGGAAACACCAGCGGTGACACCGGAAAAGCCGACGGCACCAGTAGTGGTGACACCGGAACAGCCATCTGCGCCAGTGGTGACACCGGAAAAGCCGACGGCACCAGTGGTGACGCCAGGAAAGCCATCTGCGCCAGCGGTGACACCGGAACAGCCGACGGCACCTGTGGTGACACCGGAACAGCCGACGGCACCTGTGGATGATACACCGACTTATACCCCGGCGCCGGTGGATAATACGCCGACTTATACCCCGGCATCTGTGGAACCGGCGCGTGATATTAAGCCACACGAGGTAAAGAATAATGGTGCCAAGACTGCTTTGATTGCAACGGCTGCAATTGCAGGAACAATTGGGGCAGGTTGGTTAATTGGTGGTCTGATTGGTAAAGATGACGATGATAAAAAGCCATCTGCACCAGCGGTAACGCAAAATCAATCTGATTTGGAACAGTTGATGCGTAATGCAGGTGGGGTTATTGGTAATCAAAATGGCGCATCGTTACGGTTGATTTCGTTGCCAACAACTATTAACTCAGTGGCGCCAATTGTCACGATTAATGGATATGCAGTTGTTGTTGTTGACTATCGCGGTATTCGTTTGCCGTACTATATGAATACTGCAACAATGCGTTGGGAACCATTGTTGGGAATCGGGATAAATGGTGGTTGGTTTAATGTATATCCAAATGCTGTGCAATCAGGAATACCGGTAATTGATTCTGTTGCAGGGCATCTGGGGCGTAAGTTATCGCCAAATGTTGTGTCGGCTTATGTTGGCAACTTTAACGGCGGTATATCGTTCCCAATGGCAGGACCTGGGGCGTATACAATAATCAATGCCGAGTTTGTAAACGGTGTTGTGCAAACGAATGCAGGTGTAATGTCGCCGTCAGATAAATTGTTGTATGACAATAATTACAATCTGATGCGTGCTAAATTACAATAAAAATCCCCGCCAAATGGCGGGATTTTTTATGGGGATGAAAAAATGTATAAACTGTATTTTTTATTGTTTTTGTTGGCGGTTGTTTGTGGGGCCTATTTCGCGGGTGGTCAGGTGGGGCGACAGTATTGCAATGCGCGTATGGGCGCGAATGTTATCACGCAACAATCGCAAATAATGAAAATTCAAGGGGATATAAATGCCGAGGCTTATAATCTTAATACTGGGGATATTCGTCGCAGGTTGCGCGAAAAATACACAATTGCTGAATAATGTTTGTGCGCCGGTGGTTTGTGTGCCAATTTATGGACGGGCGAATGATTGGGATGTAATTAGTGATGACTTGGCGCGGAATATATATAGGCATAACAGGTTGTGCGAACAATACAGTGACAAAAGTTGACAATGTAAAACTTTTGTGTTATATGTTTTGCTGTGTTATTTAGTGATAAAGTTTTGATAAAGGATATTAATGCGCCACGGTTCAAGCATCGGGCGCTGACGGGATATTTGCGCAGAAATTGGAACCGAAATCCGCATGTGTTAAAACGGATTGTGTATAATACAGATGTGTCGCCATATATTGGTGCGTTGCCGCCAGAATTGCGCAGCCAGTTGGTGGGCAAAGATATTGCAAATGTGACCGCACAATTTCGTGAAAATCTGGAAGATTTTTTAATTAATAATGCCTTTGATTTGCGCGATATGAAATCAGATTGTGTTTATGAATTGCCGCAGTTGGGCAATTTGTTTGGGCAACGGTGCACTTTGACGGCGCGTGGTGGTGTAAATCCATGGGTGGGTGCGTGTGGTGTTGTGTGTAAATTGTCTTTCCCACAGATTAACGCGCATTATGCCTTGAAAATATACTTTGGTGGAGCATCTGAATTTATGAATTTTAGTCATGGTGCCTGGTTTGAGGTGGCGACCGCCCTGGCGGCGAATAAGGCAGAACCCCGCGATAATACCCCAATGTATATGGCATCGTTGAAATATGATATGTATATGCTGTCTAAATGGGCGGGGGATGCAGATGATGGTATTGCGCCACGCGAAAATAAAAATATGATATTCTTTACAAAAACTGATGAAGATGAGGCGCGAAATCGTCGTGGTGGACGCAGAATTGACTGGGGCGAGACATTTAAAACAAACTATGGAGAAATGTCGTATCTGGCGCGTAAACTTTATCGTCAGTTAATGAATATGGATTTAGGGGCGGTTCAGAAATCGCTGGCCTCTGCACAGGATAAAATTACGCAACGCGATTTTGCGTATGCAATAAAATTGGCAGAATTGACCGCGTGGTATGATGATAATACCAGATTGCATGACTTTGTAATTAATATAAAGCAACGATAATTATTTGTTCGTGGCCAATTTAATTAATTCATGAACAATTTGTGCGCTGGCGGAATCGCCAGATGGCGCGTATTCAACGAATTCAAAACTATGCGCGTCGCGGAAAGCATGCACCAAGTATTTTGCAGCGTCAACTGTTATACCAAAGCCTGCAGGAACCAAGACATCGCGGAAATATTTTGGATCAATAACATCAAAGTCCAGCGATACAACAAATGGACGGTTGCCAATTTGTTCGCGGATTTCGTGAACAGCCGCTTCTAAATCCGATTCGCTGTGCAGTTGGTCGGCCGTGCGCATAAAGATATTGTTTTGCTGAACAAATTCTATTTCGGCAGGTTCGTACGAGCGTGTGCCCAGATAAAATACATTTTCGGGGCGCAGGGCAGGTGCCTTCTGTTGTAATGTCAGCCAACGCGCATCCCCCATTCCCATCAGTGCGCGAACATTTGTGCCGTGTGGTGCACCAGATGCCTGGGTCTGTGCAGATTCTGGGGTGTGAATATCCAGGTGCGCGTCAATATATACCAGGCATACATCTGATTGGGGTATTTGGTCGCGTATGGCAGTAAAATGGCCATAGTTTACAGAATGGTCCCCGCCAACCATTATGTGTGAATCTGTTGGGGTGTTGGCGTATATTTTCTGTTGAATTTCAAAATTTTCGCCAAATCTGTCCTGGGCGCACTTTTCTGCGTCAAATGGCGCAGGTGTTATCATTGTCCAATTGTCGTCAGGAAACATTTTTCTTATTTCCGCAGGGGCCAGGGCAGGACCATCAGGAATCGCGGTTTTTAAACATCCGCGGCCATATTCAATACCAATAAATTTTGTCATTTGTAAGCCTCTATAATACTTTCAGCGGCACTTTTAAGCCGTTGTAATGATTCTTCGTATGTTGCGCAATCGCGTGCAATTTCAGAACGATATGCGTCGCGCAGGTTAGATGCCATGTATGAACATCCGCGTAAATGCTGGATGCAAAATTCGTGACCGGTGTTAAACGCGCCCTGGCCACGGACGCGGCTTTCCATGTCGGCCCAGTTTATATCCAGGGCGTTATCCATATTTGTCCATGAATTTTCGCCACCTGTATATTTGCCGATGGTGTTCATCCAGTATTCGTTCATTTCAGTGTCTGACCAATTGTTTTCTGATTTGATTGTTAATATTTGAACAATCAGCGATTCTATTGTGCCTTGGTACTGTGCATCAATTTGTGACAGTTTAGAACTGCAATAGCAGCGATTGTATTTGGTCTTTTCCCGTTCGCAGTATCCGTTCATGCATTCTGTGTAGTCAGTCAGACAACGCGCCGAGGATACGCGATTCGTATCGGTTGTTGCATAATTTGCGGCGTTGGCGGCGGCGCGCCCTGTGTATGATGCATCGCCACGCGAAGATGTGCGCATGGTGGCCGTTGGGCGCAGGCCACTGCGTGCAACAACGCGACGGTTTGTGTTTGTCGCACGTACTGGTGCGGTTCTGGTGCCGGCGCGTGCTGAATTTGCTGATATAGCGCGTCGTGCAGTTGTGTTTGTCGCGCCGCGCGCCGTGTTTGTTGGGCGTGGAACAACGCGTCGTGGTGATGACAGGGGGATTGTCTTAACAACTGTATTAATTGGATTGGTGGATTGTGATGTTGTGACCCCGGGGTTTAGATTTGTGCGCATCTGATTGTTCATGTATGGATACATATAGTTATAATTATAGCCCGTTGTGTCGGTCAGTTTTGCATCGCGTGTCATGGCGTGCGCATTTGCCATTATCGCCAGAAAAGTTATAAAAAATGCAATTCTTTTTCTCATTATTTATATGATAGAAAACTTGTTCGTGGTAAACAAGCAGAAAATTTAAATAAAAATTTGCATTTGAAAAAAATACTGTTATAATAGGTCTCGTTTCGGGGTGTAGCTCAGTCTGGTAGAGTGCTTGGTTTGGGACCAAGATGTCGAAGGTTCGAATCCTTTCGCCCCGACCAGATTTTTTTTAAAAGTTCTGAACCCAGCGTAAATGCTGGGTTTTTTGATGTTTTCTGCATTTAATACGGTCTGTTTGGTACTGACCGTAAGTGATGATAGCGTTGATAGTAATGAAAATATTATTCGTGCGTTTTCACAATATTCACTTGCTTACACAAAAGAATATGTTTTAAATTTGGCAAAAGGTTTTGGGGTGCCTGCGTATATACCTGTGACAGGACGATATAATGTTAATTTGTTTATGCGTGGTGGTGCAGAGCGCGAATGAGTGTTTTGGCACTTTGGTCATAGGTAGAAAAAAATAAAACCGTCGTATTTACGACGGTTTTTTTATATCAAATAATTTTTTACTTAGGGTCAATACCTGTCCCGATTCCTTGATCGGGGGCTTCTTCAACGGGTGCCCCTGATTGTGTCTTGTTTTCTATACCTGTGGCGCATTCTTTAAATGCTATTGGGTCAACATGTTGCCAGCATGCGCGCAATTCTTGTTGTGTCATGGTCTTGTATGCGCCCTGGGGCTTATGTGATGTCCAATAGTCACCACCTGGACATATTTTATCGCTGGGGCACGAGTCGCAGGATTCTGTGTTCGCAGGCAGATAGTATCCCTGGGGGCATGTGACCTTGACCGCGTCTTTTAGCCCCAGCGTATCTTCATAGGTGCCACTGTCGCAAAATGTTTGTTTTACGCCCGGACAATATTTATCAGGCGGACAAGGAAGAAGCTTTTTATAAAGCATTGATTTTTTTGATCCGTTATCAAATTTTTTTATGTCGCAATAATCGCTGGTTAATTTTTCAGACATATAATACCCGGGTTTGCAGGTGACATAATAAGGAGTGCCTTTTAGGTCGTATTTTTTTGTAGAGTCATTCCAAAATACGCTTTCGTCGGCGGCATAATCGCTGCGCTTGTTTTTGAAACGATAAACCATACGACATTCCGTTACTTTCGTTTTACCTTCTAGGCTGTCCCATGTTGGGATATATGAATTATTACCAATTATAACAGCACCTTCGCCGTCAGATGCATAATAGTTTTCTGGGTATGTGGATTCGGCACGCCAATGTTCGGGAACTGCAGCGGGGCAGGGGGTTGCACCTTTGGTGCCGCCTTCGCAGTAATAGCCACCGGGACAATCAATGCAACTGTTGCCATCTTTGGAGTATTGACCGGCCTTGCATGATTTTTTGGGTTTCTTTACGCATGCAGATTTGCTGGCACTTTTTGTGGAATTTGTTGTCTGATCTGATGCGCATGCCTTGATGCCCTGGTCGGATGTAAAACTGGGTAATACATCTTTTATGCCTTCGCAATAACTGCCAACAGGGCAATCGGTGCAAATATTAAATTTTTTTGGCAGATATTTACCCGCAGGGCATGTTATCTTTTGATTATATATTCGCATGCCTTGTTCATTTGTCTTGTAGCAATCTGTAGAACTTCTGGCACCGCTGAGTGAGAGCGGAAAATCGGGCGGGCATAAATACACGCCGGCCTTGTTTATGTTGGAAACCTTGTCCCATCTTTCTTTGCAGCCATCCCTGACATCACCCCACCACCAGTTGGCGCAACTGTCAGAACCTGTGCAATAGCAACCTGGTTGACAGTCGTATTTAAAGACAGCAGCCTTGCAATATTTGCCAGCAGACGATTTCGCCTGGGCAGTCATAGTTGTACAGGCAATGAATAGCATCAAAGACAGCTTTAAAATCCGCATAATGTAGGTTAACCTTTCCTTAATTGGTTGTAAGTGTATCATATTTTGTTTTTTTGTTCAATCTCTTTATTTATATGTTTTTGCTTGATTTGGTTTATGTGTATTAACTATTATAGTTAATTATGATAAACTATTAAAAAGGGGTTAATTGATGTTTGGTTTGTTTTTGTTTTGTCATAACTGTGCGCGCGGTATGGAAAAATTACCGTTGCGTTTTGGGGATATTGTATTGCTACATATTCTTTGCAGTCGTCCGGGCGGGCATACGCCGGCAACTTTGGCGGCAGATTTAGGGGTGTCAAAGCCAATGATAACGATGCGATTAAATAATCTTATCCAGGATGGTTATGTTGTGCGCTTGCCATCGCCAACGGATGGGCGCAGTGTGTATGTCATGCCAACAAAAAAGGCAACGGATGTAATCGCCCAAATAGAGCAGGCGCCAGTGTTGAAAAAAATAAAAGAAAAGTTAGGTGCGAAAAATTTTGATAAATTTTTAGAATTAATAAATCTGGCCAACAAGGCGTTTAATTAAGAATTCATACCCGGCGAAAATGCCGGATTTTTTTGGCATAATTATGCCATGAAAAACGCAAAATTAGTTAAAAAATTGGGGTTGGTTGTAATTGGAATATTTGCAATAATTGCTGTGATTATTGTTGTAAAATATTTTGTTGCAAAAAAGCCTTATTATTTTGCAGGAACATTAGAAACGACTAAGGTTGTTTTGTCGGCGCGTGTGGCGTCTGATATTTCCGATGTTTTTGTGATAGAAGGTGATAATGTTTATGCGGGACAACCGTTGATGGAACTGTCGTGTGATGCGTATAAAATAATAGCGCGACAAATTAATTCTGATTATGAAAGGGCGACGCAATTGTTGGCGCGTGGTCATCTGTCCCAGGCAGAATATGATATAATAACACGCAATAAACAAGATAATGATTTGCGACTGAAATGGTGTGTGATAACCGCACCAATAAACGGTGTCGTTATCACACGGTTTCATGAAGTAGGCGAAGTTGTTGGACCGGGCAGTGTTTTGATATCTGTTGCAAACCCTCGTGATATATGGGCGTATTTCTATGTGCCGTATGAAATGTTGGCGGGGTTGAAAATAGGTCAAAAGGTTGTCGGTATTTTACCAGAAGCCAATAATATGAAATTTTATGGTCGTATTATAAAAATAAGTGAGGTTGCAGAGTTTACCCCAAAAAATGTACAAACCCGCGATGAAAGAATGCGCCTGGTGTATGGGGTCAAGGTGCAGTTTGATAACCAAGATTTAGTGCTGAAATCGGGTATGACGATTGAAAGTACATTGTTGCCAGAAAATGAACAGAATTGAAATTCATGTTTCAAATATCTCAAAATGGTTCAAGGAATTGCGCGCTTTGGACGATGTTTCTGCGCGTTTTTATGATGGGCAGTTGTATGGAATTGTTGGACCAGCAGGTGCAGGAAAGACAACATTGTTTCGGATAATGTTGGATTTAATGCGTGCCAATGCAGGGCGTATAATATATTATGAAAATGGTCGTGAAATATCATACAGCAAAATTCAAGAACATATTGCATATATGCCGCAAAGTCAAAGCCTGTATTCTGATTTATCTGTGGCAGAACATTTAGATTTTTTTAGAAATTTGTATGGAATTGATGACAGAGATTTTGTGCAGAAAAAATCTGAATTATTGCATTTGGCGCGATTGGATAAGTTTGTAGACCGGCCGGCGGGTAAATTGTCGGGTGGGATGTATAAAAAGTTGGGGTTAATATGCGCGTTGTTGCGGTCGCCACAGATTATGTTCTTGGACGAGCCGACAAATGGTGTTGATCCAATCAGCCGCCGGGAATTTTGGGGGTTGTTAAATGATGCCAGGGCGCGTGGTATTATGGTTGTGATGTCTACGGCATATATGGACGAGGCCGAACGATGCGATAATGTTATTTTGATGGAACGTGGACATATTCTGGCCGTTGGTAAACCAGATGCGCTGTTGCGTAAATATAACAGCCATAATTTTGACGAATTGTTTTTAAAGCGCGGAGGGGTAGATGAGCAAAATTATGGTTAGTGTGCGCAATATGTCGGTACAATTTGGAGATTTCTTTGCGGTGCGCGATGTGTCGTTTGATGTTGCGCAGGGGGAAATTTTTGGTTTCTTGGGGGCGAATGGTGCAGGCAAAACCACAACAATACGCGTGTTGTGTGGATTGATTCCTGCTAGTTCAGGTGTGGTTATAATTGATGGGGAAAAATTTGCTGCGGGACGCGAAGATGATATAAAAAAACGTGTGGGATATATGTCGCAACGATTTACATTGTATAATGATTTGTCTGTGCGTGAAAATTTTGATTTTGCAGCCAGCCTGCATAAATTAAGTAAGCAAGTGTATTTGTCGCATCGCAAAAGATTATTGGATTTTATCGGATTTGATAATCGTATGAATACAATTGTTCGTGATTTGCCGGGTGGTATTAAGCAAGAGGTGGCGTTGTGTGTCGCGTTGTTGCATGACCCAAAGATAATATTTCTGGATGAACCGACCGCAGGTGTTGCCCCCAGCGCACGTGCCAGATTCTGGAAATTAATAAGCATTTTGGCGCAAAATGGAAAAACAGTATTTGTGACGACGCACTATATGGATGAAGCGGAAAATTGCAGTCGGATTGCATTGATGCGGGCAGGGGAATTGATTGCAATTGATGGGCCAGATGAACTGAAACGCAAAACCTTTGGTGATTCGTTGTTCAGTTTGCGGGCGCGTGTAAAGAATCCGGCCATCCCAACGCCAGATGTAATTGATATATGGCAACCATACGGGGCAAATTTTCATCTGCGATTTCGTGATGGGGTAAATATTGTGATGCATTTACGAAAACTAAAACGCGATTGGGAAATAACACAGATAAAACCATCATTGGAAGATGTCTTTATACGACTGGTTGAAGGGGAAAATAGATGAGTGTTTTTTCGTTCAGACGCGTCTGCGCGATTTTTTCAAAAGAACTGAAACATATAATGCGTGACCCTTTTACCTTAATTATGGCGCTGTTGCTGCCGTTGCTGATTGTATTGATTCTGGGCAGTTCAATTGAATTTAATATTAAATCAATAAATATGGCATATGTTGATAATGATCGCAGCGCTGCATCGCGTAAATTAATAGAGACCTTTGGTGCGTCAAATTATTTCAAGCCATATGATGTAATGGCTGATAATGTTGTGTTTGATGATATTGTTGCGGGTAAATCACGTGTTGGATTAATTATATCACCAGGATTTGAAAAGGACTTTTATGTTGCAAATAATGCGCGCGTCCAGGTTTTGGTTGATGGAACGGAGAGTTCTTCTATATCGTCGGTGTCAAATTATTTAAATGCAATTAATCAAAATGCGATTTATAAAATCCAGGATTTGCCAATTGATGTACACAGACAAAATCTAAAATATAAAATACGGTATTTGTTTAATCCGGAATTGAATTCACGCTGGTTTGCGGTTCCGGGATTAAGTGCGGTGATTATCGCATTGGTGGCGATTATGCTGACGACATTGACAATTTGTCGCGAATGGGAACGGGGTTCTATGGAGATGTTGTTATCAACGCCGGCAACGCGTTTGGATATTATCGCAGGCAAGATTGCACCATATGCAATACTTAGTTTTATTGGCTTCGTTTTTGTCTTTATTGTTGCGAGGATTGTGTTTGGAGTACCTTTTGTTGGGCGATATTGGCAATTGTTGCTGGGGACATGGTTATTTATTCTGGGGTATTTAGCGATTGGATTGTTGATTTCTGTTTCTACGAAAAAGCAAGAGGTTGCAATACAATATGCCGCCATAATTGGTTTGTTGCCAACGATTATTTTATCGGGATTTATATTTCCAATAGAATATATGGGGCGCGGTTATCAGTATGTGTCGTCTTTGTTCCCAGCGCGATTTTACATGGATATAACGCGCGACCAGTTTTTAAAGGGCAGTTTATTTGCAGATATATGGTGGTTGTATGCGGTGCTGGGGGCGCAGGCATTGATAATATTAATTTTTTGCATTGTTAAATTTAAAAGGTCGCTGGAATGAGGGTTTTTATCGGTTTTTTTAAGAAAGAAATAATCGCGCTGTTGCGTGACCCGATATTAATGGTGGCAATTTTAATTATGCCTGTGGTGCAGATGATTTTGTTGTCAGGGGCGATTACTTTCCAGGCAGATAATTTGCGTGTTGTAATGCAAAATGCGCCAAATGATGTAATTATGCAGCAGATTTATGATAGGGCAATCGGATCGGGCTTCTTTGTGGATGCGAATGTTGATGCCAATCGTAATCCGATAGAGGTTGTGCAAAGTGGCGCAGCAGATGTCGCAGTTGTTGCGCCAGATGGTGGCTTGGCGCGTGCAATTGCGCGTGGGGACGGTGAAATTCAAATACTGATAGATTCTATGAATATTTTAAAGGCGTATAGTATTGAGGCCTATTTGCGTGCAATTATTTCACGGGTCTTGGCAGAAGATACAAATTTTCCAACATTGCATCCGCTAGATTTTTCAGTGCGAATTTTGTTTAACCCACAGTTAGATACCAAGTTTTTTATGGTGCCGTCTATGGTGGCGATTTTGGTGTTTTTAGCGTTGTTAATCTTGATTTCAATATCAATTGCCAAAGAAAAAGAAGCAGGAACAATGGAAATGCTGATTTCTGCGCCGATATCTAAGTACGATATAATTTTAGGCAAGGTATTGCCGTATGTCTTGGTGTCGTTTGTTGTTATGTTAAGTATCGTTGTGGTTGGAATGATTGTGTTTGGTGTTCCGTTTGTCGGATCTCAGTTTATGTTTTTATTGGCTTTCTTGGTTTTTTGTGTGCCAGCATGTGGGGTTGGTGTATGGTTGGCAACATATGCGCATACTCAACAACAGGCAATGTTGGGGTTGATTATTGTTGCGTTTTTATCATTAATGCTGTCGGGGGCAATTATATCAACGGAAAACATGCCAATTGTTTTGCGCTGGATAAGTTATATAAATCCATTAAGTCATTATTCGTTCTTGGTGCGAAATATTATGTTAAAGGGGCCAGATTGGGGCTATTTTATGCGGCATGCAGGTGCGATGATGGCGTCTGGTGCAGTTATATGGGTAATTGCGTTGCGACGATTTAAGACGACACTGTGATATTTCAATAACAGATAAAAGAGAGAGGGAAAAACAATGAAAAAAATAATTTTTTGTATATGTTGTCTGTTGGTTGCTGATGATGGGTGGGCAGATATGTATGCGGCATTGAATGATGTGTATATGTCAAATCCGCTGATTAAACAGGCGCGGGCAGATGTTGATTTGGCGCAGGCAAACCTGGATTCAGCCAAGACAGAATTACAGCCGTACCTGGGCTTAAGTGGCAATGTCGGTTTGGCGCAAACACAGTTGGCGGGGATGGATTTTGATTATGCGCCAATGCAATACGGAATAGAGGTTCAACAAAATATCTTTTCGGGTGGGGCAATGTTTGCAAAAATAAAGGCGGGGCATGGATTGGCACATGCGGCCCAGGCCCAATTGTACGCGGTTCAACAAGATGTTTTTATGGCCGCAATAAATGCCTATATTGAGGTTTTAAATGCACGAGAAGTGATGGATTTAAATGAAAATAATCAAAATGTCTTGCAGAAATATTATGATCTGGTGCGCGATAGAATGCGTGTTGGAATGCTGACCCAGACAGATGTTGCCCAGGCCAGCGCACGGCTGGAAATGGCAAAATATGGTGTTTCTGATGCGGTGGCAAAATATGATAATGCGCTGGAAACATTTCGTAGAATATACGGCAGGGTGGATTATAAGTTTGCTGATATTGATTTAGATAAAATTGATGGCTTGTTCCCAGAATCTGTATCCGATGCAGAAGAAGACGCATTGCGAAATCATCCGGTGTTGCGCGCGCTGCATGCCCAGGAAGATGCAACCAGGCAAAATATAACGGTTGCGCGCAGTTCAATGGTGCCATCGGTTGATGTGCGTGGCGCAATCAACCGTGTGGATAATGTACCATTCTTGGATGATATAACAGACAGTCGAATCGGTGTTTATTTGAAGGTGCCGCTGTATGACAAAGGAAATGCGTTTGCCAACATGGACAAGGTGCGTGCAAATATCGCAGGTATACAAGAACAGGTTATAAATGCCCGACGTGTGATAATTGAAAATCTGCGTTCTGCATGGAATATATACCAGGCACAAGAATATGCAATCACGGCAACCATGGCCAGTGTTGATGCCAGTAAATTGGCACTGGACGGTGTTCGTGATGAACAGGCGCGTGGCCGTCGTACAGTTCTTGATGTGCTAAATGCGGAGCAGGAATTATTGAATGCCCGTGTCGCGCATGTGCGCGCAAAGCACGCGCGTATATCTGCGTTTTTTGCGGTGCTGTCCGCCATGGGTGAATTGAGCCCAGAAAATCTGGGGGTGATGGATTAATGCAGGCTTGATAGAAAATCCTTGACACCGCCCAGAACCTCATAAAAACCTGGGCCTTCTATTCCTGCAAAATTTGTTATGTCTTTATTGATAATGGCCTTGTTGATGAATGGTCCGTTTGTCATTTTTGCAACATTGCCATTGCCCCCCAGGGTTTCACGGCCCATTGTTTCCAGTACAAGTTCAGTATCGCGCAGGTCGCCAATTTTATTATCCAGCGCGTCTGCAATTTGTTTTAATTCTGGTGACCTATAATGATTTATTATACCATCCAGGCTGCCTTTGCGGAACCAGCCTGTTTCACTTATTCCGCCAAAGAATTCCCATTTCCCTGTTGGTACATTTGTTTTTCCTGCAGATCCGGTTGATATGTAAAATGGTATATTTTTATCTCCAACCTGAACAACTGCGATTGGTCGACCGCTAACCACGCCAAAGTCGGTAATTTTCACTGAATTTTGGCCAATTTTTGTAATTTCTTTACCAATATTGCTGTTTAGACGTGCCATGTTTGTACTGTTGTCAATAGAACGTACCAGGGTACCATTAATGTATTTGTACCCGGCGCGTTCAGCGTCAGATTTTGATATTGCAATAACTATATAGTCTGCGCCACTAGCGCCTTCCTTGTTTAATGTTGCAGCATAGTGTGTGCCGTCGGCCATGATCTGGTTTGCCTTATATTCGGCGGCGGCTTTGCCCATGCCAGCGGTTTGGTCGGTAAAGAATGTTACGCCATCTTTGGTGGTTTTATTAAATGGTGTTAATAATTCGTCTGTATGATTGGCGACCTCTACAATGATTTCGTCAGCATTGTCCGTATTGTCTGCGACCTCTACAATGATTTCGTCAGCATTGTCCGTATTGTCTGCGACCTCTACAATGATTTCGTCAGCATTGTCCGTAT
>CALARG010000026.1 GCA_937888635.1 uncultured Alphaproteobacteria bacterium
TATATGACGATGTTGCGATTGGCAAGACATCGGGTGCGTTTACATCACTGGCGCGTGCATTACAGGATCCCGAGGGCGAAGATGCCAAAGCCTGGGCAGCACAAAAAGATGCCAGTGCCAAGAAGATGAAAACCGGCCTGACCGTGGCGGCCATTGGCGCGATTGGTGGTGCGGTTGGCAATTTGCTGATAAACAGGAAGTCAGAAAAAGAAAATTCCAAAAATATTTTAGATAAGTACAAGGATGGTGATTTGACGGGCAAGGTATCAAAAAGCCCGGATGGGAAACTGGTTGCAGAGCCTGTTAATCAAGAAAGCAAGCCTGAGCCAGGAATCGCGATTCAGGATAAGGATCTGGGACAGGAAACAAATATGAATCAGAATCAGAGTGGAAATTGGGTGCATATTGTAAAACCTTATGCGGTTGGTTTTTATTGTGAAGATTTGTTTGAGAATGTTTACAGGTCTTGCTTTGCCATGAATAATGAAGACTATGCGCGTTTCCAGCAGTCAAAGTTTTCAGAAATTACAAATAATGCGGAAAAGTGCTATCAGGGGTTGGCAAATTGTAAGCAGGAATCGCATACTTTGGCAAGCATAGAAGAGGCCTGTATTCGTGCGGTTGCGTCTGATTTTAGTATTGATGTATCCGGGGTGAATAATGCGAACTGTACGGATAAGTATAAGACAGACTTTACATGGAAAAGTCATATATTCCAAGAACAATCAACTGTAGATGCTGATGCGACAGCAATTGTAAAAGATGGTCAGATGATTTTGGTGTCGCCTGATCCGAGTACGGGCGAGAGAGTTGAAACGGTTGTTGAAGAAAGCCAGGAATCAACCCCAAAACAAGATAATGTTGTTAAAGATCATCATCATGGGGATGGTGTAGACTATATTAAAAGGATAGAAAATATTACAAATGCGGATACGGCGTTTAATATGTTGGCACAGCAGTTTGGTAAAACCCCAAGCGACGAAGTAAAGAATACATATGATGGTTTTGTTACAACATGTAGGAGATATAATGGTGTTTTAAGTATTGAGTTGGATACGCTAAGAAGCTATGAACGTGATATGTATCAAGTTCTGTGTTATTTCCCAGATTTAGATCAAACGCCCGATATTGTAAAGGTTGCGTATGATACAGATCATCGTGTTTTGGATAACAGCGTGTCTATTAGTGAAGAAATCCGTTTATCAAAACTGGCGCCGTTCAAGGATACACAGTATAAGCAAAATGAAGATAAATTTTGGCAGCGTTTGACCGAATTCAACTCAAATTGGTCTACTTCAAGCAGGAATTGCAAGATACCAGAATTGCCCAGTTTATGGGCCTGTACAAAGTATAGCGCGATGATACGCATTCATGATAGGGATGGTAAAATGTATCTGGAAATGACCAAATATGATGGACCGGCTGGAAATTCTGATAATTACTTTGTTGGTAAAAGATAAAAAATCCCCGTTTGGGGATTTTTTTTGTGGTTAATTGTTAGTGTAAGTGGGCAGTATCGGCAGCAATGGATGTCGGTCTGCGCCGATGTGAGGGGGAACAGTATGGAAATAGTGGTTTTTTGCCAATGCTGGCTGCTAGCAACCCTGCAATAATAACTAATATAAACTTTTATTTATCTTTGGTTTAATTCTGGGACAGGCGTAAAATCATCTGGTTTAATACCCATACGCGTACCGCAGATGACAGGTTTGTGCCAGGTGTGCGCGTATCATCAATTTCGCCAATTATTTGGGCGACTGGTTTGCCAATGCGCACAGCCAATGCGTGTAAGGCATCAATAAATTCTGGTTCCAGGGTGATGCTGGTTTGATGACCAGACAGTGATACAGATATTTTCTTCATTTCGTTTTCTATATTTTTCCTGCAATTAAACAATCGGTCAGCGCGCGATACATATCGTCGTATTTGCGCAATGGGTTTAGTGTTATGTTATCCAATAGATAAAATGTGCCAAACGCATCAAACGCAAAATAAAACAAATCGTTGCGACCGAATATCGTTTTGCCAACGGTCTTGCCCAGTGGGGAAATATCGGCGTTTACTTGTAATATATTGGGGGTGGGGTACAGACCAGGACGCGCAATTTCATTTGGGCCAAATATATATCCGTTGCCCAGGTTTATGCCCGCAGATTTGGAAAATAAATCAATTAATGGTTGCGGAATTAAGGCGTGTCGGCGCTGTTGCAATGATGCGTTGGTAAATGTTATCTGGTTGGCCGTCGCAGGTGGTGCAAAAATTGCGCCACGCGATTTCATTGCGGATAAAAATTCATCGGTTGTCATCGTTTTTTATCCCCCGTGTTTAAAAGTCCCTGTCACTTGCAATCTGGGATGCGATTGTTTCGGTTAATCTGTCTTCGGTGCCGTTGCCACCATCGCCACCACCCAATGTTTGGGCAGGATGATATACCTTGTTTGTTGGGTTGGGCAACCATATTGTTTGGGCATCAGACTGGGCCATTATAAATCTGTCCATGTTATATGCGTGTGGAAATGTGCGACACATAAACATATTATCAATTTCTAATTTGCCACCAAATGTTAGTGGAACACGCAGACGAAATGACATGTTTTCAGGTACACAGCGTCCCATAATCAGATTCATAAAATCATCTTGGGGCAGGTTCATAAATGCCAATGTTTCAACAGAATCCGTCAGAGACAGCATAAATTCGTGACACAGTTCTTTGTATTTTGTAAACCAATCTGGTGATATGGCGCAGGAATGGGGCGCAATTTCCATAATAGGCATGTCTTTCATGCCCAGTTCTGCGATAAGTCTTTCTGCGTTAGATTGGTTTAACTGCATCAAATCTTCCCTAGGTATTCAACCACAGTGGACATATAGGACGAGAAGGCGTCAAAGTTTTCAGCATCGTCTGGGTCCAGTGGCGGATTGCTGTGTTGTTCCATATAGTTGCGCAATGAATCGGTGCTGTCAAATGTTAAAATTTCAGGGGCAGATGGCGTGTCAGCATCTGGGGCAGATATGATAAAGCCATTTACAGTGATTTCTATGTCGTCCAGTGTGTCTGAAAATATTTGCTGCATTTTATCAATTACGGTTTTCAGTGCGTCTGTTGTTATACCGGTGCCACCAATCCATACTGTTTCATTTGCACCAATGGCCAACAGGGAAATTGGTGTGGAAATGCGTGGTGTTGGTTTAATTGTATAACCTGTTGATTCAAATATTTCACGCAGTTCAGGATTGTCGGCGGGCATCTGGTGTGTGGCAGGTGCGATTGGCGCAACCGGTGCGGTCGGGGCAACTGGTGCGGTTGGCGAAAATGTTGCACCAGGTGGTGGGGCGGTAAATGTTTGTGTGGTTTCAGGTGCCGGTGTGCCCATGTTTAGTCGTGGTGGACGCGCCAGGTTTATTTCAGGAATTGCAGGTGCGGGCCCTGGGGCAGGTTGTGGTGTGGGTTGTGTGGGGGGTGCTGCAGCAGCCGGTTTTTTTGTGGGTGTTGGTTGTGGGGTGGGGGTGGTTTTTTTTATGTCGCGCGCCGGCAGGGTAATTTTACGAAAACGCGGGCGTATCAACATATACAGTCCAAACATGGTTATAACAACAGATGCAATAATTGATATGTAGAATGCACCGGAAACTGGTGTTTGGGTGGCCTGCATATATGCCAGGTGACGCCAATGCGCACCAGAAAATATATTAAAACCAAATCGTATGTTAAACCAAAAGCATGTGACCAGGGTTGATGCGGTCAACCATAATGTGGCCAATAAAATTTTATCAAGTTTATTATTCATAACATTTTCAATTGTATCATATTTGTGATAAACTAAAAAGTACAATGATTGATAAAAATGAACTTTTGAAACAATTAGATGGCAAAACGGGTCTGTGGTGTGGGGCAGATGTAGAAGGCGCGGATTTAGCCCAGGCAATCGGGATTCTGACCGAACAAGGAATTGATAGTTTATCTGTGGTACCGGGTGCGGTTGCAACGGTGTGGCCGTGGCTGGAAGATAAAAATGTTAAGATTTATGCGCGGTTTTATTTGTCTGAAAAACGCGTGACGGAAAAACAGATTTCTGATATTACGGAGCGTATTAATAATGCGCTGCGACAGGGGGCGTGTGGTGCGCAGATTTTTCTGCGGGCGGGTGCGTTATCGGGATTGGTTGACCAGACCTATGTCGTGCGTGATGATTTGTTCTTTGACAAGGATTTATCAATTGGGTTGGATATTGCAGATATTGATGCAAATGATTGGGATATGATATTTGAAAACCTGCGCAAGATTAATGCAACATCTGTGGTGATTGTGTTTACAAATGATACAGGTGATAAATCGGATTTTGTTGGGCGGATTTATGGAATGCTGAATGCGTGGAGTGCGGAAAATAAATTTGACCTGCATTTCGCATTTGGCCCGAATTTCATGCGTATAGAGCAGGCGCAGCGTCTGGTGCAAAGTGTTCAGCCAGGGCTGAATAACAGATTAAAATTCTGGGTTAATTATTAATTGTGCAATATCAGGTATTTTGGCGAATCGGTGCCGGCTTTGTTTTTATGCTGATATCGGGTTTGGATTATTTCCATGTCGGGAATTGTTGCAGACAGCGATGTTGATTTAATCTGTTCCAGTATCCAATCAAAGTATTCCCAATGGTCTGTGCCAATTATGATTTCACCATTATAGGCCAGATATTTTGACAGGGTGTTCAGAAAGTCTGCGGATAATAATCTGCGTTTTTCATGTCGGGCCTTGGGCCAGGGGTCGGGGTGCAGAACCCAAATTTGTTCAAATTTCGAATCGGTTGCGCGCAGGAAATCGCGTACATCATCTGGCCAAATGCGAATGCCGGCATATTCATCCAGAACGCAATTTGTTTTTTCGTCTGTTATCACAGACAACAGGGATGCGACCCCATTCATAAATGGTTCGGCACCAATAATGATTTTGCCCGGATTTGCGCGCGCCAGGTCGCGTACATGTTCGCCCGCGCCAAAGCCAATTTCCAAAATATCGCCATGCGTGGGGCGCAATGTTGGCAACAGATTGTCAATTAATGCAGATTGACGAAGTGATAATTTTTTGCCGTGACGGCGACCAAATGTTCTTATTTCTTGTTTTTCCATAGTTTTAGTATAGAATTGACTTTGTTAAAACACAAGGAATATATAGATATGAGAAACGGTTTATCAAAAGATTTAATCGCACGTGTGTTGGGCAGTGCGCCAAAGTATACAATTGAACAACTAGAAGAAATGTTTCCACAACGCAATTTGCCAGATGGCGCGTTTGTGACGCGTGTTGCCCCCAGTCCAACAGGGTTTATGCATTTAGGTACATTGTATCAAATGATGATTGCAAAAAAATTAGCCCAGCAATCAGATGGTGTGTTTATGTTGCGTATTGAAGATACGGATACAAAACGCGAAGTGCAAGGGGCGGTAGATGTTATCTTAAAGTGTGCGGACAGTTTTGGATTACAACCAGATGAAGGACCAACCTATGGTGGCGAGTATGGGTCTTATTATCAATCGGAACGCAAAGATGTTTATCACAGTGTTGTTGCAGAATTGTTAGAACGGGGATTGGCATATCCGTGCTTTTTAAGCGCAGAGGAAATGGAAGATATTCGTAATAAGCAAAAGGCCGCAGGTTGGGGAACAGGTATATATGGTGAATGGGCGCGTGACAGGGATTTGACCGAAGAAGAAATTGTTGCGCGTTTAGATAGTGGACTGGTTCCGTCTATTCGTTTGTATTCAACAGGAAATAAAGATAATAAGATTTTTTATAATGATAAGGTGCGTGGTCGTTTGGCATTCCCGGAAAATGAAGAAGATATAGTTTTGATTAAATCAAATGATGGATTGCCAACATATCATTTTGCGCATTTATGTGATGATCACTTTATGCGTACGACATTGGTTCAGCGCGGTGAAGAATGGTTGTCTTCGTTAAATTTGCATTTGCAACTGTTTCGTATGATGGGGTGGCAAAATCCAGAATATGTTCATGTCGCAACAATTAATAAGTTAGACGAACAAACGGGAAATTCGCGAAAGTTATCTAAACGCACAGACCCAGAGGCCAATACAATGCATTATTTAATAGCAGGTTGGCCGGTTGAGGCAGTGTTAAATTACCTGTACAATATTGTTGCATCGGGATTTGAGGAAGAAAAAAATAAAAAGCCCGATACAACAATTTGGAATTATCCATTGCGTATCAAAAAAATCCCAACCAGCAGTGCGTTGTTTAATACAGATAAACTGGAATGGTGGGCCAAGGAATTTATTGGTTCTTTGCCTGTGCCAGAATTGGTTGCGCGTGTGGTTGCCTGGGCCAATGAATATGGTACGGACGCAAACAAAATGCAGGTCGCAGATGTGGATTATCTGACAGGTGTTTTGGGAATTGAACGCGATAATCCAAAACGTGTGCGCAAGGATTTTATCACCTGGTCCCAGACGCTGGAAAATGTTGCGTTTTTCTGGGATGAATTGTTTGTAGCAAATACAGAATACGAATTTAATTCGGACGCGTTGCGTGCATTCTTGGCGACATATAATCCGGCAGATGACAAAGACACATGGTGGGCAAAAATTGTTGCCGTTGCAGAATCATTGGGCATTAAAAATGGCGATGTGGCGATGAATCTGCGTGTGGCTTTGTCGGGGCGCACAAATACGCCGGATTTGTATTCAATAATGTCGGTTATGGGTGGAGATAGGGTTAAAAAACGAATCGAGGGGGCTGTAAAATGACAAGTGAAAAACGGGCGCGGATACGCGCGGTAAAAAAAGATGAACATGGGTCGCGCCTGTTAAAGGTTTTGCGTGCAACGGGGCTGTTTCGCTGGGAAAAGCCTAGCACGCACGCAGAAGAGGTTGTTAATATCCTGACCCATGGGATTGGTATTGGTCTGGCGATTGCGGCATTAACGCTGTTGGTTGTGTTTGCAGGAATCAAAGGCGATGCGTGGGCGATTGTGTCGTGTGCGATTTTTGGCGTGACGATGATAACGCTGTATTTCGGGTCAACAATGTGTCATGCGACAATCGGTAAAAAACATGAATGCTTTTTTGAAGTGTGGGACAGTGTTGCAATTTATGCGTTGATTGCGGGGACCTATACGCCGTTTTTGTTGGTAAATCTGCGCGGGATTATTGGTTGGACCGTGTTTGGAATACTGTGGGCGATTGTATTGTTTGGGTCATACATGAAAATCCGTAATCCAAAACAGCAACCCAAATGGATGGTTGGCTTATATGTTGCGATGGGGTGGACGCTGTTATTTATATTGCCAGCAATGATTAGGAATATCCCAGAACGCGGGTTGTGGTTTATATTGGCGGGCGGTCTGTCATACACGATTGGTGTGATATTCTATCTGTGGCGGCGTATGAAGTTTTCGCATGCGGTTTGGCACCTGTTTGTGATTGGGGGAACGGTTTGTTTCTTTTTCGCAGTGTTGTTTGGGTGTATTTTGGATTTGTAAAATGGGTATGTTATGCCGTATGAATATAAAAAGAATGAAAATATAGATAAAGACAAGATTTTACAAAATGACATTGGGCAGGTAGACCTGGAATTCCCATATACATGTGATGGGTGTGATGAAAGGTGCAAGTTGTCGGCGAAATTGTGCACTGTGCCAATCGAGACAAAATTTGTCAGCGATATTAAAAGTATGTTTTTTAGGGTTGTGCCTGAAATGTATGCGGGGGATAAAAAATTATTTGAATTTCCTGTAAACAAGGCGAATGTATATTATCGCCGTGGATGTAATTTGCTGGTTTATCAGATTTGTGGTGCGACTAGTTTGTGTCTGAACGAGGTAAGTGATAGGTATAAAAGTGCGCTGATGTGGTGCAGAAAAACCTGTGCGCACAGCAAGTTGCGGTATTTTTGAATATCTGAATTCAATGGCGTTGGAAAGTCTGGAAAATAAAGGGGAAAATGTTTATTTTCCCTTTACTTTTATGTTCTGATTTATTATTGTGCCTGTATTAAAGTAAGGAGAAATTTTATGGAACAGACGGTTGATGTCGTTGAAAATGTTGTGCAGACCGCGCCTGCGGTTGCGCCACAGGGCAGTTCGTGGGGAATGGTGCTGTATCTGTGTGCGGTGTTCGCAATTATTTATTTCTTTATGGTTCGTCCAAATAAAAAACGCATGGCAGAATATCAAAAAATGCTGGATTCATTACAGGTGGGTAATCGTGTGATGGCGGCGGGTATTTATGGCGAAATCAAAAAAATTAACGAAAAAACAATAGAAGTAGAAATTGCCAAGGGTGTTGTTGTAGAAGTGGCAAAAAACGCCGTGGCATCTGTTGAATAAAAAGGTAAAGAAAAGGTTAGGGTATGTTTAAAAAATTGGCGATTGTTTTTACGGCAGTCTTTTGTGTTATGTTGGCGGTGCCAACAATTGTGCCAAGTGTTGCGCCTTATTTTCCATCATGGATTAAGCCGGTGCCGTTGGGATTGGACCTGAAAGGTGGGGCGCAGTTATTATTAGAGGTTGATACAGATACAATGTTGGTTGAAAAAACAACCCAATTGTATGATGAGACGCGTTCATCATTAATTGACAGAAGCAAGGGTGTTATTCGTTTTTCAAATCTGCGCAATCACGATGGTGTTGTATCATTGGTTGTGCGTGACGAAGACCAAGTATCTGAGGCCAAGGGGCGTTTGAAAAGTGCGTTTGCAGGGACTGTTGATGTGAATTCTGATGGCAAGACAATAACATTGTCGTATTCAGAAAAGCAAAAGCAAGAAATGATTAAGGATGCGCTGGCGCGCAGTATTGAAATTGTGCGTCGTCGTATTGATGCGCTGGGGACAAAGGAACCTTCTATTCAAAGCCAGGGTGGAAAGTATATCTTGGTGCAGTTGCCGGGGGTTGATAATCCAGAGCGTATCAAGGAACTGATTGGTCAGACAGCAAAGATGACATTCCATTTGGTAAATGAAAATGTTTCGGCCGAACAGATTATGTCAGGGCGTGCGCCAAATGGTACAGAATTTTTGCCATATATGGATGCGCCGGGCCAGGTTGTGCCGGTCTATTCCCGGGTTGAGGTGTCGGGCGAATCGTTAAAGGATTCTCAGGCGGATTTTGACCAGAATAATATGCCGGTTGTGTCAACTGTGTTTGATGCATCGGGGGCGCGTCGTTT
Source organism: uncultured Alphaproteobacteria bacterium (assembly GCA_937888635.1). Classification (GTDB taxonomy): domain Bacteria; phylum Pseudomonadota; class Alphaproteobacteria; order Rs-D84; family Rs-D84; genus Enterousia. Next base: position 9,184 of record CALARG010000026.1, read on the forward strand.
TGCAAAACTGACGACTGAACATGTAAATGAACGCTTTGCAATCGTCTTGGACGGCAAGGTTTTGTCTGCGCCGGTTATTCGTGAACCAATCCCGGGTGGGCGTGGTCAGATTTCTGGTGGATTTACATTACAGGGGGCAAAGGACCTGGCGGTGTTGCTGCGTTCGGGGGCGTTGCCGGCGCCATTGCAGGTAATTGAAGAACGCGTTGTTGGTGCGGGATTGGGTGCGGATACAATTGCTGGTGGTAAAATTGGTGCGATTGCAGGTGTTATTTTAATCTTTATCTTTTTGCTGATGGTGTATCGCAGTTTTGGTGTAATTGCGGCGATATCGCTGATGGTGAATTTAGGTATGATTGTTGGATTGACGGCACTGTTCGGTGCGACATTAACTTTGCCGGGTATTGCGGGTATTGTGTTGACATTGGGTATGGCGGTGGACGCAAATGTATTACCGTTTGAACGCATACGCGATGAAGTTCGCGCGGGAACACCTCCGTTGCGTGCGACAAACCTGGGGTTTGAACGCGCGATGAAGGCGGTTTTGGACGGAAACTTGACCACTTTGATTTGTGGATTGGTATTGTTCCAATTTGGTGCAGGGCCAATTCGTGGGTTCGCAGTGACATTGTCAATCGGTATTTTGACAACACTGTTTACCTGTGTATGGCTGACCAGGGTTTTGGTTGATTGGTACATGAATGGTAAGAACAAGAAAATCGGTTTTGTCGGTGGTGGTAAATAATTAAGGCAAAGGGGAAGTATTATGAAATTGCAGGTTATGAAATATCGCAAGGTGTCCTATATCGTGTCTGGGTTTTTAATCCTGATGTCGGTGTTGTCACTGTTGGTGCGTGGATTGAATTATGGTATTGACTTTTCAGGTGGTATCGCGATGGAGGTACAACCGATTGTTCAAGACTATGGCATTGAACAGATGCGCAGTGCGTTAAGTGAGTTTAAGCCAGAACTGCAGACGGTTGATGGTAATGCGATTTTGATTCGTGTTGGTCTGCCCAAGGGGTCAACCGATGCACAGCAGAATGAACGTGTGACTGAAATTAAGAATATTTTGGGCGACAATGTGCAATATGAACAGGTGCAGATTGTTGGACCAAAAATCGGTGGCGAATTGGTTCGCGGTGGTATCTTGGCCATTTTGTTCGCGTTCGTTATGATGGCGATTTATGTTTGGATTCGGTACAAGGGCGGATATGCAGTTGGTGCGTTTTGTTCGCTGTTCTTGGACTTTGTATTGATGTTTGGATTCTTTTCAATTACAGGATTAGAGTTTAATCAGACGGCGATTGCGGTTATTTTGACAGGTATTGGTTATTCTATTAACGATAAGATTGTTAACTATGACCGAATTGATGAAAATGTAAAAAGATATCACAAAATGCCAATGGCGGATTTGATTGATTTGTCGGTAAATGAAATGTTGCGTCGTACTATGTTGACCAGTGTTTCAACGCTGCTGGCAATGATTGGACTGTCTGTATTTGGTGGTCAGTTGTTGCGTGAATTTGCATATGCAATGGGATTCAGTGTAATTATGGGTACTTTTACCAGTATGTATATTTCAAACATTATGCTGTATCACTTTAATTTGCGTGATTCTGATAAATAATTTTGCGACGGCATTACAAACGGGGGGATGAAAAAATGGGAATAAAAAAAATATTAGTTTTTATGACTGTGGCCCTGGGGGTAATGCCGTGTCGCGCAGATAGTTTGTTCTTTGAAGACGAACCGGTTCAGGACGGTTTGAATGTTTTTGATGTATCAAAAAATTTCGCAGAAATTTATGAAAAATTAGATGATGTAAATTGGGGCGGGAAAAGCCTGAATGTTGCAATTGAAAGTCTGGAAAATTTAAATAAATCTGCACATATTGCGGCGACTGATGAACGCGTGGTATTGGTGTGGGATGATTCAATTGTGGCAAATTTTCCACGGCCAGATGCCCGCGATTGGAACGGGTTTGGTGAAATTACAACGGCATTGGTTTTAAAAATGCGTGCGCATGATGCACGGCTGCGCGGATTATCTGAAAATGAAATGTATCAGGTTGTTGTGGACAGTTTGATGCGTGGTGTTGATGAAAATGGGCGTTATATCTTTTCCAAGGCGGCTGAAATTGCAGAAGACGGTCGCATCTTGACCAGTGTGGGGATAGAAGGTGGTCGTGATATGCGCGGTAATTTTCGCGTGACAGGAATCTACAAGGGCGCGCCTGCCGATACCGCCGGTATCAGCGAAGGTGATCTGATTGCGCAGATTAATGGGCGCGATGTTCGTGATATGACAGATACTGAATTGGCAGATGTTATGACGGGCTTTAATTCAGGTACGGCCAAGATAAAACTGTTAACACCGTCGGGGAACAAAGATGTTGTATTGCGCCGTGCGACAATTATATTGGCCGATGCAGATATTGTTCATCGTGCAGATGCAGACACGGGCGGTATGTTAGAAATTGTTGTGCACAAGATTTCAGATGGTGCCGTCACCATTATTAACGAAGCGCTGGCACGATTCCCAGATGTGTCGGGCATTGTTCTGGATTTGCGTGCGGCAACCGGCGATGATGAACGCGCGGCGGCAAAACTGGCAGGATTATTTATTGGGGAAAATCCGGTTATGCGAATCGTTGAAACCGCCAAAGACGAGGTTGAGGTTGTGCCCGGTGGTGCAGCGGTGACGGATGCGCCGGTGGTTGTATTGATGTCTAATATGACACGCGGCACGGCCGAGGCAATTGTTGCAGCGTTCTATGAAAATGCGCGTGGGGTTTTGGTTGGAACGCCGACGGCCGGGGCGGCGCGAATTGCATCAACAATTGATTTAAGTAATGGTGGGGCGTTGGAATTGCTGAATAAATCAATCAAGACAGGCCAGGGGCGTATGATTGATGGACGTGGCGTGTTCCCGATTGTGTGTCTGTCAAATATTCGCAGTCGTTCGCACCAGGATGCGTTTTTCTTGAATGTTATTAATAATGACTTTCATGCCCAAGATTTTAACAAAGATGCAAATATAAATCCGGCAGATGTTCGTCGTGGGTGCCCGGTTATAACCAGTGGTGCGGATGAAGATACGCTGTCTATGGCGGTGGCGGTTAAAATTTTAACAGATGCCAAGGTTTATAACCGATTAATTGCAGAATAATATTCAATATAGGGGTGTGAAATGTTTTTAACAACAGATAATCAAATTAAATGGCGCAAAATGGCGATTGCAGGCGCGATAACACTGGGGCTGGTGTTTGGTGGTGTGTTTTGGTTTGACAAACCGTTGTATATATTTATGCGCGGGTTTGATTGTGGACTGTGGGCGTGGTTTGATGTGTTTTTGGCACCCAAGATTTGGATTATTGTGACTTTTATTGCAGCGATGGTGTTTTGTGCAAAAAAATGTGTCAAGACAGATTGCAGTTTTTTAAACCCATGTGGCAAGGGTAATATATTTGGATTTATTAAAAACTTTTTTGCCAAGACCAAAACAAATAACGCATTTTTGATTTTTTACAGTGTTCTGGGGGCAGGCATTATTGCCAAGGTGTTAAAAACACTTATCGGGCGTGCACGACCAATATTTTTTGAGGCCTTGGATATGACCGGATTTTTCCCGCCATCGTTTGATTGGGCGTTTAATTCAATGCCGTCGGGGCACACAACGGTCAGTTTTGCGGGTCTGGTGATGATTGGAATGTTGGCGCCAAAATTCAAGGTGTTGACATGGACATTGGCAATAGTAATTGGTGCATCGCGTGTTGCAATTGGGGCGCATTGGCCGTCAGATGTAATATTAGGGGCGTTTATCGGTATGGCATTTGCCGATATTATTAAGGGGAAATTATTAAGGAAATAAAATTAGTCGCCCGATTGGGCGACTTTTTTTATTTTTATATATTGGGATTGTATTTTTATGCTTGCCATGATTCGGTGAATTTGTATATAATGTTATCTGAATAGAGAGTATTTTAATAACATTATTGGTGGGGTCAAAGGGTCATGCTTTACACAAAAAAGTTTGTATTCACAGTATCATTATGCGCGATGTTGGCGGCAAATCCAGTATTGGCGGTGACCAATCCGGTAGAGGCTAAGGCGGCTGCGAAATCAGGTACGCCTGGTGTTGTCAGTACGGTGTACAGCGATTGGGCGGGGCGCGCAACATCGGGGATTGCTGGTGTATCATATGTGAACAGTGCAGTTGATGCAGCAGGTAATGCGGCCCAGTGGGCGGAAAACCATGCGGCGGTGGCGGCACAAAATGCGGCGTCTGCTGCAAAAAGCGCCAGTGATGCGGCAGGTAGTGCCGCGGATGCCCATGATACCCTGAAAAAGGCGGTGCAACGTTCGTCAGAAACAGCGGCGGTTGGTTCTGCGACTTTGCCGGTTTATGTCAGGGCAGATGGTACGGTTGCGACAATCACCAGTTATCAGGGCAAAGCAACAACGGCGGGTACCGCAGACAAAGCGATTGCAGACAAAAATGGTGCGCAGATAGACACGACCTATGAAAAATTATCAAATAAAGTGACGGCATTGTCGGCCAATTCAACAGATACGCAATACCCCAGTGCAAAAGCAGTGTATACAGAATTGGGCAAGAAACAATCTTCGTTGGGTTATACTGCAGAAAATACTGCGAATAAAGTGACGACATTGTCGGCCACATCAACAGATACGCAATACCCCAGTGCAAAAGCAGTGTATACAGAATTGGGCAAGAAACAGGCCGCGTTGGGTTATACTGCAGAAAATGCTGCGAATAAAGTGACGGCACTGTCGGCCAGTTCAACAGATACGCAATATCCCAGTGCAAAAGCAGTGTATACAGAATTGGGCAAGAAACAGGCTTCATTAGGTTATACTGCAGAAAATGCTGCGAATAAAGTGACGACATTGTCGGCCAATTCAACAGATACGCAATACCCCAGTGCAAAAGCGGTATATACAGAACTGGGCAAGAAACAATCTTCATTAGGTTATACTGCAGAAAATACAGCGAATAAGGTTACAACATTATCAGCCACATCAACAAATACCCAGTATCCAGGTGCAAAGTTGGTGTACGATGAACTGGCTAAGAAAGAAAATACTGCGAATAAAGTGACGACATTGTCGGCCACATCAACAAATACCCAGTATCCAGGTGCAAAGTTGGTGCATGATGAATTGGCCAAGAAGGTTGATAAAGACCAAGGGGTAGATAAGAAAAATCTGGCCATGGTGACGGATGAGGCGGGCTCGGTCTATGCGGGGTATGTTGATACAGATATGATTGTAGGCGGTGGCAAGATAGACGATTATACCAGTCCGTATTCAGGTTTTGTTTTATGGAGTGATAGTGATGGTAATGTGTCATGGAAAACTGTGGATAGTGAAGTTCTTGCCAATGGTGCGGTGACAGATAGGAATATTGCCGCTAGTGCGGTAACGGTGGGTAAGATTGCTAATTACTCTGTGACCGCGGATAAGATTGCCGCTAGTGCGGTAACGACAAATAAAATTGCCAATGCTGCAGTGACAGAGAATAAGATTAGAGGTTCTAATTCCTATACTGGTTTTTTAGCAAGTCACGGATCGGAAACAAAATGGCGCCAGGTTGGGAACGATGATATTGCCGCTAGTGCGGTGACATCTGGTAAGATTGCTGATGGTGCGGTGACGAAGGATAAGATTTCTGGAAATGCAGTGACGACAAATAAAATTGCCGATGGTGCGGTGACAAGTAATAAGATTGCTGGTGGTGCGGTGACGATTGAAAAAACTGCGGGTGTTGTTGGTATGGTGCCGGTGGGGGGCGAAGGTGCCACTACATATGGTTCTTTTTGGATTGAATAGGTTATGCTAGTTGCAAGTTGTTAGTGTAAGTGGCCAGTGTCGGCAAAAAAATAAAAACTTTTGTCATTTCCACATAGGTGGTTCCTGGTGGGAATGACAATTTTTTATATGATAGTCGGCGTGGGGAAAGAATAATCTTGATTTTTGTAGGTAATGGTAATAGAATGCTGTCTATGAACTTGTTTAAGTCTTTCTTTACAACAACTACTACAACCCCGTTGGGGGTGTAATTTGTGTTGCGGTAAAACGCGTATTTTCTTAAAATAAAAAAATCAAAAATTAAATAAACAAAATTAATAAAGCATAAGGATATATGTTATGGCATATGATATTGAATTAATTCGTCATTCGTTGGCGCATGTTATGGCGGCGGCGGTTAAAAAATTGCACCCAGATGTTAAATTCGCAGGGGGGCCGGCAATTGAAAATGGATTCTATTATGATTTTGATACTGAATATCGTTTTTCCGAAGAAGACTTTGAAAAAATTGAAAAGGAAATGCGGGATTTAATCAAATCTAATGGACGCTTTGAACAGCGTAATGTTTCATTAGATGAGGCCAAGGAAATCTTTGCCGCACAACCATATAAAATGGAATGGCTGAATGAATATGATGCCGCAGGCGAAGATTTATCAATCTATACTTTCCGTGATTTCGTTGATTTATGCCGTGGACCACATGTGGAAAGTTCCAAAGACCTGCCGCGTGATGCGTTCAAAATTCGCAGTGTGGCCGGTGCATACTGGAAAGGGGATGCGAAAAATAAAATGCTGCAACGCATTTATGTTGATGCATTCGCCAGCAAAGAAGAATTGGAAAATTTCTTGAAAATGCAGGAAGAGGCCGCCGCGCGCGACAACCGCAAATTGGGCAAGGATATGGATTTGTTCCATTTTGAACCTGAATATGCGCCGGGGGCGGTATTCTGGCATGACAAGGGATACAAAATGTATCGCAAATTAATTGAATATGTGCGTGCACGCCAGGAAATGGCCGGGTACCAGGAAATTTCAACGCCTGCGGTTATGGACAGATGTCTGTGGGAACGCAGTGGGCACTGGGCAAAATATGGGGAACATAATTATTCCGGTAAAACCCAAGATGGCAAGGTGTTCTGTATTAAACCTATGTCGTGTCCGGGTGGAATGCTGGTGTTTGGGCATGGATTGCGTTCGTATAAAGATTTGCCACTGTATATGGCCGAATTTGGCAAGGTTCATCGCTATGAAGCGGCGGGCGGTTTGTCAGGCCTGATGCGTGTGCGTGAATTTACCCAGGACGATGCCCATATTTTCTGTACCGAAGAACAGTTAGAAGAAGAAGTTGTTAAAATCTTGCGATTTATCAAAGATATTTATGGCAAATTTGGATTTGATAAAATTACCATGAAATTGGCCACGCGCAAGGAATCTGAATTCCGTATTGGGTCTGACGAAATCTGGGACAAGGCCGAAGGTGCATTAAAGCATGCGCTGGATGCAAATGGTATTGAATATGAAATCGCCGAAGGTGATGCGGCATTCTATGGGCCGAAAATTGATAACTATCTGCGTGATTCTATGGGCCGTGTGTGGCAGTGCGGAACCGTGCAGTTGGATATGAATTTGCCAGAACGATTTGATTTGAGCTATGTTGGCGAAGATGGTGAAAAACATCGCCCGATTATGTTGCATCGCGCAATGTTGGGTTCAATTGAACGATTCATGGGCGTATTGCTGGAATCAACGGGTGGGAATTTGCCACTGTGGCTGAGTCCAGAACCAGTTGTTGTGACGCCAATTTCACAAAAACATGCAGAATATGCGATGGAAGTCGTCGGGGCCTTGCGTGCGGCGGGTGTTAATGCGCGTGCCGATTTGCGTGATGAAAAAGTTAACTATAAAATCCGCGAATTGTCATTGGCAAAAACCCCAATTATCGCAGTGGTGGGTGAAAAAGAAATGGCAGAAAAAAATGTCACTTTGCGCCGTCTGGGGGTAGAGCAACAGGAATCTATGCCATTGGCAGACTTTGTTGAAATGATGCAAAATGATGTGAAAATGCCGTTGTAATCAGTTTGCTGAATAAATAAAACAAAGGGGGATTTTATGAAAAAGTTTATGTTGATAATTGCGATTTGTTCTGTGCCATGTGTTATGGCAGGGTGCGCAAAAAAGTGCGAAGTAGAACCAATCGTTGAACAAAATCATAAACTGATTGTGCCACCGAACTTTGGAAATATGCCAAAGTAAAAAAATACGCCAAAGCATTTTGTCTTTGGCGTTTTTTGTGATATAATGCGTGTAATGAATATAGGGGGATTTTATCATGAATGATGATAACAATTTAGATTTGTTAGATTTAGACGATAACGCAACAATGGATACACTGCCAGATGCGGTGCCGTTTGGTGCGCCACGACCGAAAAAACCATGGCTGTTGTTGACGGTCGGGTTGGCGGTTATTGTGTTGGCAACTTATATCATTATTCGTGCAATTGGCGATGAAGATACCAGTTCAATGGAAGTGGACCTGGATGTGCCAGTAATGGTTGATAATGGGGCAGGTCAGGCGGTGCCAGTGGATATGAATGTTATGCCACCGGTACAACCTGTGCAGGTTGCACCACAGCCAAAACCACAGCCAGCGCCACAACCAGCACCACAACCAAAACCGGCGCCAAAACCTGTGCAGCAACCACAGCCAGCACCTGTGGCCCAGGCGCAGCCTGTGCAGCCAACGGCGGGTGTGCCTGTGCGTGTCATAGAAGAACGCAAGGAAGTTAAGTTTAATCCAGATGCGGCGGCAAAACCGGCCGTAAAACCACGCGCAGTAAAGCCAGCAGCAAAACCTGCGGCCAAACCTGCGGCAAAGCCAAAGGCGCAACCAAAACCACAGCCACAGGTGGCGGCAGGGTCTTGGTATGTGCAGTTCGGTTCATACAGTTCGCGCGCAATGGCAGAAAATGCCCAGCGCCAAATGCAAAAGGCACATCAGGGATTGTTTGCGGGTAAACAATTTGTTATTCTGGCCGCACAGTTGAAAGATGGAAAAACAACATACAGACTGCGTGTTGCATTCAAGACAGCCGCCGAGGCAAATGGTTTCTGTCGCAATGCAAAATCAGATGGTCTGGATTGCTATGTCGCGAAATAATTAAAGTAAAGGATAGAAGATGTTTGGACGCTTAGGTTGGACAGAAATACTGGTTATTGTAATCTTGGTTATGATTCTGTTTGGACATAACAAGATTCCAGGTATGATGCGTAATTTGGCAGATGGTTTAAATATCTTTAAAAAAGAATTGAAAAAAACTGCGCCAAAGCAGGCAGAAAAAACAAATAAAAAAGTGGTGAAAAAAACACCGGCAAAAAGAAAATAAATGTTCCCCGGTGACGGGGAATTTTTTTGCGGCGTGTTTTTAAAAACAGTGACTTTGTGATATAATATATGGACTATGGCGGGGGATAAATATATTTCTTTTGGACGACGGGTCAGCGGGTTTTCTTTTGCAAACCTGGGGTTGTTTACAGGTTTTGCAGATGGTATTTATAATGCGGTTTATTCGTTGGTGATTTTAGAAATATTCAAGTCGTCTGCAATTGTTGGTGTCTATGTCGCGATTTATTCTGTGTTCTGTTTCTTGGTCGGGTTGTTTGCGAACGAAATTTTTAGACAGTTTTCCAAGGCGCGGGTGTTTTATTTCGCACTGATTATGTTAACGGCGTGTTATGCAATGATGGGGTTTTCTATATTGCCGCGGACATTTATTATATTGGACTATGCAACAGGTGTTGCGATTACTTTGTCGTCAATGTTAATACCACTGTTTATGTCAGATTTTTCAAAAAATATTGGTATGGCGCGTTTAAATTCGCGATATCATTTATGGATGAATGTGGGGGCTTTGTTCGCGCCAATGGTTGCGGTTGTGATTGCGAATCATTTTGGAAATAGGGCGGCGTTCTTTGGGTCGGCGGTGATTTATTTTGCAGCATGGATGCTGTTTAAATTATTCCGGGTTGTTCAAGAAGATAAGCAAATAAAGCCTGTAAATCCCCGCAAAACATTTCGGGGGTTGTGGAAAAATACGGTGGCTTTTTTTAAGTTGCCGGGAATGTTGCGTGCGTATCTGGTGAATTTTGGGTATTATTCGTTGCGTGCAATGCGCGTGCTGTATGTGCCGATTTTGGTCATAGAAAATGGTTTTAGCAAGGATGTGTTGGGATGGGTTCTGACACTGGGGATTGTTCCATATTTGGTGTTAAGTGAATTTATGGGGCGGGCAGTTCGCCGTACGGGCAAGACGCTGTGGCTGGTGCTGGGGTTTGGGTCGTTTGCGGTTTTGTCTGCGTTTGCGACGGTCGCAACCGGGGTGCCTTTGTTGGCAATATTTGTTGCGTGGCAGATATCGGGTGCGCTGATGGAATCTGTGCATGATTTGTTGTTCTTTGATAATACAAAACAGTCGCAACAGACGCGTTTCTATGGTGTGTTCCGGACCAGTGCAAATTTGCCAAATGTGTTGGCACCAATTTTAGGGGCAGGGATGATTGCCCTGTACGGCACAACAGCGGCGGTTTGGGCGGTGACGGCAACAATTGGTGCGTTAAGTATTGGTGTGCTGATCAGCAGAAAGTGATACTTGCATTTTTAGGTTTTTCTTTGTATGATTTTTCCGATAATTAAAGGGGAAAAGTATGGCAAAAAAAGAAGTTAGCAAAGATAATGCAGGGGTGGCAAAAAATCCTGCGTTGGAATCTGCATTGGCACAAATTCAAAAACAATTTGGTAAAGAAGCCATTATGAAAATGGGTGATGGTTCGCAACAAAATATTGAGGCGATTTCATCAGGTTCGTTGGGGCTGGATATTGCGTTGGGAATTGGTGGTTATCCAAAGGGGCGCATTGTTGAAATCTATGGGCCAGAAAGTTCGGGTAAGACAACACTGGCGTTGCATGCAGTGGCAGAATCGCAGAAAAAAGGTGGTACATGCGCGTATATTGATGCGGAAAATGCGTTGGACCCCAGTTATGCAAAAAAGTTGGGTGTAGATGTTTCTAATTTGATTATTTCCCAGCCAGATTCTGGTGAACAGGCATTGGAAATCGCAGATACACTGATTAAGTCAGGGGCGGTTGATGTTGTGGTTATTGATTCGGTGGCCGCATTGGTGCCCAAGGCAGAATTAGAAGGTAATATCGGCGATTCGTTTGTTGGTACAACCGCCAGATTAATGAGTCAGAGTTTGAAAAAACTGGCCGGGTCTGTTTCGCGCAGTAATACTTTGCTGATATTTATTAATCAGATTCGTATGAAAATTGGTGTTATGTTTGGTAATCCAGAAACAACATCAGGTGGTAATGCGTTAAAGTTCTATGCGTCTGTACGCCTGGATATCCGCCGTACAGGGCAGATTAAGGACAAAGAAAATATTATCGGTAATGAAACACGCGTCAAGGTTGTTAAGAACAAGGTGGCGCCACCATTCCGTACGGTTGATTTTAAGATTATGTATGGCGAAGGTATTTCAAGAATCAGTGAAATTCTGGATATGGGTGTTAAGTATGATCTGATTGAAAAGGCCGGCAGTTTCTATTCTTATAATAGCGAGCGTATGGGCCAAGGTGAGGCCAATGCGCGCCAATGGCTGAAAGATCACCCAGAGGCACAGCAGGCGTTGTTAGATAAAATTATGGCGCGTGCATCTGGTATTGCCGAAGAAATGACAACTGGGCCAATTGATGATGAAGACGATGATTTGATGGGTGCAGTTGAAGAATAATAATATTTCCCCGGTGTTGTTGCCGGGGAAATTTATAACAAAAAAGGGACAGCGATGAATATTGACAGGGCGTGGGCATTAACAAAAATATTTTTTCAATCACATGTATTCAATTGGCCGTGGCGGACGCGTGAACATCGGCGTGATGTCAGAACAAATGTTTTATCGCGTGTTGCACCAGAATATTTCAAGCGTTATTTGCCGGCGGTAAAAAATGTTGCAGATGGTCCGGTTATTAAAGATGATAAAAATGAAAAGATTTTTACCATCTGGCAACAGGGCGAAGAAAATGCACCAGAATTGGTAAAGTCATGCTTTCGCAGTATTAGAAAACACTGCAAGCAAGAGTTGATTGTTCTGGATGACAGTAATATTTTTGACTATATAAAATTGCCAGATGTTATTGTTGAAAAATATCGGGCAGGTAAAATTAGACGCGCCCATTTTGCAGATATTTGCCGTGTAGAATTGCTGTATCAATATGGTGGTTTTTGGTTGGATTCAACGGACTTTGTTGTTGATAAAATTCCAAAATGGATTGTAGATACAGATTTCTTTATGTATCTGGTCGGTGACAAGGTTGGCCAGAAATATATGTTCTGTCAGAATTGCTTTATTCGTGGGCGACGCGGTTCATATCTGTTGGGGGCGTGGCGTGCGATGATTTTGGAATACTGGATGCATGAAAATAAAAGTTTTGATTACTTTATGCATCAGATGTTGTTTCAAACATTGGTACAAAATGATGAGCGTGCAAAGAAGCATTTCGCACAAATGCCACATGTTGATCAATATCCAACACATACTTTGTGGCATAACTATAAATTCCAACCGTTTGACCAGAAAAAGTTTGATGAATTGACAGCGGATGCTTTCTTTCAAAAGACGGCGTATGCAGATGCGCCACGCCCTGGGACTTTTTCCCAGGCAATTTGCGACATGAATAAATAGTATCTATGGGGGATTTATATGCCAGCAATTTCAATTATAATTCCAGTTTATAATGTAGAAAAATATCTGCGCAGATGTCTGGACAGTGTATTAAACCAAACATTCACAGATTGGCAGGCGATTTGCGTTAATGATGGCAGTCCAGATAACAGTGCAGATATATTGGCAGAATATGCTGCGCGCGATTCGCGATTTGTTGTTGTGACAAAAGAAAATGGCGGTCTGTCAGATGCGCGCAATGCCGGTATGCCATACGCAAGTGGGGATTATATTATGTATCTGGACAGTGATGATTTTATTCATCCCCAGACAATGGAAATTGCATATTATCTGGCACAACGCGATGATTCGGATATTGTGTCATTTACATATGACCGTATTTATCGTCCGCAATTAATGGTGCGGCATGTGTTAAAAATGGATACAGATAATGTTGTGCCAATTCGTATGAATAGGCGATATGAGTTAAATAAAATTCCAACACTGATAACAGATGATGTTTATTCATATGCAACCGAACGCACGCATAACGCACCAGGCAAGAAAAAGAAATGGCTGATTAAACATTGTCAGGTTTGGAAAAATATGTATCGGCGTGAACTGATTGCAGATATTCCGTTTATCAAGGGGATTTTGTTTGAGGATTTTCCATGGTGGAGCGAGGTCATGTTGCGTAATCCGCGTGTGACAATTGCGCCGTTGCCACTGTATTTTTATATTCCAAATTTTGGTGGAATTGTTCTGGGAGCAAAACAGTTGCGCATAATGAACAGTCTTTGTACAGGGATAAAAACAGCATATTTAAAGTATCAAAATTCTGCCACGGAATATCAGATGAAAAAGTGGTCGGAAAATTTCAAATGGTATTTTATAAAGTGGGCATTTCGTAAAATAAAATATATTGATTCAGATGCAGATTTGTCACAGGCGCGTGAAATGTTTCGTGAGTTAGAACGAATCGGGGCATTGGATTGTCCGCCAAACGCATGGTCAAAAAAACTGCGTATGAAGATTTGTGATTTTATAAAGACATGTAAATTAGATGCATAAAAAATAACCCGCATATTGCGGGTTGTTTTTTTAGTTTTTGTGGCTTTCGTATTCTTCTTGTTCTTCTATGGTCATGGTTGCCAATGGGCGCGCCATTAACCTGCGAATACCAATTTCTTCGCCAGATACAACACTGAATCCGTATGAACCGTTCGCAATTCGGTCCAGGGCCGCATTAATCTTTTGTAATAATTTGTTGCTGCGGTCGGACATGCGTAAATCCATTGTGATGTCTTGATTGTATGTCGCATTATCCGATTCGTCGCCAACGCCAACCGATTCGGTTTTGTCTGCCAGGCGCACTGCGTTTAAAACAGATGAACGCGTGTTTTCCAGTTCCGCCTTTTGTGCGGATAAAACACGATAGAAATATGCCAGTTGTTCTGGGCACATATATGGTTCGGAAAGTTTTGGCTTGTAATTAGATGCCAATTCAATATTCATGTAATTTGTATCTGACATTTTTATTATCCCTTTAGTTCTTCTATCCATGCAAGCAGGGTGTCGCCGTCCATTAAGCCTGTGCGTGCTTCAACCAATTCACCGTTCTTGAATGCCAAGACAGATGGAATGCTGCGAATACCATATTTCATTGGTGTTTGACGATTGGATTCATCAATTTCAAATTTTACAAATTTTGCATCGCTGGTTTTTTCAGATGTTTCTTCAAAAATTGGACCAAACATACGGCATGGACCACACCATGATGCCCAGAAGTCTACCAATGTTATACCGCTGCCAATCAGGGTTGAAAATGTTGCGTCGTTTGCATGTTCTATTGCCATGTGGTTCTCCTTTCTTTGCTGTTGATATTTGGCAAGAGTGTATTATAATCAGCCCAAAATGCAAGAGAAAACATTGATGAATAAAATCATATACTTAGATGCCGCTGCCAGTTACCAAAAATCAGATTCTGTAATTGATGCCCAGGTTGATTTTTTGCGTAATCACTATGCAAATTCTGGGCGCGGAATTTGTGCAAATGCAATGTGGACAGATGATATGATTGTAAATGTTCGTCGGCGCGTGGCAGTGTTTATGAATGCAGATGCAGAAAATATTGTCTTTACGCATGGCACAACAGATGCAATGAATCAAATTGCACGAATGCTGAAATTAAATTCCGAATCGGTTGTGGCGGTGTCTGATTTAGATCATCACAGTGCGCGTCTGCCATTTGTTATGTCGGGGGCAGGGGTTGTTTTGTGCCCGTTGACGGATGGAATGGACATAGATAAAACAAAAATTCCATATGCAGATGTCTTGGTTCTGACGGCGATGTCAAATGTTCTTGGTGTGGCGCAAGATGTTGCAGGAATTATTCAGACGGCGCGAAAACAAAACCCAGATGTTGTTGTTGTTGTTGATTGTGCACAATTTGTTGTGCATAACAAGATTGATGTGCGTGAATGGGGGGCAGACTTTGTGTGCTGGTCAGGGCATAAAATCGGTGCGGATACAGGCGTTGGTGTGATGTATATAAAAAATCCGAATCGATTTGGGCCTGTGAACTGGGGCGGGGGAATGGTGAATAAAATAAATTCTGATGAAGTTATTTTAAATACTTACCCAGATGTGTTTGAGGCAGGAACACTGCCCCTGACACAAATCGCAGGGTTGGGTGTGGCGATTGATGATATAGAAAATAATCGTCCTGATTTAGAATTGATAAAATACGCGTATGATGCGATGAAAAATATCCCAGGTGTTCGGATTTTGACCCGGCGTGATGCGGCATTGTTGAGTTTTGTTATTGATGGTATGCATGTGTTAGATTTTGGTGCGCGAATTGGTGCGCGTGGCGTGTGTGTGCGTGTGGGGAATATGTGCGCGTCGTGGATTCATTCGCGGTTGGGAATAAATGGGTCTGTTCGTATTTCGGTTGGCGCGTATAATACAATTGATGAAATCAAACAGGTAATTGAATACATAAAAGATATTGTAAAATGACAGATTTAAAAGACGATATTATAAGTGCGCTGAAAACAGTGTATGACCCAGAAATCCCGGTAAATGTTTGGGATATGGGGTTGATATATGATATTGATGTTGGGCAAGACGCGGTTGTGATAAAAATGACTTTTACCAGTCCGACATGCCCGATGATGGAAGAATTAATGCAACAGGTGCGTGATGCCGCCCAGGGTGTGGTTGGCCAAACTCCGGTGCGTGTTGATTTGGTTTGGGACCCACCATGGGATTTGTCGCGAATGTCGGATGCAGCGCGATTGGAATTGGATTTAACAAACGAAGGTTGGTAATCGTAATGACATATGAACAGATGAAGAATTTGTTGCAAATAACAGATGACGCAGCGCAGAAGTTAGAACTGGTTATGGATTTTGGGGCACAATTGAAAAGTGTGCCAGATGATGCGCTGTGCAGTGAAATTGTGGGGTGTTCTTCGTTTGTGGAAATATGTCGTGTGGGGAATAATTTTTATGGGCGTGCCGATTCGGCATTGGTGCGTGGAATTGTTGCAATTATTGTCGCGATGGTTGATGGAAAGACCCCAGACGAGATTAAAAAAATTGATATAGAACAACAGTTTATGGAATTAAATCTGCAACTGGGGGCGGGGCGGTTGAATGGTGTTAATTCTATGATTCGTTTTTTGAAAAATTTATGATAAAATGCCAAGCATATAGGGGTGGAGAGTTATGCACGACGACGAAAAAATGTTTCATATTGGCGCATGGTCTATTGGTATTGTGATGATGTTAAGTGTGACATTGCAGGTGGGTTTTCGTACGCAAAATCGTCAAATAAATCGTGTGCGTCGCGATATTGTTGAAACCCAGCAAAAAATTGCGGTGGCAGAGGCGAACTTTGCATCACAGGTAAGGCCGGAGGTTCTAAGGAATACAGTAGAGATTATTGTAGGAAAGGTTGAAGCAATTAGTTTTCAAAAGTCTGTGACAATTGATGATTTGCCAAACAGGGAAATTTTATAATGTTTGAAGTTGGACGCGATATTTTTAAACATGGATTTAATTCTGGGCGTGGAAATGCCGAGGCACGAAAGCGTCTGGGGTGGGTGAATATTGTTTTCTTGTGTGCATTTGTTTTGTTTATTGGACGGACGCTGCAGTTGGGAATCCAGGGGACAGACACTTCGCGTCGTGCAGGGGCGGATTCTGAATGGATGGTGCATCGTGCAGATATTGTGGACAGAAACGGTGATATATTGGCAAAAAATGTTGCGTCAGGGCATATTATATTGCGTAATCGGGCTGTGCGTGCACAAGATCGCGAAGCAGTTGCCCAAACTATACATCAGGCATTGCCGTATGAATATTCACTGGCCCAGGCGTTGGAATTGGTAAATTCTGATGTTAGGTTTAAATACTTGAAAAAATATGCCAGTGATAAACAACGCGAAATTATTCAAAATGCAAAATTAACCGGGCTAGAGGTGGAAAAAATCCAAACGCGTCGTTATCCAAAACGCAGATTGTTTTCACATGTCGTGGGATTCGCAGGTCAGGATGGACGCGGTCTGGAAGGGGCCGAACGGGTGTATAATGATTATTTGACAGAAAATAAAGACCCGTTGCGCTTGTCGGTTGATTCGCGTATTCAGTCGGTGTTCTATGAACAGTTGTCATTTGCAATGCAGAAATATCAGACCAAGGCCGCAATGGGAATGCTGATGAATTCGC
>CALARG010000027.1 GCA_937888635.1 uncultured Alphaproteobacteria bacterium
GCGTCCGTTGATAAAATATTGCCCAGGAATTTATTTCCCAAACCTTCGCCGGTAGACGCGCCCTTTACCAGGCCTGCAATATCAACAATTTCCAGTTGAGTCGGCAGTATTTTTTGCGAACCCGCAACACGCGCCAATTCATGCAATGTGTTATCAGGCACAACCACGCGACCAGTATTTGGTTCAATGGTACAGAATGGATAGTTCTGTGCATCGGCCGCAGCACTTTGTGTCAAAGCATTAAACAGTGTAGATTTACCAACATTTGGAAGACCCACAATTCCACAATTGAATCCCATTTTAAAATCCTTTATAATGGCAATAATATGTCATACATGTGGAATGAATTCAACATAAAAACTTTTCCTGCGGAAACAATCGTTTTCCGCAATGGCGAATATTGCAGTGAATTATCAACATTGCCAAATGCACCGATTAACAAAAATTATGATTTACCGGTTCATGTCATTTATGTTGGTGAAATTGCGGACGAAAATAATCTGGAAATCTTGGTCGGGGCAGATAATCAAAAAGTTTGTGTTAGTGTAAATATAAAAATAAAAAAGCCGGCTTTTTTTAACATTTTTATTAAAAACGCCGGGAAAAATTCTGAAATTTTATCACATGTTATGATGGAAAATGATTCAGAACTGACATATAAATGTGATGCAGAACATTTATGCGAAAATACGGCTATTTTGATAAAAAATAAGGTTTTGGCCGGGAAAAATTCAAATTCTAAATTAAGTGGTGTGGCAAAAATAAATAAAGATTGTGTGGAATGCAGGTCGGATATCGCATTTTCTGCAATGGCCGAAGCAGGTGCAAAAATAGACTTTATACCAGCACAAATGATTGCAGCAGAACCAATATCAGCCGACCACAGCGCAGGAATTTACACACCAAAAGAAAATCAAATTGTTTATCTGCGCGGGGCAGGGCTGTCCGGGGCAGAGGTGGATATTGCAATGCGCGAAGCGTTTATGACAGATTTTGATTTATTTTAAAAAACACCGGCGAATGCCGGCGTTTTTAATTATAACACGAATATAATTCCGAATTATTTTCATTTTGATCAATTTGCTTGTTCCGGATTTCTTGGGCGGCGTTAACCTTTTGCGCAACCAATAATAAATCAGGGTGCGCACGAAATTCTTGGTTTATTTCTGCAAACGCCGTATCAATATCTGATTCTTTTTCTATAAATATAGGCATGACAGAATCAGCCGCAGCAGACAAGGAATGTTTTATTTCAGATTTAAAATCTTCTATTATGTTCAGATATGTATTAATATGTTTTTGTTCATGATTTAAAACGGCGTTATATGTGCATGAATTTTCTTGGTGTTCGCGGTCAATTTCAACATCAAATTTATCAAAGCCAAATACAGCATCTATTTTTTTTAAAATAACACAAAAACCATTGCCATTTGGATACATATCAAGAACAAGTTCGTAATTATTTATTAAGTTGGCCGAAACATGACCATGCAACCGTTCCAATGGTTGTTTTGAAATAACAATATTCGTTTCATATTCAGGCAATGACATATCAACGGTCGGTGTTATTTTATAAGACAAACAATCATTCGCAAAACATGGAACACAAATCAGGGCAGAAAAAATAAATAATATTTTTTTCATATGTGTTTATTCCACCGCCCCTTGGCGTTTTAGGTATTCGCCAACAAAATTATTACCGTACATCTTGTATAACTCTTCGGCCAATAATACAGACGAACGACCAGATTCAAACAGGCGCAATAAATTGCCTAAACCACCCAGTTCCGTATTTAAAATTACAGATTCACCATTGACCGGACGCGACAGTAATACCGCGCGTTTTAAATTTGGATAGGCCTTGCCCTGGATAAATGCCATTTCCAATGGATTTAAATTCCAATGTGCATAGTCATTGGCGTCGGCCGCCGGATTACGGAAGAACATAACTGTCTGTGCCTGGCCACGAACAACATCGCCAATCCCCAGTTTATCCAGAACATTGGCGCGCTGGAATGCGACCATGTATGCCTGGCGGTTTTTACGACCTTCTTGCAGGCCGGCAATAAAGTTGTCGCGGAACATCTTGTTTTCCAGCATAGGTGCCGTTTCGTCAATCATAATTAACGACGGATTACCACCAGATACAGTTGTATTATTAATACGATGTAATATATAAGATATAACAGCAGGTGATAATACTTCGTCTTGCAAAATATCGGTAAAATCAAATGTTGTTAAACGCGACTGTAAATCCAGGGTATCGGACGCTTCGTTAAACATGTCACCGTATTGCAGGGGATCAACCCACTTTTTTAATGCAGGACGCATATTGCCAGTGGATGAAAAACAACTTTCCCACAGGTTCTTTAACAAACGGTCTTGGTCGGATAGATAATCAAAGTTCACAGATACAGCACGCGCAATTTCATCGGCAGAATTTGCGTCACCTTGGCCAGATATAATTGCAAACCAACGACGCAAGAATGCGCGATTTGCCGCGGTGTCTGGCATTTTTAATGGATTTAGACGCGCCAGAAAACTTTGTGCCATGGGGTCAGATTTTTTTTCTTTACCCTGCATGGTGAT
>CALARG010000028.1 GCA_937888635.1 uncultured Alphaproteobacteria bacterium
TTCGCAAACAGCACAAAGGCCGTATTCACGGTGTTGCGAAAGGTGGCAGTGAATTGGCATTCGGTTCTTTTGGACTGAAGGCAATGTCACCAGAACGTGTCACAGCGCGTCAAATTGAAGCAGCGCGTCGTGCAATCACACGTCATATGCGTCGTATGGGTAAACTGTGGATTCGTATTTTCCCAGATGTTCCTGTTACCAAAAAACCAGCCGAAGTTCGTATGGGTAAAGGTAAGGGTGCAGTTGAATACTGGATCTGCCGTGTTAAACCAGGTCGTATTATGTTCGAATTAGATGGTGTTAAACCAGAAGTTGCATACGAAGCGTTTGCATTGGCGGCGGCAAAACTGCCAGTGAAAACAAAAGTTGTTGAACGTAAAGTTAACTAAGATAAATTGCAATCCCGGGGTGTGCCCCGGGGCAAGGCAAAAAAGGTAGCTAAAAATGGCAGAAAAGAAAGTTGAAACAGAATTGACGATGGAAGCATTGGAAAGCAAGTTGACTGATCTGAAAAAAGAACAGATGAATCAGCGTTTCCAGCATGCTGCAGGTCAGATGCCAAAAACACATGTTATGCGTCAGACCCGTCGTGAAATTGCACGTGTGAAAACAAAGTTGAACGCGGCAAAAAAATAAAAATTGCTGATTTTTGTTGATATTTCTAAAAATTTAGATAATATAGGCAGGGTCAGAAAAGTAAAAACAAGGATTTAATCCGTGGATTTTATGCGCAAAAATTGATGTTTTTGTCGTAAAATCTGTGGGTTAGACAAACAGTATAAGGACAGAAGTTATGCCAAGACGTATACTGCAAGGAACAGTTGTTAGTACAGCAAACGACAAAACAGTTGTCGTAGAAGTGGAACGTCGTTTCCGTCACCCGCTGTATGGTAAGTTCGTTAAGCAGAACAAAAAGTACAAAGCACACGATGAAAACAATGAATATAAAATTGGTGAAATCGTTGCGATTGAAGAACATCGTCCAATCTCTAAGACCAAGTCTTGGGTTGTTAAGGGGCGCGTTGGTGTTTCCAAAGACGATGCAGTAGAAGTAGTTGACTAATAATCAACAGGTTCTTTGAGGTCGGTTCGGGAATAATAAGGCGACAGTCGGAACCTATAACAAAGCGGTGGGGGATTGCCCCGCCTGCAGGAAAAGGATTAAAGTTATGATTCAAAATGAAACAGTTATGACAGTTGCAGATAACAGTGGTGCGCGTAAAGCAATGTGCATCAAGGTTTTGGGCGGTTCACATCGTCGTTATGCAACCGTTGGCGACAAAATCGTTGTTGCTATTAAAGAAGCCATTCCACGTGGTAAAGTTCAAAAAGGTACAGTACAACGCGCGATTATCGTTCGTACAAAGTTCCCTGTGAAACGTCCAGACGGTTCAATCATCCGTTTTGATGATAATGCGGTTGTTTTGATTAATAAAAACAACTTTGAACCAATTGGAACACGTATCTTTGGGCCGATTGCCCGTGAAGTCCGTCGTAAATACGATGTTCAGAAAATCGTGTCTTTGGCACCGGAAGTAATCTAAATAACAGATGGAAGGTCATAAAATGAAAATTAAAACAGGCGACGAAGTCGTAGTTATTTCAGGAAAATACAAAGGCGTCAAAGGTAAAGTACTGGAAGCACGCCCAGCAGAAGAACGTGTTGTCGTTGAAGGTGTTAACCGTCGCAAGTGGCACATCAAACCAACACAGGAACAGCCAGGTCATATCATTGATCGCGAAGCACCAATTCATGTATCCAATGTTGCAATTGTTGATCCAAAAACAAAGAAAGCAACACGCGTTGGCTACAAAGTAGAAGCGGGTAAGAAAGTTCGCGTTGCAAAAAAATCTGGTGCGGAAATATAATAATTAGGAAAATTGTTGCCCGCTGTTACGGGAAACACAACATTAAGGATAAAAGAAATGCAAAGCAGATTGCGTGAAATTTATGAAAAAGAAATTGTGCCGGAATTGATTAAAGAGTTCGGCTACAAAAATGCGTTGGCAGTTCCAAAACTGACCAAGATTGTTCTGAATATGGGTGTTGGCGAAGCCGTATCTGATAAAAAGAAATTAGATGCAGCGGTTGCAGATTTGACAGCCATTGCAGCGCAAAAGGCAATCAAAACACGTGCAAAGAAGTCTATTGCGACATATCGTTTGCGCGAAGGTCAGGAAATTGGTACAAAAGTGACTTTGCGTGGTAAACGCATGTATGATTTCTTGGATAAATTGATTACAGTTGCACTGCCACGTGTAAAAGACTTCCGTGGGTTGTCAAAGTCAAAGTTTGACGGTCGTGGAAACTATGCGTTTGGTGTTAAAGAACATTTAATCTTTCCAGAAATTTCTGTTGATAAGATTGATGCCATTCGTGGTATGGATATTGTTATTGCTACTACGGCAAAAACAGATGATGAAGCACGTGCATTGCTGACTAAAATCGGCTTGCCATTGGTTTTGAAATAATTAACAAAGGTTGAAAGAAAATGGCTAAATTAGCGTTAATCAATAAACAACATAAACGTGAAAAGCTGGTTGCGCAGTATGCAAAAAAGCGTGAAACTATCAAGGCTAAAATGTCTGTAAATGCGACACCAGAAGAAAGAATTGATGCAATGAAAAAGTTGGCAAAATTGCCACGTAATGCAAACCCAACACGTTTGCGTAATCGTTGCAGTGTGACAGGTCGTTCACGCGGTTTCTCGCGCTTGTTCGGTCTGTGCCGTCAGCAGGTTCGTACAATGGCAAGTGAAGGTAAACTGCCAGGTGTACGTAAATCAAGCTGGTAAAATAACAAAAGCCCAACTGTGGACAATGCAGTTGTAGAAAACAGTGTGGGGCATTTGCCCCATGACGTTAAGGAGTAAAAAAGATGTCACTATCACACCCAATCGGCGATATGGTTACCCGCATCCGTAATGGTCAAAATGCAGGTAAAGAAACAATCGTCGTTCCAAACAGCAAATTGCGTCAAGCCGTTTTGTCTGTTTTAAAAGAAGAAGGTTTTATTGCAGATTTCCGTATAGATGCAATTGACGAACATCGTTCAAACTTGGTCGTTGAATTGAAATATGTTGGCGGAAATGGTGCAATTCAGGAAATTTCCGTTGTATCTAAGCCGGGACGCCGTGTCTATTCAGGCAGCGCAAAAATGCCAAAGGTTTTAAATGGCCTGGGTATTGCGATTGTATCTACACCAAATGGCGTAATGACAGACCACAAAGCACGTTTGATGAACGTTGGTGGTGAAGTATTGTGCAAGGTTATCTAAACAAGCGAGGATTAAGTTATGTCACGTGCAGGAAAATATCCAGTTAAACTGAGTGATGGCGTTACAGTCGCAATCGCAGACAACGCCGTAGTGGTTAAAGGCCCAAAAGGTGAACTGAAATTACCATTGGATACAAAAAATGCTGGCTTGGTAGATATCGTTATTGAAGAAGGCCAGGTTGTTATCAATCCAAAAGATGCAGAAGAAAAGCAGTCGCGCACAATGTGGGGCACAATGGCACGCAATGTTCGCAATGCTGTTGAAGGTGTATCTAAGGGATTTGAAAAACCAATGTATATGAAAGGTGTTGGTTATAAAGCATCTGTCAAAGGTTCACAGTTGGTTTTGGTTGCAGGTTATTCACATGATGTTATTATGGATATTCCAGCGGGCTTGACCGTTGAAATGGGTGCAACACCAACAGAATTTACAGTAAAAGGTATGGATAAATGCTTGGTCGGTCAGTTTGCTGACAAGATTCACAAGGTTCGCAAGGCAGATCCATACAAGGGTAAAGGTATCTTCTATAAGGGCGAAAGAATCCGCCGCAAAGAAGGTAAGAAGA
The DNA here is from genome assembly GCA_937888635.1 of uncultured Alphaproteobacteria bacterium. GTDB lineage: Bacteria > Pseudomonadota > Alphaproteobacteria > Rs-D84 > Rs-D84 > Enterousia. The sequence goes on from CALARG010000028.1 coordinate 3,843, forward strand.
AATAATAGTTAAAACTTAGGGAAGTGTGTATATGTCAGCACAGAAAAATGACTTTGCGTTGAAAACGCACGAAGCATGGAAAAAGTTAGTATTAAAATTTTATTGGATACTGGCGTATGCGGGTGATTGTTTGTCTGGGGCGAAACATAGTGCAGTTGCCAAGTTTGGACGTAATAACCAAAAACAAAAATGATTTCCGCTGTTACGGGAATTGGAAAAAAGGAAAAATAAAATGTTAAGACATTTGAATTCAGAAGAAAGACGTACTTTGGCGAATCGCGGTGCGTTGAAAAGAAAAAATCCTGGCAAGATTCGTTTGTCAGTTTTCCGTTCTGGACGCCATATTGAAGTTCAGGCAATTGATGACACAAAAGGTCACACAATTTGTGCAGCTTCTTCAAAAGAAAAAGCATTTGCAGGCAAAGGTTGGAATATTGCAGGGGCAGAATTGGTTGGTAAAGCATTTGCAGAACGCGTAGTGGCTGCAAAAATTGCTGACAATTGTTATTTTGATCGTGGTGGTTATCGCTATCATGGTCGTGTAAAGGCACTGTGCGAAGCAATCCGCGCTGGTGGCGTTAGAATATAATTTGAATAAGACGGAGTATTATAATGGCACGTTTTGATGATAAAAAATTGCAGACGGATAACTTGGTAGATAAATTAGTTTCTATCAACCGCGTATCAAAGACTGTTAAGGGCGGTCGCAATATGTCTTTCTCGGCCTTGGTTGTGGTCGGTGACAAAGCAGGTCGCGTAGGTTTTGGTAAAGGTAAAGCTTTGGAAGTACAGGCAGCTGTGCAGAAGGCAACAAAAGCCGCAAAGGCAAAAATGTTGCGCGTTCCACTGAAAGAAGGTCGTACCTTGCATCATGACAGCGCAGCAAAATATGGCGCAAGTAAATTGGTGGTGCGCAGTGCTGTTCCAGGTACTGGTATCATTGCAGGTGGTGCGTTGCGTGCGGTATTTGAATGCCTGGGGGTACAGGACGTTGTTGTTAAGTCACAGGGTTCAAATAATCCAAACAATATGATTCGTGCTGCTTTCTTGGCGTTTAGCAAGATGAATTCTCCAAAAACTGTTGCTGCACGCCGTGGCAAGACAGTTGCAGAAATCATCGCAGGTCGTGATGGCAAGAAATTAGAAACAGCAGATGCAGAAGCAAAATAATCTGGGCACAGATATAAAAAAACGGAGTTTGAATTATGGCAAAAATAATTGTAAAACAAGTTAGAAGTACTATCGGTCGTCCAGAAGCACAGGTTAAAATCGTAAAAGCATTGGGCCTGGGGCGTATCGGTAAAACCAAAGAAGTAGAAGACAGCGCATCTGTACGTGGTATGGTTGCAAAAGTTTCTCACTTGGTAGAAATCGCAGAATAATTATTAAACCGAGTATGTAGACAAGCACTTGTTTATATGCGACAAAGAACTATGTAAAATATAGTTATAGGACAAAAGGAAAAAGAAATGAAATTAAATGCATTGATGGATAATTTTGGTGCACGTCAAAGCGCGACGCGCGTTGGTCGTGGTATGGGATCTGGTTCTGGTAAAACAGCCGGTCGTGGTCACAAAGGTCAAAAGGCACGCAGTGGATCGCGCAAGCAGGCGACATTCCAGGGTGGACAGATGCCAATTTTGCGTCGTTTCCCAAAATTTGGTTTCAACAATCCATTTGCTAAGGCTTATGTGACAATCAATCTGGGTGATATTGAAAAGTTCATTGCAGCAGGCAAAATTGATGCAAGCAAGGATATTACAATTGATTCTTTGTTGGCTGCAAAAATTATCAATCGCACAATGTGTGGTTTGAAGGTTTTGGCCAAGGGCGAAATCAAGACAGCGGTTAATGTTGTTGCAGATAAATGGTCCAAGGCAGCGGAAGCCGCGATTGTTAAAGCTGGTGGCACAATCAAAAATAATTAATCTGTAAAATCACATAGGGCATTCGGTTTTTTCCGAATGCCTGTAAACGGTTAAAATTCACGTACAATGAAATTCTTAAAAGGCTTTTTCGGTAATCTTGGCGATTTGCAGAAGCGTATTCTGTTTACGTTGGGGGCGCTGATTGTTTATCGTATTGGGTCGTTCATTCCACTGCCGGGGGTTAATGCGTCGGCGGTTTTGCACCTGTTCCAGGGCGATAATGGAATGATGGGTATGTTTGATATGTTCAGTGGTGGCTCGCTGTCGCGTATGTCGGTGTTGGCATTGAACATTTTCCCGTATATTTCTGCGTCCATCGTTTTGCAGTTGTTAAGCGCAACCAGCAAGAGTTTGGGCGAATTGCGCAAGGAAGGTGAATCAGGACGCATTAAAATCAACCAATACACCCGTTATTTGGCGGTGGTGCTGGCCGTTGTTCAAGGATGGGCCGTTGTGCGTGGATTAGAATCTATGGCGCCAGTTAATGGTGTTGCAGCGGTGGTTAATCCAGGTTTCGCATTTGAAATGTCTGCCATTATTGCGTTGGTTGGTGGTACGGTCTTTGTTATGTGGTTGGCCGAACAGATTACTGCGCGCGGTTTAGGGCAGGGTGCATCGCTGTTGATTTTGGCGGGTATTATTGCTGAATTGCCAGGCGGTATTGCGCAATTGATTTCATTGGGATCGGTTGGACAGATTTCACCTGCTATGATTGCACTGATTGTTGCGTTCGTGGTTGGTATTGTTGCACTGATTGCCTTCTTTGAACAGGCGCAGCGTCGTATTCAGATTTTATATCCACGTCAGGTTATGGCGAATGGTGTTGTGAATACGAATGCATCTTATTTGCCAATCAAAATTAATTTGTCGGGTGTTATGGGGCCGGTGTTTGCATCGTCTATTATGATGTTGCCAGCATTTGTTCAACGCTTTGTTCAAAGTGAAAATTTGATTGTGCAAAATATTTTGGGATTCTTTACATATGGAACATGGTCTTATATTATCATGTTTACAGTGTTGATTGCGTTCTTTGCATATTTCCAGACGGCGGTTATCTTTAATTCAGAAGAAACCAGCAATAATCTGAAAAATGCGGGCGGTTATATCCCAGGTGTTCGTCCAGGTGAACAGACAGTAAAGTATTTAGATAATGTTGTGTCACGTACAACAGCGATTGGTGTTGCGTATCTGATTGTTGTTTGTGTGTTGCCGATTATTCTGAATACACATGTTGGTATGCCAGTTGCAATTGGCGGAACCAGTGTTTTAATCGTTGCGGGTGTTGTTTTGGATACTATGAATCAGATTCAATCTTATCTGGTGGCAAAGCAATACAGTGGTGTTATTAAAAAAGCACAAAAGAAAGGTCGTTTCCGCGGTTAATTATCTGGTGGGAACAAAGTAAGATTTGACTTTTGCCGGATTTTGTATAAAATTATTCGGCAAAATAAAATAGCCCATGAAAGTGGGTTCCAAGGGTGCAGGGATTAGGTGGACTGAGACCTGCGAAGAGTAAAATAAAAAGGAAAATGAAAAATGGCACGTATAGCAGGTGTTAACATTCCGAGTGAAAAGCGCATTGAAATTGCGTTGCAGTATATTCACGGTATTGGGCCAGCAAAATCGGCACAAATCGTAAAGGCGTTGAAATTGAAAGACGGTCTGCGCGCAAAAGATTTGACAGACGAAGATGTTATCAAAATTTCTAATTACATTGAAGAAAACTTTAAAGTAGAAGGTGATGTTCGTCGTGAAGTGACAATGAACATCAAACGTTTGCAGGATTTAAAAGCATATCGTGGTATCCGTCATCGTAACCGTTTGCCGGTTCGTGGTCAACGTACCCAGACAAATGCACGCACACGCAAGGGTAAGCGTGTTGTGGTAGCAGGTTCTGCAACAAAGGGTAAATAAATTTAATATAACATCACATCTGCTTGTTGTTGACGCGCTTATGTAACTTCTGTACACTTCGCTTGTCAACAACCGCGCATCTGTAATGTTCTCTTAAATTTAGGAATAAGGTAGAGATTAACACCATAGTTAATTGAAGACATCTAAAAAAGGTTAAAATAAAATGGCAGTATCAAAAGCTAAGAAAAAAGTTGTTAAAAAAGTATCGCATGGCATTGCACATGTTGTTGCGACAAATAACAATACACGTATCACAATTACAGACCAGTCAGGTGCTGTGTTGACATGGGCAACCGCTGGGGCAAATAATTTTAAGGGCGCAAAAAAGTCCACACCATATGCAGCAACAATCGTTGCAGATGCAGTTGGTAAAAAAGTCGCCGAAATGGGTATGAAAACAGTTGATGTTTTGATGCGTGGTATTGGTCAGGGTCGTGAATCTGCTGTACGTGGATTGGCAAATGCTGGTCTGATTGTGCAGTCCATCACCGATACAACACGTATTCCACACAATGGTTGCCGTCCAAAGAAAGTGCGTCGCGTATAATGTGTGGCATATTTTATACAAGATAGAATCGGGGTCTCGTGCCCCGGTTTTATTTTTTTTGTAAAAAATACTTGATATATACTGTCGTGTCATTATACACTGCCTGCTGGTAAAGGGGTTTTATTTTTATGGTAGGCAGTTTTTATCGTACCGTATTGGGGTATTTGGGATTTGGCGATTCGGGACAGAAATCTGTTCGGGTGGATAAAACAACAAAATCAGAAGAAAGTAAAACATCTGTTGCGTCACCGGTTGTTTTGGGCGAAAAGTTAACAGATGAAAAATTGCAGCATTTATTTGGTGTGAACTATAGTGGTATTATGTACTATAACTATGATACTAAATCATGGCGTGGTGATAAGTATTTAGGGTACTGTATGCCTTATCAGGATGTGGTAGAAAAAGATGCGGTTGCATTTAAGCGGGTGTTAGAGGCGGAACCTGATTTTAAAAATTTTGAATTGGTTGCGTTTGCAACGATGCTGATAAAAGATCGTTATTTCCCAGGTGTTGCAAGTAAGATTGTGCGACCGTTCTTTAATCAAAAGGGACGTGCGGTTGTTGGGACAATTGTTGTGCGCGATAGAAAAGATGGAAAGATTTTACCGTTGCCATCAGACTGGGTCGGGGTTTATTTTCCAGAAATAGGCCATTGTAATGCAATATGGTATGGGCCAAAGTGGATGGCGACAAATGGTCTGGAAATGCCAGAGTTTAGACGAAGAATAATTAGAAATTATACTAAACAACGTTAGTTTTTTGTAGACAAAAAGCGGTCTTGTGTTATTATGCATGTAGTACAGGGCCGAGAGAATATAAACATAAAGCAAGGATATGCTATGAAAAAATTATTGTCTGCAGGTCTGATATCTGTTTTTGCATTTAGTGCGGCGTTGGCAAACTATACGGTCACAGAGACCGAAGTTCTGACAACATGGGAAAGTGTTGATGTTGTCTTAGAAGAAAATGTTCAGCCACGTCGTTTTTATTCCAGTCGTGATGTTGTGCGGGAAAATCCGCGTCCATGTGCGCGTCAGCAGGTCGCCCAGCCGGTTCGCGTAAAGACATATACAGAGGTTGTTGACCATTATCAGGTGTATCAGCCGGTGACGGTTTATAAGCCGATGGGTACACAGATTGAACGCCGTGTTGTGCCAGCGAAAAACTGTAATAAATGTTTTTAGTATTTAAACCCGCGAATTTGCGGGTTTAAATATTTGACAATTGGGGATTTGTAATATAAAATAACGCACGCGTACGGTTTTCCGGATGCAGCCGTTTGGCGAAAATGATAAACTAAGCTAAAAGGAAATTTAAATGATTGAAAAAAATTGGATGACATTGATTAAGCCAAAAAAATTGACAATCAATGTTGATGAACATAATCCTAATATTGCGACATTGGTTGCGGAACCATTGGAAAAAGGTTTCGGTTTGACATTGGGGACGGCGTTGCGTCGTGTTCTGTTGTCTTCTTTGCAGGGGTGCGCACCAATCTATATCAAGATTGATGGTGTACAGCACGAATTTTCCAGCATTTCTGGCGTACGCGAAGATGTGACTGATATTATCTTGAATTTAAAGAGTGTTTATTTCAAGGCGTTAAGCGAAGGTCAGCACAAAGCATATTTGAAAGTTAAAGGGCCAGCAGTTGTAACCGCAGGTATGATTGAAACATCAGGTGGCGTAGAAGTTATGAACAAAGATGTTGAAATCTGCACATTGGACAAGGGTGCAAATCTGGATATGGAAATTACATTGGGCATGGGCCGTGGTTATGTGCCTGCGTCTGCACATGCAGATGGGTTGCCATTGGGTGTTATACCGGTTGATTCAATCTTTTCACCAATCTTGAATGTTGCAACCGAAGTTTTGCCAACACGCGTTGGTCAGTCAACAGATTTTGACAAATTGGAATTGACAGTTAAAACAAACGGTTCTGTGTCACCAGAAGATGCAATTGCATTTGCAGCGCGTATTTTGACAGATCAGTTGGTTGTCTTTATTAACTTTGAAGATCCAGCACAATTGAATGCGCCAAGCGAAGAAGAAAAAGCAAAAGATGCGTTGCCATTTGATCCAAAATTGTTAAAGCATGTTGATGAATTGGAATTGTCTGTTCGTGCAAATAATTGCTTGAAAAATGACAAAATCAACTGGTTGGGTGAATTGGTACAAAAGACCGAAGCGGATATGTTGAAAACACCAAACTTTGGTCGCAAGTCTTTGAACGAAATCAAGGTTCAATTAGAAGCAATGGGATTAGGTCTGGGTATGGAAGTACCAGGTTGGCCACCAGAAAATATTGCGGAATTGGCCAAGAAGTACGAAGACCCATACAAATAAATTAAATTCTGTGGACGCTTGTCGTGTTTGTCGGTTCTTATGTAGGTCAACTACACTGCGAACCGTCAAACACTTCCAATCGCCACACATAATTTAATTTCTTGGCACAGCAAGGGGTTGGGTTGGACGCTTGTCGTGTTGCGCCGTTTCTTATGTAGCGTCTGTACACTACGAAACGGCGAACACTTCCAATACTCTCACATAATTTAATTTCTTGGCAAAACGGGTAGATTTGTGATTTTGCTTGTGTTTTGTTAGGAATATGATATAAATAGGTGCTGACATGGCAAAAAATAAGAAGAAAAAAGAAACTTTTATGCAAGGTAACAGTGTAGTTGCGCAGTTGTTGCGTATGATTTTCTTTGGTCAAGATGCCGGTCGCAAGGACTATTCAAAATAGTTTAATTCCCATGGTTCTGGCAGTGATGTCAGGTTGTGGGTGTCTCAAAAAAACAATCCCGTCCGATTGTGGGCAGGGCAGAAACCAAAGGAGTAATTGATGAGACATATGAAAGCAGGTCGTACATTCAATCGCGACACAAATGCACGCAAGGCTTTGTTTATTGGCTTGGCGAAAAATTTGATTGAAAAAGAACAAATTAAAACAACTTTGCCAAAGGCAAAAGATTTGCGCAGTGTAGTTGAAAAATTGATTACTCGTGCAAAGGTTGATACAGTTGCAAATCGTCGTTTGACAGCATCTGAATTGGGTAATTCATCTGCGGCAACTGTTAAAAAATTGTTTGATGTTTTGGGCAAGCGTTATGCGAATCGTCCAGGTGGATATACACGCGTTTTAAAGGCTGGGTTCCGTTATGGTGACGCAGCACCAATGGCGATTATTGAACTGGTTGATCGTGATGTTAACGCAAAGAAGGCTGCGCCGGTTGCAGCTGCGACAGAAGAAGTTGTAGAAGAAAAAGCGGCGGATGCAGAATAATAAAAACATCGCAAAAAAATTAAATCCCCCAAATGGGGGATTTTTTATGTCTGTAATTCGTCGGGCGATGTTATAACAATAATGCCGCTGGATTCCCATTGTTTGATATGTGCATCAATGTCCATTATGTTTTGGGTCGCCAGATAAATCACAGGTGTCAGATTATGTTCTGTTGCGAATTCTGTAATTGTTTTTTGCAGGGCAGGTCGTGTTTGGCCATTGGCAAACCAGTTTTCATTATCAATTACCCAAAAATTTTCATCGCTGTGTGTTATGATTGCGTGGGTTGGGGTTGTGACTATGTCGTCGTGAATGCTGTGTTCTATGTTATTTTTGGTCAGGTATTTTATTAGGTCCGTGTTGTCATAATTGCCATGTATTGTTGTGGTGGTGGTTTCAGTATTTTCTTGGTCAAAACTAATGTCGGTAAATACGGGGATATTAAATGACGGTGTGTCGTCCATGCCGGGCATGTTATCCAGTTCAATGTCAAAATCGCTGGGTAATGGTAATATGTCATTTGCCTCTGGTGCAATGATTGATTCGTCAGATGTGTCTTGTGGGTTGTTGATTTGAATAATGTTAATCCGACTGCGTGCGCGAATGAATGCACCGTGAAGTTCAGGTGGTATTTCGGCTGGTAATTCTGGTTGTGGTTCCTGGTCAGGTGTTGTTTTTTCTTCTGCGGTTATGTCCTTGTCTGGGGAATCGCTGGGGGTGGGTGTGGCCGGTGCCGGTTTTGTTGGCCATTTTGGTAATGGAACTTTTGGAACAGGGATTGTGACCAATGGTTTTTTTGTGCGTATTATTAATGTGGTTGTCGCAATATACAGGGGCAGGGCAGATAGTATTAGTATGCCAAAGACAAAACCTGCAAAACCGTGTAGTTGTGCATGTGCCAATTTGTGCCACTGGCCGCCATTGAAAATATTGAATTTAAACATGAAATAAAGCACGGCCCATGTTATTGCCATATAACATATGGTCCATATAATGGCGTATTTGTGTTCAGTTAAGATTTTAGATATCTTCTTCATGTTAGTTTTATTATAGACAATAATATTATTTTGTCAAATATATAAAATAGGCTAAACTGTAAATAATGTATCTTTTTGGAAAAAACATTGTATAATTGGTGATGATAATTAAAAAGGGCAAAATATGCCAGAAATAGGAAGTATTTACAAACATTATAAAAACCATCAATTTTATCAAGTAATAGCCATAGGCAAACACACAGAAAGCTTAGAAGATCTTGTGATTTACAAAGCGTTATATGAATCAGATAAATTTCCATATGGTCAGATATGGTGCAGACCTTTGAAAATTTGGCAGGAAAATATAAATGGCAAACCAAGATTTGAAAAAATTGAAGACAAAAACCAATAAAAAGGTACATTATTTACACTTGAGCCATAAAATATAAAAAACTCTTTTTTTTGTATGCTTTTTATGGCATAATAGTAAAGATAATATAGGGGGGCTTTATGTCTGGCTTTTTAAGGTTTTTTGGAACGTCTGTTGCATCTGTTTTTGCGTGTTTGGTTGCGTTGAATGCAAATGCTGCAACGGGGCGTGATGGTTATGCAAATGTTCGCGCGGCAAGTGTGGGTGATGCAGGGATTGCGCGTATGCCGACCATGCCGACATTGCCTGTTATGACGGTTGGAAACATTTCACAGGATGTTTCAACAAGTGTGACGGTGCCATCTGTTCCAGATGTGCCGGATGTTCCAGATACCCCGGACGAGCCTGAGGTCCCAGATGAGCCATCGGTTGTGCCAGAATGTCCAGATGGTGGGGTGAAAAATTCGCAGTATACAATTGAAATGTGTATGAATGATGTATTGCAGTGTGTGAATTTTGGTGCGTTGCCGAATGGTTTGAACGATATGTTTGATGAAAATACACGCAATGCAATTGTTAATGGTATGGGGTTGTGTACCCCTCAGGTAGATAAGTGCATTGCAACAGTTAGACGCGATTGCAGTAATATATATCGCGCGACGTCTGATGTTTGGATTGACTTTAATTCGCGTCGTGTTCAGCCAGAATATTATAACTTTGTTTTGCGCAAAACGGGACTGACACCAAATCAGGCAGAGGCGGTTTGTGGAATGTTAGATAAAAATGTCTCGGGGTCATCGTTTAATAATAAAAATGGTCAGGGATTAGGGGGCGCATCAGGTCGTTTTGCACGCTGGGATGCCAAGACAGCAAAATGTCATGTTCGTGTCGCAGCATATAACAAGGACAAGCATATTACCAATACATGGTTGTTTGGTGCCGCAGGTGATGACCAGCCGGCCGAAGTATGGAAAGAAACAGGTGATACATTTACATGCAATAAAGATCTGTTTGGTTTTTCGTTGATGAACAATACGCATACTGCAGCGGTTGTTGGTATTGGTGGTGGTACATTGGTTGGCGCGGGTGTCGGTGCAATTGCAGGGCATGGCGCGCGTGACTTTGATTGTTCGCGTGATGAACATCGTGAAAAATTGGCCCAAGAATTGCGCAAATCTGGTCAGACCAGAATTTTGAATCAGTTCTTGGAACCAGTGTATCAGTTGTCTTTGTCGGCAGACTTGACCGTTGCCCAGTGTAATGCGGTTTTGGATTTATATGATAAATATCAGGAAATAGTTGTTGCGATAGAAGAATGTAACGGATATACCGTTTCAGAAGAAGAAGTTATAATAGAAGTGGAATTATCTGATAACACCACGCAAATGGTGGAGATTTCTGTACGTGATGGGAAACCCGTGCTGGATGATGCGCAAATTGCAAGTATTCAGCAACAACTGAATTGCGGTGACACATGTCCAAGTGATTTGGCCACGCAAATTCAGGCAGCATTAGATGCCCAGGCCGGCGGAAAGTGTCGGTTCAAGCCAATAAATCTGGCCAAGGTGCAGGGCAGCAGTATCTATTGTGATGCGCAAACGGGGTGCCTGTACCATGACGAACTGGCACGCGAGGTTCAGCCATTGGCCGATGTTTTGGATGGGCTGGAAATCTTAAAGGGTGAAAAGTCTAATATGGCGAAAAGTGTTGGTATTGGTGCGGCGGTTGGTGCAGGTGCAGGTGGCCTGGCAACAGCCATTACTGCATATGTTGAGAAAAATAATATCAATTGTCGTGTTGGTGATAATCTGGAACAAGTCGCCCTGGGTAAATCACATGTTATTGGCAGTTTGCGTGATTTCTATGTAAAATGGAATCTGAGTTTGCCAGATGTTATCGCGCCAACTGCAACAATAGACAGTTGCGAATCGTGGAAATACAACTGTTCGCGCTATACAGATATGGCACAGTGTGAAAATGCCCAGTTTAATTATAAACCTGCGGGTGCGCCGACATTTACACTGGTGCGTTCTGTATGCAAGGCGTCGGGTGGTATGTGCATAGAAAACTATCCGGTTGCTAAATCACAAGGTGCGTGTAAATAATTAAATCCCCTGATTAGGGGATTTTTTTATCAAAGCAATTGACATTTATTTTATGTTTCTGTTAAAATATGTTTGTCGTGGTGTGTTATCACGATGGGGTGTGAGAACCCGTGCTTTGGCGTCTGGGGAAGGGTGTGACGCGCCATTTTATGGGCGTGTTTTTTGTATTATTTTCCCGGGACGATAAATACTCCTGATCATTTTTGGTCAGGAGGGCATGCGAATATATTGAATAAGCAGCACAATTCCAAAGATTGTTCTCAACCTCCTGACCACTTTGAATTTAATTCTGGTGGTTTTTTTGTTG
>CALARG010000029.1 GCA_937888635.1 uncultured Alphaproteobacteria bacterium
TTCTTCTACCTCGTAACATTCAACACGGTCGCCTTCTTTTAAATCATTATATTTATCAAAAGACATACCGAATTCAACGCCGCCAGATACTTCTTTGACTTCGTTCTTTTCGCGGCGCAGTTGTCCGATTTTACCATCGTATATAACAACATTGTTGCGCAACAGACGAACAAATGCATCTTTCTTGATAACACCTTCGGTCATACGACATCCTGCAACGCGCACACCTTTGCCAACGGTAAACAGTGCGATAACATCGGCATATCCGATAAATGTTTCACGCTTTTCCGGCGCCAGTTTACCAGACAATATTTCTTTGATTTCATCTGTAATGCGATATACAACGCTGTGATAGCGAATGTCAATGCCGTTGCTGCGTGCCATATCACGAACCACAGAATCTGCACGAACATTAAACGCAATAATAACCGCGCCCGATGCCGTCGCCAGACGAATATCACCTTCGGTAATCTGACCAACGCCAGACGACAAGATTTCAACACCGACCTTGTCCGTATTGATTTCTTTGACCATATCAGAAATTGCTTCAACCGAACCCTGAACATCAGCGCGCAGGATAATCGGCAATATCAATTTCTTGGATTCGTCGCGTTTTGCAAACAATTCTTCCAAGGACGAGCGTTTAACCGCATTTGCCTTGTCCTTTGTTTGTTGTGCGCGATATGCCGCAACTTCGCGTGTTTGCGCTTCGGTTTCCATAACACGCAGTTCATCACCTGCACCTGGGACCGCGTTCAGCCCCAACACAACCGCGGGCTGGCCCGGACGTACAGATTTTACGCGTTCACCTGCAGAATTAATCAGACCACGCACACGACCAAATGTTTCGCCAACAACGAATACATCGCCAATCTTTAATGTGCCTTGGCGCATCAGAACTGTTGCAACAGAACCCAAACCTTTTTCTTGTTTGGCCTCAACAACATATGCAACCGCAGGCATTTCAGCATCTGCCTTCAGTTCCATCATTTCTGCCTGTAATAAAATCGCGTCTTCTAATTTATCCAATCCGATTTTCTTGGTCGCAGAAATTTCAACACATTGAACATCACCGCCCATTTCTTCAACCTGAACTTCCTGTTGCAACAGGTCGGTTTTTACACGCATTGGATTTGCCTCAGGCAGGTCAATTTTATTAATTGCAACGATAAATGGAACATTTGCTGCGCGAATATGATTAATCGCTTCAATTGTCTGCGGCATGATTGAATCGTTTGCCGCCACAACCAAAACAACAATATCTGCCATTTGCGCACCGCGTGCACGCATCGCAGTAAATGTTTCGTGCCCCGGTGTGTCCAGGAAGGTTATCATTTGACCAGAATTTGTTTTTACTTCATACGAAGATACATGCTGGGTAATACCGCCCGCTTCGCCGGCGGCAACATTTGCATTGCGGAATGCGTCCAGCAACGATGTTTTACCATGGTCAACATGTCCCACAACCGTCACAACCGGTGCGCGTGGTGTTAATTTTTCTGGGTTTGGTTCGCGTTCCAGAATATCTGCGTATGGTTTGACAACAACACGCTTAACCGTTGCGCCAAATTCGCCTGCAATTAATTCGGCTGTATCTGCATCAATAGACTGATTAACAGATACCATCATACCCATTTCCATCAGTTTTTTGATAACATTGCCAACTTTTTCAGCCAT
>CALARG010000030.1 GCA_937888635.1 uncultured Alphaproteobacteria bacterium
ATTTTACACCGTCCTGTCAAAGGGCGGTTTTTGTTTGGATTTCTAAGGATTATCACAGTTCGATAATATAGATTATAAAACAGGCTATTTTTCAGGCGTTATCGAACTGCATAATAAAAAAGGTTAGAAATATAACCTTTTTATTAGTTCGAGTCCGCTTTGCTTATTTGTAAAAACTTATTTTGACAACAAAAGTTTAGTGATATATAGTTGGATTATATCATTTTTTGCAAAAAGGATTTAATCATGTCTGCAAATTCCAACATCGTCAATGCGCGTGATTTTCTGGGTAAAATCGTCAATGTACAAATGGACAGACCCCTGGGCAGCAAACATCCAAAGCACGGTTTTACATACGAAGTGAACTATGGATTTATTCCAAACACAGTATCGGGTGACGGAGAAGAATTAGACGCATATGTATTGGGTGTTGATACGCCATTGGCAACTTTTACCGGCAAATGTGTTGCGATTATTCATCGTACAAATGACAACGATGACAAACTGATTGTTGTGCCATACGGACAAAATCCAACAAACGAATACATTGATCAAAAAACCGCTTTCCAAGAACAGTGGTTCAAGCATACGATTATACGGTAAATTATGGAATCTACTTTTGACATATCATTTATCTCTTATGGCATCTTTGGTTAGTCATGAAGCAAAATTTCACAAAGTCTATTCAAGGCTGTAAATTCATCTGGTTTTTTTTGTTTGGTTATACAAAACGACCACTGGTTTCGGTGGTCGTTGCATCAGTCGTTTGTTTTATTTGATATTTTGTTTAGTATATTCTTTATCCACAGATTTGCTTTTTGTTCCAGTTTTTGTGTACCATTGCGGAATTTTTCTGCCAAGTCTATTTCTTGTGGCGGTTGCACCCGTTGTTGTGCCTGTTGCTGCGCCAGTTTTTGCGCCTGTTGTTTTTGCATCCTTTTTTGTTTTTCAAATTCATTTATTTCGTAAACAACATTTTCCACAGATGTTCCAAAACCCGGGCGTTCTTTTTGTGTAATTGTTTGCCAAATATTGACACCGTGTTTATTTAATTCGCGTTTGATTTCGTCTTGGGTTTCTGGGGCGTTATATCCGCCAATAGGCGAAAACCATACATTGTTACCTTCTAATGATATTTCCACCAGTAAATCTTTCTTTTGAAAATCTTCAATAATTTTCTTGCTGGGATTGGCCAGGAAATTATCATTCGTGTCCAGGGTATTCGTTTCCTTGTTGCGCCATGCGCGTATAACCTTGGGCAGGTAAATGTGATGATTTCTTGCGTGTTGATAGTGGCCGTGTTCATTAAAGGGCGTGCCTTCTGGGAAACTGTTGTTTGCCACCGTGCGCAGGGCATTAAAGTCCGCGATTGGCAAGGTTCGTTCCATCGCCTGTTTTTTCATTTCTGTGGCCGGGAATTTTTTGTTCAGAAAATTGCATACTTCGTCCAATTCAGGGTATGGATTATGCGTCATATCACTCATTTTATTCAGCCAGCCTGATTCTGATATCCCCTGCAGGGGGTACCATTTCCCCGATGGGATGCCAAATTCCTGCTCTTTCCCGGACAGTCCGGATGACACATAGAATGGTAATCTTTTGCCATTTATGTTAACAACCGCGACCGCGCGTTGATGATAGTCAACGATTGGGGCGGATTTTCCGTCGTTTGTCTTTAAAGCCTCCAGAAAAATATCATTTCCATTAATTTTACCTGGTAATTTAAATGCATCCAGTGTTTGACCGTGTTCGCGTATGGAATGAACGCGATTGCGTGACAATTCGTCTTCCAGTATTATGATGGATGGCGGCTCGTTCACATCGCTGGGGCAGGTGTACACAATATTGTCATCTTCATTTAACTTGCCTGCGATTTCTTGATATTCTTCGTCTGTCGCGCATTTATGCTCATAGTATTTTACACCCCATGGACTGTTTTTTGCCGACACAAAAGCAAATTCTGCGCCGGTCACCTTCTTTAACAGATTCAATTGTTCTTGTTGTGTCATGGTCTTTTTCCCTTAATTGATATGCCAAACATACTATATTCCACCACGAAAGTCCATGTTTATTGCTATCTGGTTCGTGTAAATTTATAGAAGGTTGTCTGAATTGGCGACTTTTCAATTGGTAAAATGTCGGCCGGATATATGATTTTTTTTGATTGCCATCTGTCTGGTGAAAAAAATGTACCTAAATCCTTTGGAAAGTATGTGTATCTGTCTGGGTTTTCTTTAATCTGGCCCGCCAGGGCAGGGATATCAACCCTTGTCAGATAAAATATATCTATCAGGTCGTGATTCAACGCATAGTCATATATCCCCGCGCCCCCGCATATAAAAATCTGGTCAAAGTTTCGTGATTGTTCAATTGCAGATTCTATACCAGATGCCAAAAACACCCCATCTTGCCCCCAGGTGTTGTTGTATCGGGTGCTACACACGATATTTAATCGGCCGGGCAGGGGGTGTTTGGGCAGCCCCTGGAAAGTTTTGCGTCCAAAAACACATGGGTATCCCATGGTTGTTTTGCGGAAATGGTAAAAATCTGCCTGGCTGTGCCATGGCATACGGTCGCCTATACCAATAATATTTTCTGGTCCCACCGCCGCGATGGCGCAAATGGTTGGTTTCATGTATTTATTGTCCCCTGTGTTAAATTTGCTCGCATAGTATAAAACATAACCAAAAAAGTAAATAAAATCATTGAAAAGTCACCTATTTGGTTTTGTTTTTAATAAAAATATGATAAAATTATACGCGATAATAGAAAAAAGGATACGGGAATGGCTGAGATATTACTAGAAAATGATTTGCGTGATGTTATTAACGCATTGCAACAGGCGACGGATGCAAATCGTTCGGTTGTCATAGATACCGCCAACGATATAATGACTAATTTTGTTAACGGAAATTTAGAGTTAGATGATAATGCACTAACGGCCTTTGCAGATTTTCTGATGGCGTTTGGTGTGACGCGGGGCGCCGATGGTAAAACGACATTCAACAGCAAGATTGCCGAACAGGCCGCCGCTAAATTTGAAGGCATTGTTGCCACCAAAGAAGCGCAGGAAAGAAACCGTGCAACAACAAACCGTATTTATTCATTAAATTCTGATGCAAATCAGATGAAGTTTGATGTAATAACCCTGGGGGTATACCAGGCAATGGGGCTGGTTAACGCAAATTTGGATGCGAACAATATGACCCCATCCCAGATTGCCACTGAAATAGACCGGGTAAAATTAACAGATGAACAAAAGGCAGAATATGCCGCGCGTTTTGTGGATGCGACCCTGTCTGATATGTCTTTGTTTGAATCTGTTCCACCATCAGTGCTGGCTGATGCATATGCGGCAACCCGTACCGCAATTGCTGGCGCGACAGATGAACAGACCAAGGCTGCCCTGGCACAGCGTTTTGCAACATTGGCATCGCGTATTGATTTCTTGATTGATAATTTCAGCAGTCAAATGAACTATTGGTATGTCAATCCGACAAATATCGTGGATGTAAATGACGGCTATAACAAGATGTTTGATGTGCGTCAACCTGACCTGGCGGTGTCCCCAAATCAGAATCAGGCGACCCAAGAATACAACAAACGCATAAACGATAAAATTAACGACAGTCGTGAAAGGCTGGCTGCTGCAATCAAAGAATACGATGAATTATATCATTTAACACAAATAAATCCTGATAATGCCGAAGAATTAAAACAACGTTGGATTGACCTAAAAACGCGTTTGGCAGGGATTGAGGTAACGCCTGAAACCCTGGCGGTTGCCGCGAAATATCATTTCAAAGACGAAAATGGCAACCCGATACCTCAGTTTTTGGATGAAAATAATCAGCCATCTTTGGAATATCGTGATGGATATAAATTAGATCCAAATGGTCGCCTGGCCCAGGTTTTAAACCTGTCGCGCAATGATGTTGTTATGGAAAATGTTGCTGATTTGGGCACAAAAGTAGAAGACATGAATTTGTCTGACATGCTGAACGACGAGGTTCCATGGACTTTTTCAGAAATCAGTGTCCCTGACGAAGTCACCCAAGGTGTCGCCCAGGCACCAACCCGCATGCTAGACGAAGCCTATGTTCAGAGATTTTGGGACGATATTAAAACCAACGGCGGCAGTATTTCGGATACGGGGTATCAGGCGGCACTGGATGCACATGTAAACAATGCGGCCGGTTTTGCAACGCGTCTGGGGAACAAGGTTGGCATGGATCAGGATGTTGTCTATATGCCATTTGAAGCGGTTCAGGATATTGACAAATTGGCCAGCACACGCACTGAAAAAGAAGGCGCCGAAGGTCGTAAAAAGAAAGTTGGTTTCTTTAAGCGCATGGCCAAGAATTTCGGAATGGCGGCCATTGTTTCCGCAGGACTCACCTTTATCGGCAAGGCCACCGGCATTGCCTGGGCAGGTGCTGCCGTTGGAACCACGATTGGTGTCGGCAATATGATATACCAGGGCCTGAAATGGCGCAACGAACAGAAAAAGGCCGGCAAACCACACGGTATAAAAGACTTTTTCAAGGATAAACGCAATTGGGGACCTGCAGTTGCATCTGGTCTGGGGGTTGCCGCAACAATCAGTATGGCGACTGGGAACCCAGAATTGGCGGCTGGCTTCGGTCTGGGGGCGGTTGCCGCAGGTACTGGATCCAGTGCCGCAATGGTCTACAAAGATGCAATAAACGCTGGCTATTCCCGTGGCCAGGCCTTGGCCGGTGCGATTGGTGTTGGTGCATCTGGTATATTGGGTGCATGGGCTGGAAATGCTGCGATGAACGGCATTGTAAACTATGTCAACAATAATACAGATTCCACATTGTTCAAGCATGGCGAAACGGTTCAGACAACGCACGAAGAAACCAGAACAACCCAGCATACAGAATACGAAACATCAACCCAGCGTCAGTATGCCGATGGCGTAATTGACAGCAATGAAAGATTAATGCTGGAACATAACTGGGAAACCCAGGCGTCCTATGATGCCAGAATTGATGGGCTGATGGATGCAGGGCTGTCGCATGATGATGCGGTGCGTTATCTGTTGGCATTCCATGATGCAACAGATCATAACCTGGGGCCGGGGTATTTTGATTCAATTGGCATGTCACCAGAAAATCTGTCAGCATTGCGCAATTCCATAAATGGCACAGAAATAAATCTGACCCCCGAAAGTTTGGCTGCGTTTGAACACTTTAACCCACATATTTCTGCAATAAATCAGGTTGGTTATGTCCCAGGTGCGCCGGTTGATTTCCAATTGCCACCAAACGCAATGTACGATGCAAATGGTGTCTTGGTTCAGGGTAATGAACTGTACACAACATACGCCAATCACAGCACACCAATATATAATGATGTGACCATAACAACGCCGGTCACGGTATATGGAACAGAAACAGTGTTGGTGCCTGGAACAGAAACGATATTTACACCAAATGAATTGGCATTCCCTGCGGGAATTGGCACATTTGGTATATATGAACCGCGTGTTGTGCCTGATAACTATGTGACGCGTCTGCGTGAACGCGCCGGTGCATTAGCCGACAGAATAGAAGAAAAACCACGACGGCAATTCCCGCATTTGCCACAGATTGACCCGTATCAGGAAGATGAGCCAACCCCAGGGCCAATTGATCCAATTGACCCAGTTGATCCAGTTGATCCTGACGATGACGACAAGAAAAAGAAACGCAAAAAAACCAGAATTCCAGACTATGATTTGGAATTAGATGCCAAATTAAACATGGATAAAAACGACCCTGATAAACGCAAAGTTGTCAATGTCAAGGTTGACGGTCAAATGAAAAATGTCCAGGTTGTATCAGATGTAAACGAAGACAGCATGCATATCCAAATGACCGTGCCATATAATTTAAATCAAGGCAAAGGTTATTACAAGGTTGTCTATAAAACATTCCGTGGCGAAATCAAAGAAGCGCGCGTCACATCGCGTGCAACTGAAAACGGAATCCACATAGATATCATGATGGACGGTGTTTCAATCAAGGACAAAGGACGCTATAAACTGTACTTCCAATATGTCCAGGATGAAAATCAAACCGAACATACCGAAACAATAACCAAGAAAACGCGGTTTAAAAGAACACCAGTGGCGCCTGAACAGAATAACGGTGGCGCATCCAACGCGCCTCAGGGCCAGGGTGCAGCAATCGGGACTGATTCTGGCACAGATACTGGCACGGGTGACACACCCCCTGCATCCAACGCGCCTCAGGGCCAGGCTGCCACAACCGGGACTGATTCTGGCACAGATACTGGCACGGGTGACACACC
>CALARG010000031.1 GCA_937888635.1 uncultured Alphaproteobacteria bacterium
CTAATCTGTGACCGAAATTTTTGGTCCATAGGTTCGAGTCCTATACGCTCCGCCAGAAATTTACCCACCAGAAATGGTGGGTTAATTTTTATTATGTTATATGTTAATTGCACAACTATAAAACCCGCCGATTGGCGGGTGTTTTTTAATGTTCTTCGCCGACATGTTCAGGGCGATATATTTCAACATCGCGCGTCATTGCCAAGAATTTTTCTGCACGACGGGCGGGCAATTCTTCAACCGGCAACTGTTGCAATTCTGTTATGTGTTTTTCAACAGACTTGGCCAGCAATTCCATTGTTGTTTGCCAATCTGTGTGCGCACCACCGGCAGGTTCATGTATTATTTCATCAATAACATTCATGTCCGCCATATCGCGCGCAGTTAACTTCATCGCAGCAGATGCAGTTGCACGATAGTTATTATCACGCCACAGAATACTGGCGCATGATTCAGGCGCAATCACCGAATAAATCGCATTTTCCAACATTAATACGCGGTCGCCTGTGCCAATCGCAATTGCACCGCCAGAACCACCCTGGCCTACATTGACGGCAACATAAGGCGCGCGCATAGACAATCCCGCCGAAATAGATGATGCGACCGCCTGGGATTGGCCGCGTTCTTCGCCTTCGCGGCCGGCAAATGCGCCCGCGGTATCAAACAGAGATATCAGTGGCAACTGGAACTTTTCCGCCAGGCGCATCATACGAACCGCCTTGCGATAGCCATCTGGGTTTACCATACCAAAACGATGCTGTTGACGGGTTTCAATTGTGCGCCCTTGTTCCTGGCCGATAATGATGGCTGGAATCCCACGCCAGAATCCCAAACCTGTTGCCATGGCGGCATCTTCGGCAAAGCAACGATCGCCCGCCAGGTATGTCCAATCAGATACAATGCCATTGATATAATCCAAAAAATGCGGACGGTTTTCGTGGCGTGCCAATAACACTTTGTCATAGGCTTCGTTTTCGCCCATGCCGCGAATCTTTTTTGAAACATCGTGCGCAGGCGTTGTGACAGAAATCTGTTTTGGTTCACGTGTCTGCTTGGTCAAAACAGCCAAAATGCGGGCGATTGTGTCATGCAGGTCGCCACGCGCAACGACCATATCAACCATGCCATGTTCATGCAGATATTCGGCCGTTTGGAAATTAGACGGTAATTTTTCGCGAATATTTTGTTCAATTACACGACGGCCGGCAAAGCCGATACGCGCACCCTTTTCCGCGATATGAATGTCGCCCAGCATTGCAAAAGATGCCGTCACGCCACCAAATGTTGGGTCTGTTAACAGTACGATATATGGAATGCCGTTTGCATGCAATTTATTTACCGCAACAGTTGTACGCGCCATCTGCATTAAAGATAAAATGTTTTCCTGCATTCTGGCACCGCCACTGGATGTGACCATAACGAATGCACGGCGTTCAGCGATGGCATGTTCCATCGCCGCCACAATCGCATCACCCGCCGCGCGGCCCATTGACCCCATCATAAACAGTCCGTTTAAAACACAGACTGTCGTTGGAACGCCACCAATTGTACCATCGGCCGTTGTTATCGCATCATAACATCCGGTTTCAGCGCGTGCAGAATCCAGACGTTCTTGGTATGGGACACGGTCTGAAAAATTTAGTGGGTCGTCCGAAACATTTGGCGACGGCAGACGCTGCCATGAATTGTCGTCAAACAGTAAATCAAATCGCTGTTTCGGGTTCATGATAAACGCACGACCACAGCGCGGACAGATATACTTGTTTTCTTTGTAATCTTTGTAGTAAACCAATTTACCACATGATTCACACTTAATCCACATCAGGCGACGCACGCGTTCATAGCGTTCGCGATTACGATTTTTTATACCTGATTTTTTACCAAATAACATATTATTGACCGTTCATCTTTTTGGTTAATTCACGACTGGGCTTGAATAAAATAGTCGTACTGGCCGGCAGGGGCATTGGCTGGCCGGTGCATGGATTATATCCAATCTTGGTCGCGCGGGCGCGTGGCTGAAATGTGCCAAACCCACGGATTTCAATACGATTACCGTTCGCAATTGATTCAATCATATGGTCAGAAATTGTATCTAATATTGCCGCTGCATCAGATGCGCGCATATGCTTGAACTTTACCTGAATAGAACGTACTATGTCTGATCTTTTCATATTATATATCCTTATGTCTTGCCCTATATTATTAATATCTTAGCACATTTTATCAAGAGTAAAGTTTTTTATTTATGCAGAAAAGGTTCCTGTACAAAAAAAAGCCCAAAAATGTTAGTTTTTACATAAAAAGAAGGGAGATAAAATGGATGACTTATTTGATTTAGACCAAGATGCAATGATAAATGAAGATAAAATGCCGCTGATTGGCGATATCGCCCCCGAATTTCAGGCCAGTACAACAAATGGCCCAATTAATTTTCCAGATGATTTTAGGGGCAAATGGGTTGTGTTCTTTTCGCATCCGTCGGACTTTACACCTGTGTGCACAACAGAATTTATTGCATTTCAAAACACAATTTCAGATTTTGAAAAAATGAATGTGGCGTTATTAGGGCTGTCGGTTGGGTCGTTGCCATCGCACCTGGCGTGGTTTGACGCGATTGAAAGTATGCCAGATGGCGCAAAAATAACATTTCCGTTAATTGATGATATGAACATGGAAATCGCACGCAAGTACGGAATGATTCATCGTGGTGCATCAGACACACACGCCGTGCGCGCAGTATTTGTAATTGACCCTGCAACCAAGATACGCACAATTTTATATTATCCGGCATCGCTGGGACGAAACATGTCTGAAATTTGGCGCATTTTGGTTGCGCTGCAGACGGCAGATGCGTTCAAGGTTGCAACACCTGCGAATTGGATGCCAGGCGATAAAGTACTGCGCCCTGCCCCAACGACGGCTGGCAAAATGCGCGAACACGATGGCGACACCCCATGGTTTATAACATACAAGGCATTAGACAAGGCAGAAATATATGAAAAAATTTGTAAGAAATAATCCAGGGGCCGATAACTGGGTATGCTATTGGTTTAAAATACCAGCGGAAAATCACGAATGTCCAATGGCGCCGCGTCGCGTTCAGGGTCCCACTGATAAATAGGCATAATAACGCGTTTTTCGTCGTCAAACCTGACCCCTTCGGATTTTAGGGCGCGGTATTGTTCGGTGGCAAAACCACAACACAGACCACCGTCTTTGAACACGACACGATGCCATGGCAGATGCCAACTGTTTTTGTTATTAGATGCATATCCGACAAAGCGTGCCATACGCGGGCGACCAATCATTTTTGCAATTTGACCAAATGTCGCGACACGTCCAGATGGGATTCGGGCAACAATGTCATAAACCTGTTCGTTGAATGTTTTTTCCATGTATCACAGTTTATCAAGACATGTAAAAAAGTCAAATATTTGGTCTTGCAAAATAATCACATTGCAATTATAATGACCGGCACGGAGACATGGCAGAGCGGTTGAATGCGCGCGACTCGAAATCGTGTATACGGCAACCCCGTATCAAGGGTTCAAATCCCTTTGTCTCCGCCAGAATAAAACCCGCCGAACGGCGGGTGTTCTTATATACCAACATAAAAACACATACCCCCGGCATAATAGCCAGAAGAATCTGAACTGCCGGTGCCGGTGCTGGTGCCGGTGCCACTTGACTGTGTGTTTACGCCTGCATAATAAAATTGGCCGTAGTCATCTTTATACATATAGGCTTTACCCACATTTGCAAAACATTCTGCGGCCGTTTTTGCGCCACTGGAAGCATTGGTATCTCCATATTCAGAACGATCAATCTGTGGGCAACGCGTACAGACGGCACCTGAGCCAGAGATGTTACCATAAAAGCCGGTCTGACATCTGCCTGTGACATTACCAGCATAGCACAATGCGTTATCTGGGCACGGATAACAACCATTTTCGTCACCATAATAAGCACTGTAACCACTGGACCCTGAAGAATCAGTACCGGTACTACCAGTAATGGAACCAGTAATGTCCGTCCAGCAGCCATTAAAAACACCATTTGTGCAATCTGCATGCTCTGGGCAAAGCGCACAACCAGTACCATTTTTGAAGTAACGATCATTACATGTAAAGCCATCGCTGTCGCATGTTGCATTTTCGGGGCAATCACTGCATTGACCATTATTTAAAAAATAATTTTCTTTACATGATGTTGCACCATCGGCCGTACAGGTTGCAACACCGACCCCCTGGCATTGTTCGCATTTGTCGCCTGACCTGTAGTAGCCGTCTTTACAGGTAAAGCCTTCGTTATTACAGGTCTTATGATTTGTTGGGCATGTTACACAAGCGCCATTGGATTTATAAAAACCATTATTACATGTAAAATTCGTGTTGGATGTGCATGTTGAATTGGCAGGACATGCCGCACACTGACCCGCACTGAGATAATATCCAGCAAGACAGGATGTTGCACCATCGGCCGTACATGTTATGGCATTTTCAAAAGCGGTTTCACACGCAGGACACGCGGTGCCATCGCTGAAATAACCATCTTTACATGTAAAGCCATCATTGGTACAGGTTTTGTAATCTTCAGGGCACTTTTGGCAACCGCCATTGGATTTATAAAAACCATTATTACATGTAAAATTCGTGTCGGATGTACATGTTGAATTTGTTGGACATGCCGCACACTGACCCGCACTGAGATAATACCCATCATTGCACTCGGTTGCATAGACGGTTGTCTTATATGTTTCGCTGTCGTATTTTCCTACACATTCTTTCATAGGTGAAGGGCACTGCAGACAACGGCCTTGGTCTAGATAATCATAATACAATCCATCACCCCCACACATACGATCACATGTATTTTCTTTTTTATTTGGGGTATAAAATTCGCCCAAACTAGGATAATCTTCACACTCAAAATAATCACCACCGGCGCATGTCCCAGCACTATGCTCGCCATCGTCAGACCATGTTGTTGGACATTCATTACACCAACCATTCCAGGAAGTACTGCTGTATTTTTCGTTTTCTGGGCACGCGGGGCCGGCCTCGTCAGCAGAGGGGCAAACATCATCAATTTCTGTATACAAAATTGTTTTGCCCCAATAATTAATCGCGCAAGATAATTCGCAATCCCAACTGCAGTCGGTCAAGGTACATTTACCATCTTCTTCTTTTGTAACTGTTTTGCATAAAACAGCCTTGGAATATACTATGTGGCTAATCCCTGTTGAGCCACACGCATTTGAAAAATAGCCCTCAAACTCACTATTAGCCTCACCAATGGAAAACTCTGTACATTCTGTGTTGTCACTGGTGGTGTATACATTACATGAATGATTACCTATACTGTCCGCCTGTGTGATGGTCGTCCATGTTTTGTATGCGCCGTGTGCGGGGTGCCCCTTGGTAAAATATGCGATAGAACAATAAAAACAATACAGGAAAAATCTTTTTAATGGTTTCATATTTTAACACTCTCTTTGTTCAACAGTATAAATTATATAATCTGTTTAAATCAAGCCCATTTTAATATTGAACATTTATTAAAAATTCACTAAATTTTATACTATGAAAACTGAATTGTTTGATTTTTTTAATTGTGACCTGCAATTTATTCGTGGTGTGGGGCCGGTATTGGCGGCGCGCATGGACGAAGTGCTGGGCGGACGGCGCGTGTTGGATTTTCTGTTGCATCGGCCGTCGTATGTGCGTGCGCGTGGCGTGACAGAAAATGTTATGGACGCAAATCCAGGCGATGTCATTACAATACCGCTGATGATAAAATCACACAGGCGCGGCGGTTCGTTTGGGCGCGGACGACGCAGACCAACCCAAATTATCTGTAATGACAAGATGAACAATACCGTCGTGCTGCAGTTCTTTAATGCGAACTATTTGGATTATTGGTTAAAAAAATTGCCAGTTGGGGCATGGCGTATGGTGTCGGGCAAACTGGAACGCAGCACGCGCCCAACAATCAGCCATCCGGACTTTATAGAAGAATTACAAAACGCCCATAAAATACCATCCGCCCAGGTGATATATCCGGCAGGCGAAGGACTGACCCAGAAAATCTTTACGAATATTCGTGATGGTATCTTTAACGCAATGGCAGACAAGGTAAAGAACGAGCCTGATGCACGCATTGTTGAATTTGTTGACGCGTTACGGCATGTGCATTATGCCATGTCTGATGCAGACCTGATGCCGAATGCGACATATATGGCCAAGTTGGCGTACTGTGAACTGTTGGCGCACCAGGCGGCGATTGTTATCAGTCGGCAAAACCGAATGGATGTGCGAAATCGTCGTGTGCCACGGCCGATAAAGTATAACCTGATGGAACGTTTTTGGGAAAATATTCCTTTTGAAATGACAGGCGCACAAAGGCGCACATGCGATGAAATATTTGACGATATGCAACGCGATATTCCGATGATGCGCCTGGTTCAGGGGGATGTAGGCAGTGGCAAGACCATCGTTGCAACCGCTGCGGCAATAAAAATGGCAGAAATGGGGGCGCAAACTGCCCTGTTGGCACCGACAGACACTTTGGCACAGCAACACTTTGTAAAACTGAAACCTATGTGCGATAAAATCGGGATAGTGTGCGATATTCTGACCGGCCGTGACAAAGGCGTGCCACGACGCGAAAAGTTAATATCGCTGCGTTCGGGGCGCACACGCGTTGTTGTGGGAACGCACGCACTGTTTTCCGAAGATGTTGAATATCGCGATTTGGGACTGGTTATAATTGACGAACAGCACAGATTTGGTGTCGCCCAACGCGAAGCGTTACGCAGTAAGGGGAAAAATCCAGATATGCTGGCATTATCTGCAACCCCAATTCCACGAACGCTGTCTATGACGGTTTATGGTGATATGGATGTTTCAATTATTAATGAAAAGCCTGCCGGACGAAAGCCGATTAAGACAACAAAATTACCAACTGCGCGAATTATGGAACTGATTGAACGAATTCGGCCACAAATCGCATCTGGGGCCAAGGTTTTCTGGGTATGTCCATTGGTAGAAGAATCTGAAAGTGAAAACGCAATGGGGGCCGCCGAAGAACGGCACAAAATGTTGGCGCAAATTTTCCCAAATGTGGGTCTGGTTCATGGCAAGATGGACAAGAAAGAACGCGACAAAGTTATGGCGGAATTTGCAGATGACAATTCAGGTATGTCATTGTTGGTCGCAACAACGGTGATAGAGGTCGGGATTGATGTTCCGCGCGCGTCTATTATCGTGATTGAAAATGCAGAAAGGTTCGGACTGGCCGCCCTGCACCAACTGCGTGGGCGCGTTGGACGCGGCAACACACAATCGTTTTGCGTTCTGATGTTTGGATATGGTGTCAGCGAAGATGGATTAAAGCGATTAGAAGTACTGTGCGAAACGGATGACGGATTTGTTATCGCAGAACAAGACCTGATGATGCGTGGTGTCGGTGAATTATTGGGCACACGACAAAGTGGTTGGATGCGATATCATTTTGTGGACTGGCGCGAACACAGGGATTTATTCAAATTGGCATCGGCGGCGGCGCGTGATAATGATATAGATTCATGGGTGCGCGACTTAATGTTTATATTTGACCGTGGGGTGGTGCTGGGTGCGTAAAATATTTGTGTTTTTAATGGCGTTAATGTTAGGCATGCCTGCGATGGCAGCATCACAGATTAGCGACACCGAAACAGAACGCGTATTAGGCACATTGATTGCGCCATTGGCGGCGGCGGCCGATATTCCAGATGGACGGCTGAAAATTCACATAATTAACGATGACGATTTCAATGCGTTTGTTATGGGCGGCGAAGATGTCTATATTTATACCGGGCTGTTAAAACAAATCAAGACCCCAGATGCCCTGCAGGCGGTTGTGGCGCACGAAATGGGACATATGATTGGTGGGCACATGGCACAAATGCGCGACCGAATGGCGGCCGAGATGAAGCGAACAATGCTGATTCAGGCGTTGGGCGTGGGGCTGATGGTGGCGGGTGGCAACCCAACACTGGGTGCAGGCGTTCTGGCCGGCAGCAGTGGCGTTGCACAACAGTCTTTGCTGGCATTTTCGCGCGATGAAGAACGAATTGCCGACAATATGGGCGTTGATTTGATGGTGCGCGCAAAACAAAACCCAAATGGTTTTATAACCGTGTTGGAACAAATGCAGGATTTAACGGGCGCAATGGAATCTAAAATCAATCCAAACCGAATAAACCACCCCCTGACCCGCGAAAGATTGAATAATGTTCAGGCGCGCATAAATGAAATTGCACCAGATTTTAAGCCAAACAAAAAACAGACAACCGAACGCGTGACAGAATATGAACTGGTGCGGGCAAAGTTGGTTGGATATCTGGATACGCCATCGCGCGTTCGCGAACTGTACCCGTATGCAGACAAATCAGATGCGGCCATTTATGCCCGCGCAATTGCGAATATGCAGGCCGGCAATCTGGACGGGGCGCGCATGGGGGTGCAGACACTGATTTCACGAAAACCCGACAATCCATATTTCTGGGAATTGATGGGGGATATTGAATATCAATTTGGGCACTATGATGACAGTGTAAAAACATATGAAAAATCATTAGAATTGGCGGGTGATGCGCCACAGATTCAGACGGCACTGGCACTGGTGCTGGTGGAACGAAATAAACCTGGGGATATGGTGCGGGCAATTGACCTGGGCAAACGTGCATTATTGACCGATGCCGCGCCACTGACATACTGGGTATTAGCGCGCGCATACGGTGACGACGACCCGGGGCGCAGCGCGTGGGCAATGGCAGAATACTATGCGATGATTAATAAACTGGGCGAGGCAAAAAAATATGCACAGCGTGCGCAAAAAGAACTGAATAAAAACGACCCAGAATACATCAAGGCCGGGGATATAATTAAAATTAGTGGTTAGTTGTTAGTGTAAGTGGTTAGTGTTAGTTGTTAGTGTCGGTCGGGGAATTAATCAATTGCGTTTTAAGTTTGTTTATCATATAATGTGTGGGCATTGGGAAACTGGTGTGGGGTGTAAGAACCTCGTCGTCTGTCAGGAATGACATTAAACATTTCCTCAATCAATTATTGGTTGGGGGGCTGTGATATATATAAATAAACAGCACTATGACGAATAGTTCTTAACCTCCAACCGCCTTTTGTGCGGTTTTTTTGTTTTTTTTAACAAATGGAGGAATAAAATGAGTATTGTATTAGTAGACAGCAAATATTTTGGCCAGTATTTGGCCCGTGCGCGCAAAACTGTAAATCTGCGCCGGGCAGATGCGGCCAAGATGCTGAACATATCGCACAGCGAACTGATAAAAATAGAAAATGGCAAAATGTTAATGCCGGAACGGATTGTTGAAAAGTTAATGACCAATGGACTGACATTAATATTAAGCAGGCGCAGAAATTAAAAATCCCCCGATTGGGGGATTTTTATTAGTCGTCAATTACACTGTATTCACAGAAACCTTCGTTTGTATCACAGCGGGAAATTGTACCTTCGCTGATGAAGTATCCCTGTTCGTGCAAACATGCAGGACATACTTTTGGGGCCTCTGTCCCAATGTGCCACATACCACAGTTTGTGCAACGCCACATAACGATTTTGTCCTGTTTGAACAATGTGCCGTCTTCAACCGCTTCGGCCAAGGCGCGGAAGCGTGATTCATGATAGCGTTCGGCATAACCGATGTTCTTTAAGATTTCTGCGATTGCAGGAAAACCTTCTTGGGCGGCGATTTGCGCGAATTTTGGATACATTTCTGTATTTTCTTCGTGTTCACCATAGGCGGCAGCCTGCAGGTTTTCCAAGGTTGTGCCAATCTTGCCCGCGGGGAACGAAGCAGTGATTTCTAATTCGCCACCTTCCAAAAACTTAAACAAGCGAGATGCGTGTTCTTTTTCCTGGTCAGCGGTTTCTAAAAAGATTTTTGAAATTGCCTGGAAACCTTCTTTCTTGGCCGCAGATGCATACATAGTATAACGATTGCGTGCCTGGGATTCGCCAGCAAATGCAATTAACAGATTCTTTTCAGTCTGTGTACCTTTTAATGATACCATTGTTTGTTCTCCTTTTATGGTTAAGTTTTTTAAGTTTCTGTGCAGATTTTAACAGACGAAATAGCAAAATGCAAAAATTATTTTTGTTTTTCAGATGTCTGATTCTTGCAGGCGACAGAATGGATTAAGTCCATGTATTCATCGTATAATTTTATGCCCAAGAACGCGCGCGCCTGTTCAACCGTTTGACCATATGCCCAATAGGTTTGTTTGTCTGTTGTGTATTTTGCAACAACATACTGGGGCAATGGCGCCAAATATTTGCCATAGCAATTTTCACAAACACGATTGGCCTGGAAAAATTCAAAATGATTGCGTTCTGTGCGCGCAATACGCGCCCCCAATACGAATGGAACATCACGCACAATTTGTATCTGATGCGGGAATTTATCCTGAACACGCCACAGGCCACCAATAAATTCAATATCGTGCAGACCGACCGCGTTCAAAGACACAGTTTTTCCATTTGAAAGATATGCCACTTCGTCACGCGCGCGGGCAGAATTATAATCACGCACCTTGTCAAAATCACTGATGTGCGTTGCCATACTGTTATTTTTTTTAGACATTGCCTTCTATACCCAAGAATTTCTTTTCAATTGATGATATCAGCGTGTCTATCCCCTGTCTCCCTGCGGCACTGATTGCGACGATTTCTGGTTTCTTTTTGCGACCAAATGATTTTTTAAATTCGGCCAATCTTTCCTGTAATTGTGTTGGTTCAATTGCGTCAATTTTGTTAATTACAACCAATTCTGGTTTGTCTGTCAAATCGCCACCATATGAATCCATTTCATGACGAATGGCTGCATAGCGCGTCGCCCAGTCAGGTTCAGAACCATCAATTACATGCAAAATCATCTTGGTACGTTCGGCGTGCCCCAGGAACTGGTCCCCTAAACCAACACCAGTGTGTGCCCCTTCTATAAGTCCAGGTAAATCAACCAGAACAAATTCGCGGTCGTGCGCATACATAACGCCCAACTGCGGATTCAGTGTTGTAAATGGATAGTTTGCAATCTTTGGGCGCGCCGCCGTCACCGCCGACAGCAATGTAGATTTACCAGCGTTTGGAAAACCAACCAACCCAATATCTGCAATTAATTTCAGACGTAATATTACCGTGCGTTCTTCGCCAGGCAGGCCGTCGTTTGCCTGCTTTGGGGCGCGGTTTGTAGGACTTTTGAAATGCAGGTTTCCCCAGCCACCATTACCACCACGCGCCGCACGATATTCCATACCGTCAACATTCAGGTCAGCGTATTCAATTTCTTCGTTTTCAGATAAAATTACCGTTCCGGTTGGCACAGGCAAAACCAATGTTTCACCAGATGCACCTGTGCGCATTTTACCCATACCGTTTTGCCCGCGCTGGGCCAAGAACTTAGTCTTGTACCGATAGTCAATCAGGGTATTAACATTTGGCACCGCCACGAATACGACATCGCCACCGCGACCGCCATCACCACCATTTGGCCCACCAAATTCAATATACTTTTCACGACGAAAACTGGCGGAACCGTTGCCACCATCACCTGCCTTGACATAAATCTTTGCACGATCTAAAAACTTCATTTTTTATCCTCTTGGGCTGTATTATAATCTAAAAACTTGCAATTTCCAGTATAAAAGGCTATAATAATTGGGCTGCAATGCAGTGATGATTCTGAATCCGTTGTGAAATAGTCGTTTTGGACTGGGGGGCGGTACCCCACAGCTCCACCATTATCTGATATGATGTTTGGGTCGTATTTGATTATGGGGCTGACATAGATTCGACAGGCGATGAAAGACAAATTGGTTGAATCCGACATGGCGTCGTTAAAAGCCAACTAAAAACTGAATGGCGATAGAATCGCTGCGAACGACAATGTTCGCCTTGCAATGGCTGCCTAATATGGCGTTGAATATGGTTGGCGATTGTTGACCGTATTCGTTTTAGCAATTGCGGTGTTCGCCGGGTACATGGCACCAGAAATCCCGGCATTTTTATATTTATGTATAACAAAGGAAACAGAAAATGTTTGGAAAAATAAAAAAAGTATTCTTTACAGGCGTATTTGGTGTCTTGTACATATCATTTATCGCACAAATCGTTTATGTGTTGGGCTGGGTTGCAGGCTTTGAAAACAAAATCGCGGCCATGGGTTTATTATCATTGGAATGGTTGATTTTGATTGCCGCGCGCTATCTGTCAAAGCGTTCCAGCAACAGCGCACAGCACAGCAATGGCTATCGTCGTCGCTAAAAATCAAAATTCAAAACCAGACCGCCAATTGGCGGTTTTCTTATTCCGTGAAATCGGATTTTATAGTCCTTGAAATCTGATGAAAATATATTATATTTATCAACGCTATGAAAAAATATATTTTACCGTTTCGTGATTTAGTTGTTTCGCCGGGGCTGACGGTGCCGGCACTGATTGATAATCAAATGTCTGTGGCGTGTATCAAGGCTGCGTCCAAGGCAGAAGGCCAGGAAATTATCCTGGTGCCACAGAATACTTGGTCGTATCCGACAGATATCAAAGATATTTATGATGTCGGAACAATTGGTGAAATAATCCAAGTGTTAAGCATGCCAGATGGCGCAATGCATATACTGGTCAAAACACACAGTGCGGTTAAATTGAGCGAGATGGAGGTTAACAGCGGTATCTTTACCGGTGTTGCCACCACAATTGAAGTTGCAGACGATATGTTTGAAGAAAAGACATTAATGCTGCGCGATATTGTTGCCGATAATATGGAAGAACTGGCCCAGGCAACACGCAAATTTAAGATTGATAAACTGCGCAATGTGATTGCGAACTATCCCCTGCCTGCGTTTGTTGATTCTGTGATTCAAACCGCGGATGTTGATAATGATACGGCGGTAAAGGTTTTGGCAGCGACCAGTTGGTCTGAAAAACTGACCATATTGTTAGAGGCGATTAAGTTATTGTTGGAAACTGCAAAAATTGAAGAATCAATTGCAAAACGCATTCATCAACAAATGGAAAGCGGACGACGCGAAGCAATTCTGCAAGAGAAAATGCGCGCAATTCAAAAAGAAATGGGCGACGATGATGCAGAGGTAGACACCGCCAACATACGCAAAAAAATCATGCGTTCGGCCATGCCACGCGACGCCAAAGAAAAGGCAATCAGCGAATGGAAGCGCATGCGTTCAATGTCGCCAATGTCAAACGAAGGTGGATTGCTGAAAACATATCTGGACGAACTGTTGGCGATGCCGTGGGGTAAATCTGATAACCCACCAATTGATTTAAAACAGGCGCGTGAAATACTGGATTCACAGCATTCAGGAATGGCGGATGTCAAAGAACGTATTTTGGAACATATTGCGGTTATGAAAAAAACCAAGTCTAACCAGGGCAGCATATTGTGCTTTGTTGGCGCGCCGGGCGTTGGAAAAACATCGCTGTGCAAATCAATTGCAGATGCATTGGGGCGCAAATATCAGCGCATATCACTTGGCGGGATATCGGACGAAGCGCACTTCCGTGGCCACCGCAAGACATATATTGGGGCGCAGGCGGGGCGCATTATGGATGCGTTGAAAAGATGCAAGACCAACAACCCTGTTATCGTACTGGACGAGATTGACAAGATGGGGCGCGATTGGCGCGGTGACCCGGAATCTGCATTGCTGGAAATTCTGGACCCAGAACAAAACAAGGCGTTTCGTGACCATTATTTAGAGGTGGACTTTGACCTGTCAAATGTAATGTTTATTGCGACTGCTAACAGTTTGAATATGTCAAACGCATTAAAAGACCGTATGGAGATTATTGAAATCCCGGGCTATTCAATGGACGACAAGATTAAGATTGCACGCGAACACTTGATTGGGCGCGCGGCACGCGACACAGGATGGCAAATGGACAATATTGTTATGTCTGATGATGCGTTGCGGCATATTATCCAGAACTATACATCTGAACAAGGTGTACGCCAGGCACAACGCGAAATCACCGCGATACTGCGTCGTTCGCTGTTGGAAAATGACTGCGAAGATATCAAGACGGAATTTACACCACAAAAGATTGACCAATTAATGGCGACGCGCAAGTCAATTAATTCGTCCAAGAAAATTGGTTTTGGGGTTCGCGTATGAGAAAAACAAAGCACAACGGCATTTACCATACAATAATAAATGGCAAGCCAGAAGAACTGTGTATTATTGGCGACGGATGGGAACAATTAACCACATTTCGTGAAATTGAACATTATATGAAAACACACCGGGCAACATTTGGATACGCAACCGCGCCGATCCGCCAAGGTGCACGCCAGCAAGATATATTAAGCGCAAAATCTGACAAATATGAAATCATCGCATTCAGGGACGCCACGCCGGGCACAACAAATTTATTGTTTTCACCACAATATCGTGTTCAGGTATATGACCGCAAAACAAACAAAACAAATACATACATGGGGACCGTTGCGGGATTTATGTTTGATATGTTAAACAATTTTCGGGGGCAACAAAAATGATTCTGATAATAAACACTTCTGGTAAAGACCTGGAATTTGTATTGGGCGACAAATACAAATCTGTGGTGGTGGAAAAGCAATCGGTCGCCCTGCCCGCACAATGCGAAAAGTTTATCGCCGAATGTGGCACAACATGGCGCGACATCAGCGCAATTGGTATTGTTGTTGGCCCAGGCAGTTTTACTGGAATCCGCCTGGGGATTGCGTATGCCAAGGGACTGGGGCTGGGGCTGAATATCCCGGTGGTTGGTATCAGCGTATTTGACCTGTACCTGGCGGCGACGCCAGACGCGTTTGTTGCGATTGATTCTGGGCGTGGTGATTTCTTTGTTGCGGCGAACGGATTGCCACCACAGACAATGGGGATTGAAGAATTAGAGGTTAAACAAATGGAATGGCCACGCACAGTTGGACATAAACCATTTGACTTAAAATTGGGCGTTGATATTGTAAAACAAAAAATCGCCAGTGGTGATTTGGAACCTGCGGTGCCAATGTATCTGCGCCCCAGTTATGCAGAAGAAAACAAGGGCAAATAATATATGCAAGAAAATATCAAATCTTTATTAAAAAACCAAATACACAGTCGTATTGAATGCCTTGCAGATAATGAAAAGGTTTGTTTTTTACAGCATGCCCCATTTTGTAAACAATCATATAAATATATAGATACATATCGCATATGGAAAAGTAATGAATTTTTAGATGTTTATCACATCCGGGACTATAACAGCAAACAAAGTGTTGATTTACATTTTATTATGCAAATAGACGAAACAAATGTAAAAATTCAAGAAACAAATACTGAATTTGCAAAACAAATATTAGAACAGTTAAAGCTGAAGCACCTTAAACAAAATGTTAAATGAATTGGCGAATCTTCATCAAAAATGCTTTCCGCACAAACCATGGTCTGCGGACGATTTTGCAGATTTAAAAAAATCAGGCTGTGAGATTATCGCCAGTCAAAATGGTTTTATCGTTTGGCGGGCGGTCGCGGACGAAGCAGAATTAATCACAATCGGTGTTGCGCCCGATGCACGGCGCACAGGGATTGGGGCCACCATGATTGGAATTATGGAAGGGGAATTGAAAAAGTCTGGTGTTAAATCTGTGTTTTTAGAAGTTGCAGAAAATAACGCCCCTGCCCGCAAATTATATGAACAAAATGGCTATGTTCAAATTGGCGTGCGCCCAAAATACTATGATGGTATTGACGCCATTATGATGAAGAAAGATTTATAAATCATTTACAAAATCCAAAACCCGCCGATCAAATATAACATCACGTTCGCGCAGTGGCGCAGACATGTGTATATCAGATGCACGACGCGTACGCGACAGCGCAACATATGTTTGACCATGTGCAAAGCAACCACGCGAAACATCAATCACAACCGCATCCAGTGTTTTTCCCTGGGCACGATGGATTGTCATGGCATACCCCAGGCTTAGCGGGAATTGTTTATATGACCCCACTTCGTTTTCAACCAGACGTTCGTTTTCGTCGCGCGTGTATTCAATCTTTTGCCATTTTTCAGGCTTAACCGTCACGGTTTCGTGCGAATCAGACAGCATTTGCACCGTTATATCACGCGCGGACATTGCGCGCACAATTCCCATTGAACCGTTATGCCATTTGTCGCCGTTCTTTACAAAGACAACCAATGCGCCGACCTTTAATTCCAATGCCAGGGGCGCAGGTACATCACGGTCAGAAAAATTGCCACTTAACACACCGTTATATACGACCGCGGTTTCATTTATCTGATTCAGGCGCGTGGCATTAATGCGTTCGGCAACCGCACGAAATGGTGTTATCAAAACCGCATTTTCACGGCGTGTGACATCATCTATTCTGCAATCATTGAAAAAAGACAGCGCGCCCGTATCGCCATTGCGCAATCGCACCAGATTTTCCAACAGTGGCAGGTCATTTTGGCGATACACAAAATCAAAATTATATTTGATGAAATTTGCACGCTTGTAGACATTGCTGTCAAAAAAGTATGCGTTTGGATGCCCGTATTCTGTTTCATAGTATTGGTTCGCTTCGCGTGTTATGACCGGTGGCAACTGATATAAATCGCCAATGGCAACAACCTGAATCCCGCCAAAGGGTTCATTATTACGGCGGGCATAGCGCGCCAGAATATCAATCGCGTCCAACAAATCAGGCGCAACCATTGATATTTCATCAATAATCAGGACATCTGTCGCCGTCAGGATATTGCGTGGCTTGGCCTTTAGTTTTAAAAATTCAGGCAATGTAAAATCGCGTGGCGGAATTTGAAACAAGGAATGTATCGTCTGGCCCCCGACATTTAATGCAGACACCGCCGTTGGACAGGCGCACACAATCCTTTTGCGCGATGCAGACTTCAGATAATTCACAAATGTTGATTTACCAGTTCCGGCCGGTCCCAATATCAACAGGTTTGAATTTGTGCGTTCAATCGCATCAAATGCAGACATCTGGGTTGCGTTTAAAATTGGGGTTATTCCATTCATGCGACAATCATTGCATAAATAAATATTAAAATAAATCATTTTTTATCTTGCATGATTTTTCAAATCATATATAATGGGCGCCGTGGGTTAGTAGCTCAGTTGGTTAGAGCGGAGCGCTCATAACGCTTTGGTCGTGGGTTCAAGTCCTACCTAACCCACCAAAATTTTAAAATCCGTCCGTTTGGATGGATTTTTTCATTTACTGTGATAAAATATAATAATATGAAAAAATATTATGATGTTATTATTATTGGTGCAGGTGCTGCAGGATTAAGCGCAGGCGCCGCTGCAATTGCCCGCGGATTAAGCGTTGCGATTTTTGACATGGGCGCGTCACCCGCCCGCAAGGTTTTGGCATCAGGTGGCGGCAAATGCAATATCACAAACACCGCCGCCGCACGCGACAGATATTTTGGGCAAAACCCAGACTTTGTGCGCAGTGCACTGTGCCGTGTATCACCGCATGATATATTAGAATGGGCAAAAAAACATAAAATCAAACTGTACGAAAAGACACCGGGGCGATATTTCTGTACAGATGGCGCGGGGGCGGTTGTTGACGCATTAATGCGCGATGTGCGGGGCGCAGATATTTTTTATGGCACACAGATTGATTCTGTTGCGAAAACATATATGGGATTTATGGTAAATAACACGATGTGTAAAAACCTGATTGTGGCGACGGGCGGGGTTTCCTTTGCCACATTGGGGGTATCGGATGTGGGATACAAAATCGCAAAACAGTTTGGACACAAAATCATACCGCCCCGCCCTGGGCTGTGCGCACTGGCCACGCCAGATATACCGTCTGAACTGGCCGGCATATCAATAAATGCCAAAATTAAAATTGGGCGCGCAATGGTTCAAGATGATTTATTATTTACACACTTTGGGATTGGTGGGCCGGCAACATATCGTGCCAGTTTGTATGATATAAGTAATGGCATGCATATAAATCTGATTCCAGATACGGATGTTTTAGAAATACTGAAAAGCACAAAAAAGACCAATGGTCGCAAAACAATTGCGGGCGTGCTGGGGCAATATTTACCCACCCGCGTTGCAAAATGGATTGCCGGGAATGACACGCGCAACATCGCAGATATCAGGGATGCGGAACTGGGCCAGATTGCAGAACGCGCAACCAATTTCTATATTCGGGGCGACAAAATAAAATATCACAACATGGCCAGTGCCGAAGTGACATTTGGTGGCATAGATACGCGTGACATATCATCAAAAACAATGGAATCAAAATTGTATCCTGGACTGTACTTTGCGGGCGAAGTTATGGATATAACAGGCGATTTAGGCGGCTTTAACCTGCAATGGGCATGGGCCAGTGGGCGCGTGGCCGGCAACAATGTGTGCAGTGAATAGATACCTATGCCACAGGTTCCTAAAAATATGTAATATTTATACATAATTTAAGGGACGCCCATGAAACAACAATCTGAAAAACCAATTGGTATTGTGAATATTATTTATGACACAGATGCAAATATGCAAAACTGCAACCTGTTAACGAATTTCTTTAATCAGCACAGATATATCGTGAATCAGTTCAGCACAAAAAATATATCTTTGCGTGCATGTGCCGATGGTAATTTGCCGACATTCTTGGTTGGGGTTGGGCGCGCAGGTGACATTGTACAGAATATAACACGCACCGATGACACATACGCCGGCGGAATATCAATAATGGCACGCCCATCCGTCACACAAAGATTACAACAGGCGTGCAGTTTGAATTTTAGGCGCAGCCCTGCCCCAAAAATACCATTACTGATTATTGGCGGATGGGGCGCAGTACGACAAATGCGGACATTTGTATCGGCCAGTGAATGCGGGATTTATAATGACAAAAATCTAAACAACCTAAATGTTGTGATATACCCTGAAATAAATGCACAAAATGCACTGTCTGTTGCCCAGGACGACATATTAAGATTTCTAAATTCTACGCGACAAAATTGCGCATAAAAAAATCCCCACACTGTGGGGATGTAAATTCCAGATTATTCCGCCGGCGTGTCAGTTAAAACCATAACCGTTCCCTGGTCAACGACCATATCGGGGTCATCAGATGTTGTTTTATTGCCCGCCCATACATAATATGTGTACGGTGTACCAGGATTGGCGGTAATTTGAATAACATGTTTGTCCGTTTCCAACATCAAATCATTACCATTTGGTGTGGCATAACGAATAATGCTGCAATCTGCGCCAATGCATTCGGATGCCATTTCCTGTTCAACAATAACACCATCGGATGCCGTCTGACAACCCGCCAAGGCGAACATCGCACCCATAAGAATGGGCAATATCAATATCTGTTTCATGTCTGTAATTTTATCATATTTTTTATATGGAAAAAAGATAAAAATGTAAGCAAACAGCAATGTTGACAACCTGGTTTTTTTGTAGTAATTATTAATACAAACTAAGATTAAAAGGATAAAACAATG
Organism: uncultured Alphaproteobacteria bacterium; assembly: GCA_937888635.1. Lineage (GTDB taxonomy): Bacteria > Pseudomonadota > Alphaproteobacteria > Rs-D84 > Rs-D84 > Enterousia. The sequence goes on from CALARG010000031.1 coordinate 19,576, forward strand.
CCATTTGTAGATTTAATAGACGAAAAAAACAAAAGAATATCAATAAACACCGACTATGTTATTATGGTTGGCGAAACAATGGGTGGTAATGGGTATATTGTTGACACGAACAAAACCACAACATATACAAACCAAGAATACCAGGATGTACTGAATGCAATTAAATCTGCATTAGCCCCAACGAAAAAGAAATAATCAGTAAAAAACGCCCAAATTGGGCGTTTGATTTTTGTGGCGGAGATGAAGGGATTGTCTGATTCCCATTTGCGCCGCATTGGCGCAATGGGCCCCTTTCGCTGCGTAAGATTCAAACTTCGCCAAATGGCTCGTTTTCATCAACTGACGCCCCGAACCCGGCAATCACTGATTGCAAATGCTTCGTCCACACTGCAACACCAACAGGAATAAAAAATACCCCATACGGGGCATTTTTTATTCCTGGCGGAGATGAAGTATTCCCTCGCCCCGCAGATGGCGGGGCTGTGGGGCATTCCTGACGGTTTTGCTGCACTATGTTTGCAAAACCTACTCATTGTCGAACCCACGCCACTATCGTGGCTTTACCGGGTTCGAACCCCGATTTCGGCACAAAAATAAAACGCCCATATCGGGCGTTTGATTTTTGTGGCGGAGATGAAGGGATTCGAACCCTTGATACCCTTGCGGGTATACCACATTTCCAATGTGGCGCACTAGACCAACTATGCGACATCTCCGAATCTGGGATTATTCCGCGTCGGCAACTTCTGCGGCCGCTTCTTCGGCAGTGATTACACCAGGTTCTTCATCAGACAATGTTGCTTCTAATTCGGCGTCAATTTCACGCAACAATGGATCTTCGCTGCCAACCTCAAGCGTTTCTTCGGCCATTTCTGCAGATGGTGCATCTTTGTAAGACTGAACAAATTCATGACGAACATTCGCAACATCTAATTTACCAGTCGCAATTTCACGCAATGCAACAACCGTCAGTTTATCCTTGCCACGTTCTACAATCATTTCAGCACCACCATCCAGGTCACGAACGCGTTGAGATGCCAGCATCCCCAGTTCATATCGGCTTTCTACATATGGTAATGTATCAGAATTTGTTGTACGTGCCATTTCTAAAATCCTTTGTTGAAATCGTTTTTAACCCCGCTATAATGCCCTATGGATGGTCAAAATGCAAGCAGAAAATAAAAAAAACAATATAAAAACATTATCTTTTGGATGCAGACTGAACGCATTGGAATCTGAAAAGATTCAAAAAATGCTGGAATCGCACATAAACTGCGCGATTGTTGTTAATACCTGTGCCGTCACAGCCGAGGCAGAACGCCAGTCAGGTCAGGCAGTTCGTCGCATCGCACGCGAAAACCCGAACGCGCCAATTTTTGTCACAGGATGTGCGGCAACACGCAACCCGCAACTGTTTACAGAAATAGAAAACACAGCCATTGTACATAATTATGAAAAGTTAAATCTGAATGCATATATTTCTGCGATTAACAATATACCATGCGCCACACAATCGGCAAAAATTGAAAAGTTTGAACATCATGATTCAAAACTGTCCAAGCAATTTGTCCAGATTCAAAATGGATGCAATCACGCATGTGCATATTGCATAACGCGCGCATTGCGTGGCCCATCGGTGTCATTTGAATACGAAAACATATTGGCTGATGTCCGGGCGGCCGTTGAAAATGGATTTAGCGAAATTGTTCTGACAGGTATAGATATCGCATCATACATCCAGAAAAAAGACGGCAAACTGTTCCAGTTATCTGACCTGTGTAAAGAATTACTGGCAGATGTGCCGAGCATAAGAAGACTGCGCCTGTCGTCTGTTGATCCGGCGGTGCCAGACATTGATAAAATTATTGACCTTATCCTGGGTGACCCGCGAATGATGCCACACATGCATTTTTCTATGCAATCGGGGTCTGATAGTATTCTGCGCGCAATGGGGCGCCGACACAACGCGCAACGCGTTCGCGATTTGGTTGCGCGCGCCGCGGGCAAGATTACATTCAGTTGGGATATAATTTGTGGCTTCCCGGGCGAGTCAGAAAAACTGTTTCAAGAAACATTTGATTTGGTCTGCGAAACAAAACCGATTAAGATTCATGCTTTCCCATTTTCACCACGACCGGGTACGCCGGCCGCGGTTATGCCGGAACAGGTTGACAGGTCTGTATCTAAAGAACGCGTAAGACTGATAAATAACCAGGCCAATCAAAACCGCACAGAATTTATGCGCGCACAGATTGGCAATGTTGTTCAGGTCTTGGTTGAAGAAAACAATATTGCGCGATGCCCACATGATATTGCGGTAAAAATTGATGGTGCGCCCATACCCGCCCGTACAATTTGCGATATAGAAATTACAGACATCAGGGACGATTATTTTATTGGCAAAGTTATTTAGAATTGCTAATATCACGAACATGAAAAAGAAATTATTTGTATTATTTTTATCTGTATTCGTATCTGTGGCACATGGGGCCGAGTTTAAGACCAAGGCAAAATCAGCATTTCTGGTTGACTATGATTCAGGGGCCGAAATCGTTGCCAAGGTGGCAGATACGCTGATGCCACCATCTTCTATGATAAAATTGATGACATTGGCGGTGCTGTTTGATGAACTGGCGGCGGGGAATATCACAATGGACACGCGATTCCCGGTTGGGGAAAATGCGGACTATAACCGGCCAGAATGGTATCCTGCCAGCAAGATTTGTCTGGTCGCGGGACAGGATATTTCTGTGCGCGATTTGATATTGGGGCTGATTGTGCTGTCGGGGGGTGACGCATCCGTTGTTGTGGCAGAAAAACTGGCGGGCAGCGAAAACGCCTTTACCGCAATGATGGAGAAAAAGGCCCGCAGTATTGGCATGGAAAAATCTACATTCGGGAATGCAAGCGGTCTGCCAGATCCAAACAATCTGATGACCAGCCGTGAATTGGCAATACTGGCCCAGCATTTAATTTCAGACTATCCAGAAATATACCCAATGTTTGCAACCAAGCGGTTTGAATTTAAAGAGCACAAAACCGACTGGTGTCGTGAATGGGGACGCACACACACGGTAAACTATAACAAACTGTTGTTTACAATGCGCGGGGCAGACGGCCTAAAAACCGGACACACCACCCAGGGTGGATACGGCATGGTCGCCAGCGCCAAGGTTGGTGGTCGTCGCCTGATTGGGGTTATAAACGGCTTTAACGGCAAGGGGCACGATGCCCTGGCGGCGGAAATGAAAAAGTTAATGGAATTTGGCTTTAACAATACCATGAACAAGGTTTTCTATAACCCGGGCGACACGGTTGCAGAAATTCCAGTGTGGTATGGTCGCAACCCTTCGGTCATAGCCACGGTTGCAAAGCCATTTGCAATTACGGTTGATAAAGAAGACGGCATGACGGGCGTACGCGTGTTGGCACGATTTGATGAACCTATTAATGCGCCAGTTAACGCGGGTGATAAAATTGGCGAAATAATCGCGGAACAAAACGGACGTGTGATTTCGCGCGCACCAATTGTCGCCAAGGATTCTGTGCGCAAAATCCGATTCCTGGGGCGCGCGATAAAAAATATTATGGTAATGTTTGGGTGGAATTAAAATGGCACCACGAAAAAAGGCAGTTAACGAATACAACTTTCCACACCCAATGGATAACGAATATCTGGTTGGGCACAGGGATGTTTTGCAAAACTTTATGACCGCATGGGAACGACGCGACAGCCATCCAATTCATCCGGTTTGGATGCTGACCGGGCCGATGGGTATTGGCAAGGCAACACTGGCATACAAAATCGCAAAGATGGTGTATGGGAATGTTGGCGACTTTTTCATTATTGATCAAGAACGCAATATAGATAAAGAAGGGAAACCAAAACCTGATGGCAAGGTTATTTCCGTCTATACCGTTCGTGCAATGATTGATAAAATGCAAATGTCGTCTATGTCGGGCGATTGGCGCGTTATTCTGATTGATTCTGTGGACGAACTGAATACATCTGCATCTAATGCGATATTAAAGTTATTAGAAGAACCACCGGCAAAAACACTGTTTTTATTGGTTGTGCATCAATTGGCAAATGTGCTGCCGACCGTTCGTTCGCGCGCACGCGTTGAAAAGATGCGGCCGCTGACAATTTCACAACTGCGCGAACTGTGTGCAAAATTCATGCCAGAAGATGAAGTTAGCACTGAAACACTGCGTTTAAGCAATGGCAGTTTTGGCAAAATTGCAAATCTGAAAAAATCAGGTGGCGATGTGATTTATGCAGAACTGATTGAATTATTAAAATCCAAGACAGCGACCAGTGCCGATGCAATGATGTTGGCAAAGAAAATTGCGCCTGCCCCAGAACTGCATGGGATATTACTGGATGCGGTTGCGTATTTTGGACTGGCCGAACTGTATCCAAATGTCACACATGCGATTGCAGATATCAAGAATGTAAATCTGGAACCAGAAATCGGTATTTTCAAGATAATTATGGAAATCAAAAAATGTTTATAGATACACACTGCCATTTAACCGACAAATACACCGGTGGCGCAGATGGCGTTATTGCGCGCGCAATGGATGCTGGGGTCAATGTAATGATTTGCCCAACCGCAGACCCGGCAGATATTCCAGGCGCATTAAAACTGAGCACGGTCAACGATAACATATTCTGTACAATTGGGATTCATCCAGAATATGCACCGGTGGACGCATCGCAATATTTGACAGATTACGTTTTAAACCACCCACGCGTTGTTGGGGTTGGGGAAATTGGGTTGGATTATCACTATGCCGCAGACAGCCGAAATCAACAAATTCAGTTATTTGAACAACAGTTAGAGATTGCAAAAAAGCACGCCCTGCCCGTGGCAATTCATACACGCGAAGCCGAAGAAGACACAGCAAATATTTTAAAGGGTGATGTGCGTGGTGTTATGCACTGCTTTACCAGTTCGTGGGATTTGGCAAAAAAAATGCTGGACCGTGGGTTCTTTTTTTCCGCCAGTGGCATTTTAACATTCAAAAACGCTGCAGAAATTCGTGATACCTTTGCAAAAATTCCACTGGACAGAATTGTTATTGAAACAGATGCGCCATATTGCGCGCCGGTGCCATATCGTGGCAAAACATGCGAACCCGCGATGGTAATTGAAACTGCGCGCGTTTTAGCCCAGATTAAAAATACCGATATGGATACATTGCAGACAACGCTGATGAAAAATGTCCAGGAACTGTACCCGCGAATAAAATTATAAATTTGTTTTATTCACTTGATTTTAGGGGCAAATGCACTATTATATAATTATGCGAGAGAATGCCGGGCGAAGTTTATCGCGCGGATGGAATTTATCCCTGTGTCTTTATTAACGATAATAAAATACCCTGGGGAATGGCGCATGGCCACAGATTCACTGTGTATAAAGACATGTTCTTTATTGATAATGAATTTGGTGGCCGTGCAAATGTAAACAAAACAAAAAGGATTATAAATGGTAAAAGTACGAGAAAAAAAACAGGCAACACAAACGCCACACGCGCCATCAAAGAAAAAAGGCGCAACAGCAAAAGCCCCAAAGGCAATCAAGGGTACAAATAAACACGAAACCGATGCCAATGACGATAAAGTCTATTTTATGGCGTTGGGCGGTCTGGAACATATTGGCCAGAATATGTATGTCTATAAATATCGCGGCAAATACCTGGTGGTGGATTGCGGTATGGGATTCTTGGACGAAGAAATTGGCGCAGGTGATGTTCAATACTGTGACACAACATGGCTGGAAAAGCGCAAGAAAGATGTTGTCGGATTTGTTATCACACACGGACACGAAGACCATATAGGCGCGCTGAAATATATTTGGCCAAAATTCAGAAAGCCAATATACTGCACCCGTTTCCCAGCAGAAATTTTGCGTCGCACATTTGCAGGGATAGAATTGGACTTTGATGCAAAGAAAGATATTGTGGAATTTGACCACAATGGCGCAACACTAGATATCGCACCATTTGAGGTTGAAACATTCCATGTCACGCACAGCGTGCCAGAGGCGCAAATGCTAATCATCAAAACAGGCGCAGGCAAGATTTTGCATACAGGTGACTGGACATTCAATGACGACAACCCGATTGAAGCAACGACAGACTTTGCCCGTCTGAGTGAGATTGGTTCTGATCCAAAATTGTTGGCGTGTATGTGCGATTCTACGAATTCTTCGCGTCAGACAAAACAGGTGACAGAAACCCAGGTTCGTGACGCATTAACAGAAATTATGAAAAATGCCCCAGGCCGCGTATTGGTGACCGGATATTCACGCAGTTTGGCGCGTATTAAAATGTTTTCCCAGGCGGCACGCGCGGCAGGACGCGTCGCGGCAATAAAAGAACGCAGTAATCCAAATCCGGTACCATATGTGGGATTACCAGAGTTTCGTGAAATGGGGATTAAATTTGGTTATCTGGACAAAGACGATGTATATCTGCACAGCGAAATCAAAGATTTACCTGCGGAAAAACAGGCGATATTCTTGACAGGTTCCCAGGGAGAAAAGTTCGCAATGCTGACCCGTCTGTGCCATGGCCAGGTAAAAGAATTAAAACTGCAGCCAACAGATACAGTTGTGTTCAGCGCGATTATTATTCCAGGTCGCGAACAGGATGTATCATATCTGTATAACAAATTGGCGCGCATGGGCGTGAAAACACATACGATATTTGATACCGATAACCTGCACGCCAGTGGTCATGCCGGCCGTCCAGAATTAGAAAGATTCTATGATATGGTTCATCCACAGATTTCTGTGCCAATGCATGGCGACTATATCAACGAAATGTTGAACGGCAAAATGGCGATGGAACGTGGTGGTGCAAAACATATGATGGTTGTGCATAACGGCGAAATGATTGCACTGCGCGATGGTGACGCGCCGTATGTTTCAGAAACAATTGAAACCAGTTATGTCGTTATGGAAGGCGAAACAGAACGCAGCGCCAACGACCAGGTTTATAAAAACCGCAAGAAAATTGCTTCAAATGGCGCAGTATTTGTGACACTGCCGGTTGACAAGCGCGGATTCTTGAAAGGCGTGCCCGAGGTTTCCAGTGCCGGTATATTTGAAACAGACGACACAGGATTTATGAAGCGTCAGATTCAAATTGAAATTACCAAGGCAATTGAAGGCCTGACCAAGGCAGAACGCAAAGACCGCAACAATCTGGTGCGCGCCGTACAGGTTGCATCAAACAAGGTTGTGCGCGCATCACTGGGGGCGGATAAAAAGCCACAGTACAGCGTTCACTTTATACAAAAATAAACAATCCCCCGTTTGGGGGATTTTTTTAGTTGTTAGTGTAAGTTGTTAGTGCTGGAAATAAATTAAGAACCTTTGTCATTCCCGCTTGGTTCCACCCACGCAAATATTTATTTGCGCGGGGCCCGGGGCGGGAATCTGATGCGTCGCAGACATTTTTGATTTGTCCCTGCGAGGCAATGGATCCCCGCCGTTGCGGGGATGACGGTATGTGCGGTGTTTTTTGCCGATACTGGCCACTTAGACTAACAACTAACCACTACTATAAACTATTCAATCCAAAATTGACCGTATGTTGTGGCGTCCGCCGAACCCACCGGCACCATACCAATAACTTTTCCCCAGCCAACAGTTGTTCCTTCTTTATCTTTTATAATCAATGCTTGGCCTTTACCTGTTTCACCGCTAATCATATGTGCGCTTATTTTTCCCCATTCTATCTCACCATTGTTCGCCAACAGCACACTACTATATCCTGTGGATGGTGATATCCAGGTAAGTCCTTCATCAACACCCGAGACACCCAGCAAAACCCCGGTCGTATTAAATTCTAAATAATTGTCGCTATCAATATGTTTAAAACCAATTGCCCCACGGTTAATATTATCACTTGTCACTGCACCATATGCAATATGACTCGCCGTTATCGCACCGCTTGAAATATTCGCACTTGTCACCGCATAGTTGCCAATCTTTTTTGTTGTTATCGAATTATCCTCAATCATATCTGTGTCAATATACCCCGGATAGACCGAACCTTCACCATCCGTCACCATGGCCATATTTTTATTATCTGCACCCTGGTCAATATTAACTTTGTCTGCCAGAACCTTGTGTGCCTCGGCTGCGGATTGGGCGGCGCTTAGCGCATGTGCACCCGCGGCGGCGGCGTGTGCTTCGGCCGCATCGGCGGCATTACCCGCCGCATTTACCATACGATTTA
>CALARG010000032.1 GCA_937888635.1 uncultured Alphaproteobacteria bacterium
ATACATTAAAGGTTCACGTTAAAATTAAAGACGGCGACAAATTCCGTATCCAGGTATTTGAAGGTGTTGTTATCGCACGCGATGGCGGCAATGGGAATAATGCATCCTTTACAGTGCGTCGTGAATCATACGGTGTTGGTGTGGAACGCAAATTCCCACTGTACAGCCCTGCAATTGAAAAAATTGAAAAGGTCCGTATTGGTAAAGTGCGTCGTGCAAAACTGTTCTTTTTGCGTGGTCTGTCTGGCAAGAAAGCCCGTATTGTGGAAGACTTGTCTGCGACATCTGCAGAAAAAGCAGCAAACAAATAATTATTATTTGTTAAACAAAAAACCACCCATTGGGTGGTTTTTTTAACCCCCCTGTATAAATATAAGAACCTTCGTCATTCCCGCGAATGCGGGAATCCACTGCGTCGCAGACATTTTCTTACTTGTCCCTGTGGGGCAATGGATCCCCGCCTGCGCGGGTATGACGGTGTGTGGTGTTTTTTTTGCTGATACTAACCACTTACAACTTGCAATACAACTTACAACTAAAAAAATTCCCGCCGATTGGCGGGGATTAAAATTATTTTTCATCTGTGACGGGTTCTGTCGTCTGGGGCGCGGTTTCAACCGGAACCGTTTCCTGGGCAACAATTTCATTACGCAAATCACTTTGTTGCACCGCCATATCAGACTTGGCCGCAACCAACGCCAATGCCGCACATAAAATAAAGAATATTGTCGCCAACCAACCTGTTGCGCGCGTCAGAAAGTTTCCCGCCGCCGTCCCTGTCAATGCACCACCCAACATTGCCGATGCAGACGACCCCGACATACCAGAACCTTCGGATTTTTGCAATAAAATCAAACCAATCATCATAACTGCGACGATAACCAATAAAACCAATAAAATTGAAAACATTTTTTATCCCTTGTTTATAACTGCACTACAGTTTAATTCCCAAACACCTAAATTGCAAGGATTTTCAACAATTCTTCGGCGGCGGCAATACTGGCCCCCTTTTTTGAAGTCCCCTGCCCCATGGCACTGTGTCCCATGGCAGAAACACGCACATTAAACACCGGATTGTGCGATGCACCAACCGATTCCATATATTCATATACCGGCAAACTGCCCGGCGCATTTTTCTGAACCAATTCTTGCAGGCGGGTTTTGGGATCCTTGGGCGCAACGACATCCAACGCCGCCAGGTCACGCCATATTTCAACAATTACACCACATGCCGCATCAAACCCACCATCCAGATAGATTGCCCCAAATATTGCCTCCATCGCGTTGGCCAAAATGTGCTGAACACGACCGGCGGTCATATGACCATGGCGCACATGTTTATCCAGCCCCAATTCACGCGCAACATTCCCCAGTGTTTCTGTTGACACCAACATTGCATGCCTGCGCGCCAATTCGCCTTCAGTCTCGGCCGGGTACATTTCATACAGCAATCCCGCAACACTCAACCCCAACACGCGGTCGCCAATAAATTCCAACCGCTCGTTATTATGCGCAGAATTAACCCCGCTTTGCGTTAATGCCAGTTCTAATAAACTGTCGTCATTAAAATCATAGTTCAGTTTTATCATATTAATCTATCCCCATTCCAAATCTGCCCCATCGCATTTTATTACCCCATGACCAAACAGACAACATTGGCGCATAGTAATTATGCGAATACCATATAAACCAAACACGCCCCAAGACATTATCACGTGGCACAAATCGCACATCACCACGACTGTCGCCACTGTTATCACGATTGTCACCCATAAAGAAATAGTGATTTTCAGGCACTGTGAATAATTCAGTATTATCAAAATGCGCATCATCACCAAATTCAACAATGCTGTGTTTTACCCCATTTGGCAAGATTTCTGTATATTCCGTTCCCGTAAATACGCCACAGGCCCCATTATACATATGGCACAGTTTATCAGCCTTATACTCAATCGTATAATTAAATGGTGCAGGCGCATTATCTATCCAAATTTTATTGCCTTTGATTGACATATTATCTTTATAATACCCGACCGCGCGCATTGATTTCGGCAATGTTGCAACGACATATGGGCGCGGATTTTCACGCACAACCATTTCACCATTTATATACAGGCGCCCTTCCTTCATCTGAATTGTATCCCCCGGCTTTCCAATCAGACGTTTAACATAATCTTGGGATTCATTGATTGGATTGCGAAATACGATAACATCACCAATTTCCGGCTCAGTCGCCCAGAAACGACCATTCCACATTTTCCATGACCCAAACGGAAATGAATATCGCGAATACCCATACGCCCACTTTTCCACAAAGATATGATCACCAACATGCAATGTCGGAATCATTGAACCAGATGGAATATTAAACGGCTCCAACAAGAAACTGCGAAACACAATCGCGATTAATGCACCATAAAAGATTGTATTAAACCATTCGCGTGCGACATTCTTACTTTTTGCGGGCATTTTTTAAATCCTTTCGTTATTTTTTGATATATTATAACTTGCGCCAGGCGAATTCAAGTTTTAATATGCCAACATGATATCTTTGAATTCAATCATATTTAATGGTATGGACGCCACCCAAATAGATGTCCAGGTACAATTGTCATCTGGCCTGTCCAAGCCAGAGTTTAATATTATCGGCCTGGCCGACCGCGCGGTCAAGGAATCTGCCGAACGCATTCGCAATGTTTTATCAGCCCTGAATTTATCATTACCGCCCAAGCGATTGACGGTCAACCTGTCGCCGGCCGATGTTGAAAAAAGCGGTTCACATTTTGACCTGCCTATTCTGTGTGGAATTTTATGCGCAATTGGCGTTTTACCAGAAACAGAATTGGAAAAATATGTGATAATGGGCGAAGTTGGCCTGGATGGCGCGATTGTTAAAACCGATGCCGTACTGCCGGCCAGTGTTTGGGCCAACACACATGGGTTGGGCCTGATTTGCCCCGGCGACCAAGGCACCCAGGCACGATGGGCGGGCCACACAAACATTATTGCGCCATTTCATGTCATACAATTAATTAATCACTTCAAAGGCACCCAGACATTGCCTGTACCCGAATTAACCGCACCAGAATCTGACCAGAAAAATACAATTGATATGTCCGATGTCCACGGCCAGGCGGCGGCAAAACGCGCATTGGAAATCGCGGCGGCGGGCGGCCATGCAATGCTGATGGTTGGTCCCCCGGGGGCGGGCAAAACAATGCTGGCATCACGCCTGCCAACAATTATGCCTGAAATGACCGCGACCGAGATTTTAGAGACTTCAACCATATATTCAATTGCAGGCGAACTGACAGGTCGTGGCCTGATGTCATCGCGCCCATTTCGCAGCGTTCACCACACATCCAGTCCTGTTGCCCTGGCGGGTGGTGGTTCTGACGCACGCCCGGGCGAAATATCATTGGCACATAACGGCGTATTATTTCTGGACGAATTACCTGAATTTAATCGCGCAACCTTGGAAATTTTGCGTCAGCCAATGGAATCTGGCCGCATTTTAATTTCGCGTGCAAAGCGCAATGCAACCTATCCTGCGCGCTTTCAATTGATTGCGGCGATGAATCCATGTCCATGTGGCCACCTGGGTAATGCCGCCATGTCATGCACCCGCGCCCCGCGCTGTGCCGAAGCATATCAGAACAAGATTTCTGGCCCATTACTGGACCGAATTGATTTACATGTTGATGTTGATGCAGTAAAGCCATGGGAAATGACCACCGACACCACCCCCCGCGAAACCAGCGCAGAAATCCGCACCCGTGTTGTAGTGGCACGCAATCGTCAAATAAAACGCCAGGGATATGTTAACGCAATGCTGGACGGGGCAGACCTGGGACAATTTGCCGCACTATCTGATGAATTAACTGCCTTTTTAAACACAGCCGCAGAAAAGATGGGAATGTCGGCCCGCGGCTATAACCGCATAAAACGATTAGCGCGAACAATTGCAGATTTGCGTGGCGCAGAAAACATTGAAATGTCCGACCTGGCCGAGGCCCTATCATACCGCCCCATCAATCGTGGCAAATATGGTGTGAAATTATAATTCTTTTTCTGAAAACTTTTGTGTCCAATCTTTTATTTGATCATTCGTGACATCATATTTCTTGACTGCTTCAGGCACAGAATACGCATGCGCATATTTAACAATCAGTTTTTTCAGTGCATCTGAAAATTTTCGTGCCTTGCGCGGGGTATAAACCTGGTATTTTATATTCCATGCGCGTATTGTTGAATCTGGCAAATCATATTTACGCATTGCCTTGGAAACACCTTCCTTTTTCACAAAGTTCAATACTTCCAATATAAATTCTTCTGAATACCGTTCCATTTTCTTTTGATGTGTGGCATTTTTCTTGCGCCCGGTTTGCTGATAAATTTTAAATTCCTTATTCCACGCGCGCATTGTTGACACATCCAAATCATATTCGCGCATCGCAGAAATTAGGCCGTATTGATTTGCATATGTCAGAATTTCTATCTTTTTCTCATCTGAAAATTCACGCATTTCCTGCACTTCGTATACATTGTATTTATTATTCCATCGTCTGATTGTAGAATATTGTATGCCAAAGAACTTTGCAGCCTTGCTCGGCCCATTATCGCGCGCATAATTCAAAATAGTTATTATAGAATCTTTATCGTATGCCATATTACTTCAACCGCTGCGTCCATTCATTATCTGGAAAATTTAATTTTAACATATCAGAATACCCCTGCGCCTGTTCTGGCAGGCCAATTGCAGTATATGCCTCGGTCAATCTGAACATTGCCTCTGGCGTCATGACGGTTTCTTGTGCATCTGTGACAATTGATTGCAAGCGACTAATTGCGCTGGGCCAGTTTTCTTTTTTCATATCATTGCGTGCTGCAAACATAACCTTGCCCGCGATATAGTTTTTCAAAATATTTACTTTATTTTCCGCATTTTTTGCATATTCACTGCGGGGGAAACGCTGAATCAGTGTCTGAAATTGCTGCAATGCGTACGCGGACATGCCCGGTTCACGGCGCACATCACTGACCTGGCGATAATAGCACATACCACGCAGGTACATTACATATGGCACATCCCTGTGTCCTGGGTGAAATCGCATAAAACGGTCAGTCGCCAAAATTGCACCGGCAAAATCACCATCCATATAGTGTGAATACGCCGCCATAACCAGCGCATCTGGGGCCCATGAGCTGGACGGATATTGTGTTTCTGCCTTTAAAAATTCCATGGCGGCTTCTTCATAGTTTTCTTCATTAAATTCCGCATATGCCGACGCATAGATATCGGCCAAAGGCTGTTCTGCGACAATTTCATTATCTGTACCCGCACACCCCGCCAGCATTGCCAAGATTGATAACCATATAAAATGTTTTTTCATATTTGTATTCCTGTCTTGATTTTCTTTCACAGAACGCAGTATAATCCAAAGCATGAAACTTGGCAAACATATTTTCGGGGTTGGCGCCATGACAGGCATCAGCCGTATATTTGGCTTTATTCGCGACATGCTGATTGCGCGCGTACTGGGTGCGGGACGATTATCAGACATATTCCTGGCCGCGTTTAAATTGCCCAATTTATTTCGCGATTTGCTGGGCGAAGGGGCGTTGTCCGCAATATTTATACCAATGTACACAGATTCCAAAAAAGATGAATCCTTTGCCCGAAATGTCTTTTCATGGCTGATGGTTGTACTGCTGGGGATAACAATTTTATTTGAAATATTTATGCCATTGGTTATCTGGGGTCTGGCACCGGGCTTTGATGCAACACCCGGCAAGATGGAAATGACGGTTATAATATCGCGCATAATGTTCGTTTATGTCATATTTATTTGTGGCGCGGCGTTTTTATCGGCAATTCTGAATGCATTTTCAAAATTTATCTTGGCGGCATTTATGCCGGTGCTGTTAAATATTATGCTGATTTGCGCATTATTGGCTGCAATGATGTTTGGCACAGAAAACATCCTGTACCTGATGGCGGGTACGGTTGTACTGTCTGGGGTTATTCAGTTTGGAATACTGTGGTCACGCATCAGACGCAATCATTTCGGCCTGCACCTGGTTGTCCCGCGTTGGACACCTGCAATCAGTCGTATGTTTCGTCGCCTGGGGGTCAGCATTGTTGGCAGTGGTTTTTATCAGATAACAATAATTATCGGCACACTGGTTGCCAGTTTTCAAAGTGGTGCGGTATCATGGCTGTATTATTCAGACCGAATTGTCCAATTACCGTTTGCAATGATTGGCCTGGCGGCGGGTACGGTGTTAATGTCATCTATATCAAATGCGCTGGCCGATAAAAATATGCGCAGTGTTTATATTCAGCAAAACTCGTCAATGCGCCGATCATTAATGCTGACCTTACCATGCGTGGCGGGGCTGTTTGTACTGGCGGAACCAATTATCAAATACCTGTTCCAGTATGGTGCATGGACCGCGCAATCAACACATGCTGTGGCTGTTGCAATCATGATTCAGGTATTCGTTCTGCCCGCCATGGTTATCAGCCAGATTTACAGTAAAACCCTGTATGCATCCCAGGATGTAAAAACACCGGTCAAGACCAGCATGGTATCACTGGGGGTGGCGGCGATATTGTATCTGGGGCTGTTCCCATTTGTTGGATATCTGGCAATACCAATTGGCGTGGTGGTCAGTGGATATTTAAAAAATTATTTATTGGGGCGCGCATGTCGTCGGCGCGAATTGGTACGGACAGATGCGCGCACACATCGTGCGGTATTTGCCTTTGCGACACTGGCCGCTACATTGGGCTTTGCATTATCATTTGTTCCAATCTCTGGTATATTTACACTGGGCATGGCAATTGCAGGATATGGGATTATTTATTTGCCAATTGCATATATGCTGGACAGAATAATAAAATAATAAATTAGATTTGAAACGGGTCCCTGTTTATGATAAAATATAAACATAAGTCTATGAATGTAAGGAGTCCTAGATCATGAAAAAAGTTATTTCTTTGGCGGTCGTATCCGCAATGTTAGCGGGATGTATGGATTTAAATCCATCCGGTCGCAGCACCAGTTATAATGCCGATGGCTTTGGCGAAGAACCATTGTCCATGGGTGCACCACAACAATCTTTGGGTGATACATATTTACTGGCAGCGGCGCCAAAATACTATATCGGCACCGCGTACAAGGTTGATGATGTGCAATACATCCCTGTTGAAGATATGACATATAACCAGACCGGCGTTGCAGGTATTATTCCAACCGAATTAAACGGCACAAAAACCAGCAATGGCGAAGTCTTTGATGCAAATCAGATGGTCGCGACCAGCAAGACATTACCATTACCAACAATTGTTCGTGTAACGAATCTGGATAACGGTCAATCGGTTGATGTCCGTGTAAATAATCGTGGTCCATTCGTGAACACCCGTCTGATGGATTTGTCACCGGCCGCCGCCCAGAAAATTGGCATGAACGGCCAGGCCAAGGTTCAGATTCAGGTATTACCAGAACAAACAATGATTGTAAAGAACGCAACATTGGGCACCGTCCCCGTGGTAGATGCACCAGTCGCCACCGCACCAGTTGTTGCGGAACCTGTGGCCACGGCCCCAGTTGCTGTTGAAACCGCGGCACCTGCGCCCGCACCGGTTGCATCTGGTGACTATGCGGTACAAATCGCAGCATTCTATGCCCAGGACAGTGCCGACGCATTGGTTCAACGCATGAAAACATATGGCGATGCCGTTGTTGTTAACGAAGGCGACATGTTCAAGGTTCGCATTATCAACCTGGACGCCGCCCAGGCACGCAGTGTAATTGATAACCTGCGCGCAAACGAAGGCATGGCACCTGGATTATTAAAGGCAGGCCGTTGGGTGAACCCAGACAGCATCTAAAAATAAAAAATCCCCGTTTGGGGATTTTTTTTACGATTATCTTAAATAGCCGGTGTAAGTTGTAAATGGCCAGTGTTGATAAACAATTAAAAACATCTCGTCATACCGGCGACGGCCGGTATCCATTGTAATTCTTCAAAAAAACAACACCTCACCCAGCATCATACCCACGCGGGAATGACGGATTTTGCCGACACTGACCACTTACACTAACAACTAACCACTACCATAACCTATTCAATCCAAAATTGACCATATGTTGTGGCGTCTGCGGACCCCACCGGCACCATACCAACAACACCGTCGGTTTTATCAATCGTCACCGCACCCGGGGCTATACCCGCCGTACCGACTTGCCCCCATTCGGCAAATCCAGTTGCCGCAACAGTCAACACCAGCCCCGCATTTTCTAGCCCAGCTGATATATTAAAAGTAGACATAGGCCCCAACATTCTATTCCAAGGAATAGACCCGGTTTGTATATATTTTCCATCCAGCTTTCCTGCTCCTACCAGGCCACTTCCATCAGCAAATAACACCCCTGCACTCCACCCACTTTTGTCTAACTTGTTTTCAAGCGTTCTATGTGCTTCTTCTGCGGATTGGGCGGCGCTTAGCGCATGTGCGCCTGCGGCGGCTGCGTGTCCTTCGGCCAATTCGGCGGCATTGCCCGCCGCATTTACCATACGATTTACATAACTGACAC
>CALARG010000033.1 GCA_937888635.1 uncultured Alphaproteobacteria bacterium
CTACGTCAAACACCTGGTATTTCAGGGACGAAGAACCACAATTCAGTGCAAGTATGTACATTTGAAATCCTTTTTTCTTCTTCGCCCCCAACCATAGCAAAGGTTTTTCTTATTTTCAACAGTAAACTCGGAATAAAATATACCAATTTTCATCTGTGATTTGGGTTGTTGTGCCGGTTGTCTTATGGCTGACCCAGTATGTTTCATTCCCAACCATCAGATACAGGTTCAATCCCCCTTGTTCCATAATGATATTCGGGGCCGGGTTGCATCTGTTGCCAATGCCAAATGCCATTACTTCGTCGCCTGGGATATATCCTGCCTGGGCATTTTTACACAGTAATATTGTTTGAACCGCAAACGGCATTTCATCAATCCCAACAACATAGTTTAATGCACTGCATTGGCTGTTAATTGGTACTGGTTCTGTTTCGGTCATTTTGATTGGTGCTGGCGCACATCGTGCGATAATTTCTGTCCAGACTTCATCAGATACATTTTGAATTTCAAAATCAGTTTTTTTAATATCGTCACGGCGTGCGATTTCAAACCCACCCAGTGTTTCTCCGTCATGAATACGCAGTGTTTTTGCATCCATATCCATTGTGATTTCACCGGGCATTCCGGTAAAAGCATCATTGTTTGCGGTCGTACCACGCCGCAGTTGTAATACACGTGTCATAAGATTAATCCTTTATTCAATTGAAATAAAAAATCCCCACCACCAATCCGGGGCAGGGCACAAAAAAACAAACACCATCGGCGGGATGGTGTTCATTCACATTATACCACAAAATCACAAAAAAATCAAGCCGCAATACTGTGTGAACTGTTATAGCCTGCAATAATTGCGTCGCGTTGGTTTGCAAGACGTTTCTGTGCGCTTTTTGC
Source organism: uncultured Alphaproteobacteria bacterium (assembly GCA_937888635.1). Classification (GTDB taxonomy): domain Bacteria; phylum Pseudomonadota; class Alphaproteobacteria; order Rs-D84; family Rs-D84; genus Enterousia. Next base: position 892 of record CALARG010000033.1, read on the forward strand.
GTTCAGATTTCTGAACCAGTTATACATTGGGCCTGTTTTTGTATTTCTGCCTGTTTCTAGCATGTTCCAGTGCAAAACCAGTTCTTCCATTTCGTCTGTATGATCAGTGTCCCAATTGCGAACTTCATTTTCATGTCTTGTAATTTGTTCGTTCAGTTGATCTAACAATTCTTGCCCGTTAACCAAGTTGTCAAATTTATCCTTGCTTAATTTTAATGCAGTTCTGTTGCGTGTCAGTCTGGTAAAGTTGGCTTCTATGTTATCCAGGTGTGGTTGCAAGGCTGCCCCAGTTCCAGTCAGGGTTGGCTTTGCTTCTAATGCATCATTTTGTATAGAATTCAAGAATTTGCTTACGGCATCATATTCTGCCTCGCTTGCCAATGGATCCCATGTGCCAGATGCATTAAAATTATTTGTTGCTTGTGTTAACGCATCGTTTAATGCATCAATATCTGGTCTGCAGAAATTGTCAATGTCATTTGTGTAACGTTGTATATTAGATTCCAAGTTGGCTTTTGCAACATCGAATGTTCGGCCGCGTTTTATTCCATCAACGTCCCTTTGGACCGTGGTTCTTTGTCCTTGCTCAGCGGCCAAGGTATTTTCTAATGTTATTCTGTCATCTTGCTGTTTTTCCAGATATGCATCGTGTGTTGCTTTGAAGCTGCCACCGCCATTTTTATCAGAATATTTATTTATCTTTCTGCCAGATAATTTGTAGGCATTACCTGCCATTGTAATGCCATATCCGATACCCATCATTGCCCATTTGATGCTTTTATCTAATGCCTTTGTGACAAACTGTACACCTTCGTTTTTATTCCAAGACAGTTTGTCATCAGAAAATATGGATAAATTTTCATTGCGCAAGACATCCATAATTTTACTGGTTGTATAATCGTAATGGAACACAGAAATCAATTCCATTGCAGTTTTTGCTTCATCTTTTTTACCTTCTTGAATGGCGCGTATAATAACCTCTTTAATCAGCGCCTGCATATGTGTTCCGTCTTTCAGTGCACCTGCCCATACTTTTGATAATTTTGGGTCATTTTTCAACGCGTTCATGGTTTTTTCAAACCATTCCAGATGTTTTACAGATTTAAATTCCCGTGCGGCTTTCAATTTGTCTTTGGCGGCGCCGACATTCTTTAATACCCCGTCCAGTCCATCTGTCTTTTTTAAGTCTTTTTGCAGGTGCTTGCATATGTTTTTGGCTTCGTCTGAAAAGAATAATCTGTCGCCTTTTAGTTTTACATATTTTTCCAAACAGTCCGAATATGTATCTGACCACCATTCTGCCAGACGTTCTTTCATGGTCAGCGTATCTTCGCGTTTTGGTTGAACATAATCTTCGCTTTGTGGGTCGTCGTAAGATTGGCTTTTTATCGCCTTGTTTAACGGACCCGAAATTTTACCATTATCATGTTGTTCAAAAACTTCGCGTACTTTTGATTCTTTATGTAATGTATTCAGCAGGGTTTTGTATTCGCGCTTAAATTGAGCCAGTCGCATTGGTGAAATGCGTTTGTCGTACCATTGGTCATAATCTGACAAATCTGGTATTTCTGCCGCAGGGATATTTGCCTGCACCAAATCGGCTTTGTAGCCTTCTACATATCCCGCCACCGCCTCTAGTTTTGAACGGAACGAAGCGCTTGTTTTATATTTCCCGTCTTTCAGGCCGTTCAGCAAATCTGTATATGAAAAGTCATCAGTTAAAATATTGTAATAACCGCCCGCAAAACGCGATTTTAGTATGTTTTCATGACGCTTTAAGAAGTAATACAATGTGCCTGGAACATCTGCTGTTGATGGTGGGGTTGGCGCCTTGTACAGTTTGCTTTCCGCGTTTGGTTTAATTTTTGGATGTTGGAACATATTTTGAACACCAGTGTCAGGATTGGTTCCAAAATATGATTCAAAAAACTTCTTTGCTTTATCGTTATACTTAAAATCCTTTTTTGCGCCATCCATAGACTGGAACGCCTGCTGAAACGCCCGGAATAATTTTTCCCATTCATCATCGCTTAACCCTTCTGTTGGGTCGGCAGGATCTGGCAGTTCTTTTGGCATGTAGATATCGGTATCACGGCGCGTAATAAATTCCCCGGTTGCTGGGTCTTTCTTTAATAATTCTTCTGCCCAGATTTTTTGATTGTCTGTTGCCTTTTTATCCTTGATATAGCCACAAAATTGCACAAACTGTTCGTACTGCATATTACTAAATATCAGTCTGTTATAATACATCGTCAAAAAATCTTTCATGTTTGCCATATCTATAACACCTTATTCTTATCCCACTTATTATAGTGCAAAAATATCAGATTTTCAATATTTTCTGTACTTTTTTGTCGCAAAATGTGTATACTGGTACCACAGGAAAAAAGGATGGGGAAAATGAAGCGTTTGTTATTCTCGCTGTACGGTTTTGCATTTTTTAACAAGTTTTTATTATTAACCCCGGTTTACGCAATTTTTATGCAGCAAAATGGCCTGACTGATTTTCAGTTATCTATGATGTTTATTGTGTCCGCCATTGGTACTATTTTGGCACAAGTTCCTGTTGCGTATCTTACAAACCATATTGGACAGCGTTGGTCAATGATTGCGGGGCAATCCCTAAAGATGTTCGCGATATTACTGTGGTTGGTAATGCCAAACTATATTGGTTTTGTTGTTGGTATGTTGTTATGGGGCGCCCAGGCTGGCTTTCGCAGTGTCGCATTTGAAGGCTTGGTTTATGATGCTGTCTCGGCGGCAGGTGCCACAAAACAATATCCGCGTATTTTGGGACGTAAATCCACATTTGAATCTATTGCGGTCGCACTGTCTGCGTGTGGTTCTTTGTTAATGTTCCTGGGGTACGATTGGGTGACATGGGCATCCGTCGTGGCAATTTTAATATCTATGATTTGTTTGGTTATATTGCCATATCGCCCGGTCATGCCCGCGCCCCAGGTGTCAGGACTGAAACTAAGGAAACTGATGCGAACAGGCATGCGGGTTGTCTTAAAAACACCATGTTTGATGTCGGTTATGATTTTAACGATATTGGTTATCAATATACCTTTCTTGGACGATTTTCTCAGTCCTATTGCCTTGAATATCGGCATCCCAACAGAATATGTCGGTATTTTATCATTCTTTTTACTGGGGTGTGCAACATTGGGCCAGCGGTTTGCGTATAAATTTACACACCTGTCAGACACGGTTCTGTATTGGTTAATCGCAGCGGTTGGGGCAGGGTATGTTGCGTTTTCGCTGATATATACAACCGGCGCATTATGGATAATGGGTGTGTCGTATATGGTACTGTGGGGACTGTTTACATTATTGTATTCACGATTCCAAGATATGACCCCAACTGCAAGCCGTTCCATTGTGTTGTCGTTGTATACAACATTAACATATCTGGTCTATATGGCGGTCTGTGGGGTAATTGGCCTGGGCTCTATGCTGGGCAGTTGGCGATACAGTATAATGATACTGGGTATTCTGGAACTGTGTGTTTTTGCATGGGCTATGCTGATTCTGCGCCGTTCTTGTACAACAGATGGCAAAGAATTAGATTAGGCTTTCGTTCCTGTACATATTGCCGCAATATTCTTGTAAGATAATGGTATGAAATTCAATTTTCGTACCTTTTTTTTAAAGTCTATACCATACCTAATGTCAATCACGGGTGGCATAATATTATACACCGGTGCCATAGACAACGCCCCAAATGCAAATATTCGCGATTTGGTTATTAATGTGTCTGCGTCATTGCTGTCAATTCCGTTGGTGTTTTTGCTGTATGACTATATGAACTATCGCGTGTCCACCCAGATGAAGCGCACATTGATCAACACAATGTCGGACAAGTTAAATACACTAATGCTGAATTTAATTGTGGCTTTGCGTGAATCTATGGGGGTGCGCACTAAATTAAATCTGGACAGTTTGAACAAGATGCTGACCTGGCGGGCGGGCGAAATCTCGCGTCGTCTAAAACTGACCACGCGCATAATAGATAACCTGCACACATACCATAATGATTTAGATACATTGCTGTACCGCAATGGTCAAACAAATGTCTTGGATTCAGACCAAACCCAGATATTGTCCGCCCTGGCGCGCGACATCAGTCGCCTGATAAATGAAAATAAATTTCACAAGCGCCGTCGTATTTCTGCAAAATATATTGAAAACATAATGTCGCATATCTTGGATTGGTTGGATGTTGACAGTGTTTCAGCACTGAACCTGGCGCATCATATATCTGACGGCCCATCAGGCACCACATCAACGCCCAAAAAATAAAAATGTAATTTTATTGCATTTTTTCTTGCAATTTGTTTTTTTTTATGTCAAAATTGCCCCCGACCCATGGAAAAAGAATTGCAAAATTCTTTCTTCCAGGTCCGGTTTTGGGGACATAGCTCAGTTGGTAGAGCAAATGACTTTTAATCATTGGGTCCA
>CALARG010000034.1 GCA_937888635.1 uncultured Alphaproteobacteria bacterium
ACAGCGAACTGCCCCCATATGAAATAAATGGCAATGTCATACCCTTGGGCGCGAATAGGTTTAATGTTGTTAACATATTAAAGCATATTTGGGTACCAAACAACGCCGCCGTGCCACCCGTTGCATAGACAACAAACAAATCACGCGCATTTGTTGCGTTTGTTATCAGGCGACGAAACACATAGAACAACAGTACCAGCAATCCACACGCCATTATCGCGCCCATATCTTCGGCAATGGCTGCAAAGATAAAGTCTGTATGAACGTCGGGCAAATATTGTTTTACAAACGCATCATCGCCTGACCCCAATAATCCGCCATGACGAATTGAATCAACAGAACTGTCAACCTGATATGTGTCACCTGTGCCGGTAAAGAATGCCAAAATACGACGATGTACATGCCCCAATGTAAAGAATGCCGCGACCAACATTAAAAAGCCCGCAACCCCCAAAACCGGTATCAATACCAATGGCATACCTGCGATAAAAATCATTGCAGTAAATACCCCCAGATAAAGAATTGAGGTCCCAAAATCAGGATGATTAAAAACAATCAATATAAATAATATAAATGCCGGCAGATAGTACGCCCAACTGAGCCAGGTATTAAAACGCCACGCTTCTTTGTTAAAGAAAATATTATCGCCATACTGACGCTTCATCAGTGATAAAAAATATGCCGTCATGATTATAAAGCCTGGCTTCATAATATCTGATGGCATAACATTAAAAAATCCCAGTGACACGAAACGCGCAGAATTATTAATCATATGTGGCGCAATAACTGTTAATGGCAACAAGGCCAAACCTGCCGCCAAATTTAGGCCAGCAAATATTAAAACCCATTTCTTGTTCAGGAAACTGGCCCCGAACAAGGTAATCAATCCTGCGATATAAAACGGCGTTGCCTTGGCCAGAAAGTAATACCAGGGTTCGCCCATGTGTTCAGCCTTGATTGAGCCTGCAGATACAACAAATATCACAGACAGCAATATCATCACCAACACGCACCCCAACAGGCGACGATCTGTTTCAAAATACCAACTGGTTAATTTACTTTCTTCGCTGCGCTTTAACATGTCTGCCTTTATCTGTTATGCAAATTTCAACAAAACCAATGCCAATCCTGAAAACAAAATTGACAGGATAAAGAAACGTTCTACGATTTTTGTTTCAGGCCAACCCAGTTCTTCAAAATGATGATGCAGTGGCGCACGCAAAAACACACGACGGCCTGTGCCAGAAATCTTGCGCGTTATTTTAAAGCATACCGTTTGAACAAAGGATGACAGCAATATTAAAACCATCATACCCGCCGCAACACCCATTATAATTTCAGACTTTAACAACATGGCGACCGTACCCATAAAACCACCTAGCGCCAAGGAACCAACATCACCCATAAAGATTGAAGCAGGTCGTGCGTTATACCACAAAAATCCCAAGACCGCACCAAACGCCGCGCCCAAGACTGCGTACAGACCACTGGCCGTTGGCAGAAACATAACCGTGTCCATAAAACCAATTCGGGTTGCACCGTACAACGCCACAACCAATACAACCAACACAGGCATATATAATTTAGACAGCATACCATCCAGGCCATCTGTGATATTGGTGGCGTTGGCACTGCCACAAATTACAAAGTATGCAAAAACATAATACATCAATCCCAGTGGCAAAATTATTCCCGCACCAATTGACAGGGAATATTCCGGGATATATGGTGGCATTGTTTGATTTATAAAATATGCCAGTATGACGACAAAAATCCCTTCTACCACCAGGCGGGTTAAGGGCGACAGACCGTTGGCCGCCTTGGACGATTGAGATTTAACCTTTTTATAATCATCAACAAAACCCAACGCCCCAAACATCAGCAATGCCGATAACGCAATCCAACCCGTTGGATTTGAATACGGCATAAACAACAAGGCACCGACCAAAATCGCAGCAATAATTAATATGCCACCCATTGTCGGGGTCCCCGCTTTTTTCAAATGGGCATCCGGGACATTTTCACTGATTGGTTGGCCCTGTTTTTGCAATGCGCGCATAGCGCGAACAAACGGACGCCCAAACAGCAACATTATCATAAAAGATACAAAAAAAGCCCCTGCAAATTGTGTCCAACCACTGGCAAAAAATGAATAGCCATAACTAAAGAAATAATCTGTCAGCATAAAAAATCCTTTTTCCCTTATGCTGACATTCTATCACAAAAGATTTGATATACAAATGGAATATACGAATTAAAACACACCGCCAACAACCGGGCTGAATCCCGCAACAGATTTGCGCGGTGCAGGATTTGGAGACTGACCGGGTTTAAAGGCTTCTTGGATTATTGTGCCGTCTGGGTCAGATGCGGCAGATGCGCCACTGCGACGGTTTACACGCATAAATGTCAAACCATCTGGGACGGCAAATGGCTGATTCTTTTCATCCGCCAGGGCAACCCGCATAAAGTCCGCAAATACACGCGCCGCCATGTGCGAACCCGCGCCACGTCCCAATGGTTTTGGCGTATCAAACCCCAGGTACACACCTGCAATCAGATTCTTGGAAAAACCAATAAACCAAACATCTTTGACATCATTGGTTGTACCTGTTTTGCCCGCGATTGTATGGCCGGGAACACGCGCCTGTTTACCTGTGCCACGCTCAACCGCGCCCTGTAAGATAGATACCATTTGATATAAACTTTGTGGGTCAGACAAAGGCTCTGAAGTCGCGGTCATTTCAGGCGGCATTAAATCATCAGACCATTCAACAATTTCAGACGGCGCACCACCGATAACACGACCATATCTGTCTTCTACATAGTCAACCAGTTTTGGTGTAATCGCACGACCACCATTGATAAATGCAGAATATCCCAAAACCAACTTTTCCAAGGTTGTTTCACCAGACCCCAACGCCATAGACAAGTTCATATTTGGCATGTCTGATGGATAAACACCGAATCGCTGGGCGGCGGCAATTGCGTTTTGGGTTCCAATCTGTTCAACCAGACGCACCGTCGGCACATTACGCGATGTTTCCAACGATAGGCGCAACGGCACATCGCCCAAGAATTTTTTGTCGTAATTTTCAGGCTTCCACAAGGTATCATTTTCACGCCAGCCAACAATTGGCGCATCCAGTATCATTGTCTGGGGGGTATAACCGCGTTCCAATGCCGCCAGATACACAAAAGGCTTTATCGTAGAGCCAATCTGACGATACGCCTGGGTCGCACGATTAAACGAACTGTCACGGAAAGAACGCCCACCCGCCATTGCTAAAATGCGGCCTGTATGCGGATTCATTGCGATTATTGCGCCCTGTAATTTTTCATCGCGCCCCGCATTATAGGCATCCAGTTCACGCGCCAGGGCGGCAGATGCCGCACGCTGTAATTCAGGAACAATTGTTGTTTTGATATACAGGCCCTGGTTATACAAAACTTCGCGCCCAAGGCTGTTCAATAATTGACGACGAACATCTTCGGCAAAATACTGAAAATCTTCTTCCATTTGGGCGGTAAATCCGCTGTTGATATTTAATTCTTCGGCGGCAGCAGCGTCGGCCTGAGCCTGGGTAATAAAACCTTCTTCAACCATGCGACGCAGGACATAGTTGCGCCGTTCTACCGCGCGGGTACGATTATTTGGTGCCTTGGGCAGGGATGCAAGAAAAGCACATTCAGCCAGGGATAGTTCATTTACAGGTTTGTTAAAATACATCAATGCGGCCGATCCAACACCATATGCACGCGCACCCAAGAATATCTGGTTCAAGTACAGGGTCAGAATATGTTCCTTGGAAAAGGCGCGTTCCAGACGTAGGGCCAATATAGCCTCTTTTATTTTTCGGGAAATTGTGCGTTCAGATGTCAAAAAGAAATTTTTTGCCACCTGTTGCGTGATTGTTGATGCACCAGATAATGTTGTATTGTACCCCAGCAATCGCATACCGTTGTTTGCAACCGCGCGAATTATGCCCTGAACATCAATTCCGGGATGTGTCCAGAAATTTTGGTCTTCGGCAGCAATAAACGCATTTACCAACTGGGGCGGCATATCTGCATAGTCAATGAATACGCGACGCTCTTCGGCGTATTCAATCAATAATGCACCATCAGATGCATACAGGCGCGTTGCCACAGGTGGCGCATAGGTTGCCAATTTCTTGTAATCAGGCAAATCATTGCCATATATCAACACCAAGACCGCCAAACTGGCGATACCGGCGACAAAACACCAAAAGAATACATTCAATAAAATGCGCAAATATTTTTTAAATTTCATAATAGGTAAATTTTACGATAAAAACACCATATTTGCAAATATTTTAACAAATAAAAAATCCCGCCGTTTGGCGGGCAATCTTATAATTCAACCTTGCCATTTGTGGCAACCAGGTCCGCCATCATTTCAATATGACCGCCCGCTTCGCGTACAATCAGGTCGCCGGCGGCAATTTCTGCATAATCCAACGGATCTGACACAAAAGCATCCAATTTACCCGCCGCAACCCATGCCAAATCCAGCGCAGGACAGCCCGTACGACGAACATCGCCAATCATTGGGCGCGCATCTGATGTGTTGTATGCAATTGTTAATTCAGATGGTTCTGATAAATTTGAAACCTTGATACGCGCAGAATGATATGCCGAAAAAACATACGCACCGCGTTCGGATTCTGCATAATATAATCTTTCATCAATTGGTGAATAGATTAATGCGATTTTTGTTTCATCGTTGGAACGCAATGCCAAAGATATTGCAAAATGCGGATTACCACGCACAAAGTTTGATGCACCAGACAGCGACAACACAAATTCATCGCGACCATCACCAGGGCGCGACACATTTGGTGTCAAAAGACCCGCCGATGGACGAACCAACAGCAGGTCATTTAAAATACTTTCTTCAATACGATTTGCGGCCTTTTGCACAAAGTCACGCGCGCCACGCAAAGACTGTTGCAGGTTTTCAACTTCGCCAAAGTCGCGACGCAGGCCAGATGCAGTGCGCTGCAACGCCATAAACATCTTGTTTAATTCGGTTGAACCCTTAATCAACAGTTCCATGTGACAGCCCCCCACAAATGTATGTTAATCTTAGAAATTAAAGCCAGCAAATTTGCTTTTGAATTCGGCTGCGCGTGCACCCTTTTCACCAGCATTTGAACGCTGACCTGTCCAGGCGGAATGGTTCAAATTGTCTGTAGACAACAACAAGTCCTTCTTAACAGAAGAGTACATTTTAATTGTTTTGCCGTCAGTTCTGGTGACGTTAATTTCATGATATTCAGGATGAATGCCTTGTTTCATTGTATTACCCTTTTTTAAATTTTAGCCCGTGAATTATACATGCTTTTTTACAGAAATCAAGCAATAATAGCATTTTAATACCGACCAATACAGCCCAAATACGAATTCCCCGTTGATTCCAGGACATTTATAAACTGGGACTGATTATGCCCAGAAAACAGCGCCAATATCGTGCCCGTGTTGGTCGCCAGCATATCTGCAACGGTCGCAATACCAGAATTCATTTTCTTGAAAAAACCGCTGGCCGGATAGATTTCCGCTGCCAACAGTTGTGTTTTACCCTGGGATTTGCATGACTTTTTCGCCCCAATGACCATCAATTGACATTCAGGGGAAATTATTAATTTATCACAAACAACCGCATCACCGCCCAACAATTCACCCCACCAGCCAGTTGATTCACAAAAAACAGGATAGTAAATCGTTGCATTTGGATTTGCCGCCAAGACAGACGCGATATCAATATCGTCTGTGTAAACTTCGGGCATAACACCGGTTGAACTGTTTATAACCTTGCGCGCCAACTGGTATTCACTGTCACCAGTTGTCTTGCGTGGCCAATAAAGAATCGGAAACTTCGTCATTGCTATGAATTATATCAGATTCGGGTTATACAAAAAAGGGGGGCATGTTAAATAAAGGACTTGATTTTTTATTTTTTCATAACTTCGTACCATTTTTTCAGGTTTTTCCACACAATATCAACATTCTTTTTCGTTGTGTTATAGAAGTCATCTGATATATGGACATTAAATAAAGTCTTGGACAGGGCTGGAATCATGTTCATAAACATGGTGATAAAGACCCCCATTAATATTATTGTCACCATGCTGTCATTGCGCATCATCAACGCATCCATCAAGATTTTAGAACCGGCCGATCCGCTGGCACTTAATGCGGTTTCTAGCACGGTTGCGCCACCCCAATCACCAAATATCGCGTTCAGAAACATTATTGCAAAGGATACAAATATCCCCGTCATCGCCAGCCCCAGCGTACCGTTTATTACATCATCAATTATTCCGCGAATCGTTTTTCCCGCCCCAGGCAAGGATATCTGCCAGCCCTGGAACAACCAGGCCAAAAACATCAGTGGCAACATTATTAAATCCATAGATAATTTTATAAATATCTCTAAAAAGTATAGCGGCACGGGTATCAATGCCATAAAGAACAATACCAATATTAACAATCCTGCAAATAATATGGGAATATTTGGGAAAATCGGGATTCCCCACAAAATCTCGTGCATGTAGTCTGAATTAAATGCCATATTTAACATTGTCCAACCAACCGTCATCCCCAGACCTGTCATCTGGTGCACACCCGCCAATTCACAGGCCAAATTATGACGAAGGCGCGGGGAATATGCCCCCTGGTTGGCGGCCTTGATATCAATTGATGTAGGGTCTGCGATTGCAGTTGCGACAACGCATGCGTCAAACGAATCGTCATGAACAACCGCACGATTCAACGACAGACCAACATTAAATATTGGCTGAATCGCAATTTCAGATATCATACGCGGTAATGGCGCCAGCAATATGATGCAAACAAACCCTAGTTTAACACAATGATTGGTAAAAGTGCTGACGATTGACCAGGGGGCCTCTACCTTGGAATTTAAAAAATTACTGGTCAGGCGCCACGCAAAAAATATCGCCGTCAGGATAATTGCAAATGGTATAATCGTCTTGCCCAAAGCAGTGTATATATTCGGCAAGATTCGCGACATAGATAACATGATGTCTGAAAACATCTGGCATGACCAACAACTGGAAAAAAATTTGTACGCGTCTGCCATATTTACCGGGGAAAACGAACGATATATTGAAAAACCTGCGATGACACCGGCCCCCGCAATACCACCAATAACCAGTGGCGATGCCGCCCCAGCCGTAAACGGCAGGAACGATAAAAACATAATCCAAAATTTTTTTAACCGGTTCATTGTTTTTAAGTATATCATATTTTGCCCTAAATGTGATATAATTGAAAAGATAAATATTAAAGTAGAGAATGTTTTATAGAAAAAAATTGTTAAAAATATTGTGTTTTGGCGCATTTGTGCTGGGGCCGTGCGTGGCACAGGCCAGTGTTGTTGACACACTGAATCTGGCACCGTTTGTGCCGATGGTGCTGGATGCGCTGATGATGACTGCAACAGGAATATATGAATATTTTGTTGGCGACGGCAGTCATGTTGGAATTATTAATGTGCTGGTTTGGACTTTCTTGGGGATGACACTGACATTAAGTCTGGTAAAAATGTATTTCCCGAAAAACTGGCTGTCTTTCCTGGGGATGTCTGGTGGTGGCGAAATGGCAGACGGGAAAATGACTGGATACAAAATCGCAGAAGATACACTAAAACCATGTTTTCGCGCCGTGATTGCAACACTGGTACTGTTGCAATTAAAACCTGTATATTTAACGCAATGGTTGGTTAATCCATTCTTGCAACTGGGGGCGGCGTACACACATGGAATCACCGAAACAATTAACGAGGCTGGCGCAAATGCACAACCTGTTCAATGCCCACCCGAGATTTTGGCAAAAGATTGGATTTCAGAAGATTCGTGTAAATTCTTGGTCCAACCTGTGTTTGACCTGTCAACGGCAAACAATCAGATGATTAAGCGCGGATTTGATTTTTTATTCAGTGGGCTGCGTGGATTGCTGACATTAATTCCACATGGCGGGGAAGATTTTTTAAATATTGTGACCGGAATTATATTGATTTCAACATTCGTGGCCAGCAATTTGTTCATGGCACTGTTGATAATACAGGGGATATTTAATTTTGGAATACAACTGATATTGTACCCATTCCATGTATTGGCATATGTGTTCAAGAAAAGTGATAAATGGTTTGATGTATGGCCGGCATTTAATGGCATTACCAAGGCGTTGCAACAATTAATTGTGACAATGATTGCATGCGCATTTATATTGTGCATAAATATCGCTGTAATCAAAGCGTTGTTTAATTGGAATTCATCTGTCTTTGTTGTTGCCGCAGGTGGCAGCGCGTACAGCAATGTTCCAACATCGGCCAATTCAGCGATGGGATTTGGTGGACATTCTGTTATGTGGATTTCTTCTATACTGACATTCTATTTGATGTTCAAAATATTTGATTTAACCCAGGAACAATTAAAGAAATATATCGGCAGCGGTATGGATGGACTGTATAACCAGGTCAAAGGTGACGCCAAAACATTTGTTGGTGGCGTAAAGAGTTTAGGAAAAACAATCGGCAAAGCCGCAGGATGGATTAAGAAAAAATGACAGATGCTATGATGTCTTTGGTGGGTGATGCTGTTCAATGCTGGGGTTGCCCAGTGTTTGACAGATTGTTCCAGATTATATCCACTGCGGCCGCGGGATTTTATGATTATTTCAGCGACTTATGCCTGTTATTGCTGATGGCAATGTTTACGGTGTATGTACTTAATGCAATCTGGAAAAACGCACAAAATAACTTTGAAGACGCATTTTATAAAAAGACAGTTCAAAAAGTCTTTATCAATTCCATTGTTGCAATTTCTTTGATGGGCGCAGGTGTTATTGTGCCGCGTTTTATCACAATGATTACATTTGAACCGATTGCGCAAATGACCCTGACCTATTCCCAGGCAATGATTAATCAAACCCAGGCAGATGTTGATGAACGCGTCACATATCAACCCGTCAAAATTAAAGATGATGGTTTTTATCGCCCAGAACTGCGTGATACAATTATAAATATTATGAAAACAACCATTACACAATTCCAAAGTTATATAAAACTGGGGATTGCTGTGATGGACAGCGCATTTTCATGGAGTGCACTGCTGGGTGTCGGCGCATTGATTAAGCATATCGTTCTGTTCTTTATCGGTTTGTATTTGGCATGGGGATTTTTTAAATTATTTTTCAGGTACTGTTGCTATTTCGCAGATGCGATTGTGGCAATGGCGTTTTTCGCATTCTTTTTCCCGTTGTCTTTGGCAACATTCGCATTTAATGGCGCAGACAATGTACCCGATGTTATTAAAAAAATTGGCAAGGGTGTCGGGGTTAACCAAATTAAAAACTTAATCAGTTCAATCGTCACACTGGGGTCTGTGATTATAACATATACTGTTATTATGGCGATTATTGCAAAGTTCTTTTCGGCAACGGATGTTAGCAATGTTGAACTGATGAACGCAATTACCAGTGGTGATATATTTGAAAAAGATTTAAGCGCAGAAAATCTGGAAGCACTGACCCTGACCAGTTGTATCGCACTGATGTATGTATTGAACTATGTTTACAAACAAATCCCACAAATTACAAAAATTATATTGGGCGCATTTGAAGTAGAAGAAAAGAACGAATATGGCGATAAAATTGCAGATGATTTGATGCGACTGACAAAAAATGTGTATGATACAACCGTTAATGTTGGTAAAATAATCATAAATGGCGGAAAAGAAGATAAAAAAGAGGAATCTGAATAATGTGGAAGGCACAACTGATTTTGATCGCGGTTCGGGTTGTAATGTGCCTGATTGCATTGGGAATGGGGATATGGTATTTGTCTTCTTCAATCGGTGGCGCAGCATTAACATATACCAGCGCAGATAATTTCATGAACGCGATTGGTGTGGAAAATGGCGATATTGCGACTGCAAATGGATGCTTTATGTGCAGATATATCGCAGACTTGTTTTCAGTTATTGGGGATGCAGCCGAAAGATTTTGGGGCGTTATGGTTGACAGTCTGTGGATAATTATGGTGTTGGGACTGGGGCTGTACATTCTTATACACAGTATAAAACATATTTTTAATGCAGCAAAACAAACAGCAAACCTGGACGGCAAAGAAACAGGTATTGATTTAAAATCTTGGTTTGAACCAATCAGTAAACAGGTACTGCGACTGATGGTGGTTGGCGCTGTTATGGGAATGCTGGGGCTGGGCGGTGTGACGGCAATGAAAACGGTTTCACAAATTACAATTACGCCCGTGTTGTATGTTGGCGCAGAACTGGGGATGGCCGCAACCGGTGTCAGCAATGCGGCGCAATGTGGCGCACTGACCCCAACGAAAAAGCAAGACGGAAAATCAGATGTGTTGAACCCTATTTTGCAACCATTTATGTGCGTGATGGGCAATATCAATTCTGTTATGCTGGCGGGGGCAGCAGGCGGATTTGCAATGATGAACTATGCATGGCTGGGGATGGGGGGTGGTGCATTTACATGGCTGGCCGGGTTAACACTGGTATTAATGTTTTTGATTATCGGATTTGATTTATTTTTCCAGATATTATCTGTGGTATTTAAATTGGTATTCTTGATTATATTTTTACCATTGTTGCTGGCGGCGTACGCATTTGAACCAGTATGGGCCAAGGCCAGTGGACTGATGGGCAAGGCGGTTGGAACGCTGGCATCATCTGCGGTCAGGTTGGTTGCAATTACACTGAAGGTTCTTATTGTGTTCGCGACGGTTTCGTATACCGCAGACACATTTATGCCAGGCCCCGCGGATGGATACAGCGCGATATTCCCGCCACTGTTGTCAGGCGCGCCCGAAAACCCAGATGCCAGAACACAGTCTGTGATGAATGTTTTCTCGGACTGTGAACGCGTGGCATTAAGTGATGGTGAAATGGATAAAGATAAATTCACAACATGCTTTACCGCACGCAAAGCCGAAGTTGAAAGAATGTATCCGGGGGCGTTTGACTTCTTGGGCGATGGGTTTGATTTTCTGTTGATGATGATGTGCCTGTTCTTCTTGTACTATTATGCAATCAGCCCCAAGGTTGATAAAATGTTACCGGCAGGGGCTGTCAAAATGCCAATACCGGGCGAAGATGTCAGCCTGAGTGGTAAGGAAGAATTTGACTATGGTGCATGGATACACGATTTAGGACAAAAAATTTGGCATGTGCCGGAACAAATTACAAAAAAAGCCACCGCAAAGATGGGTAAAAAGGATTCATAAAACAGATGAATATGATACGCAAATTTTTATCCGTTATTCTGATGATCACCTGTCTGGGCGGGGGGGCGTGGGGTGCGTCATCCAATCTGGCAATGCCGGATGTTGGCGATCATGGAACATGGGCAACCGAAAATAATCGCCAATTGTTTACAACCGAATTGTCTGGCGACATCGCCGCATTCCAAGGCAACTTTCAAAAGCAAGTTATTGATAACTATGTCCCGATAGAGGCCAAGGCAGGCCTGGCATTTATGAACGGGTTTTCATATGTTGCAGAGGTATTGGATTTATCACTGGTGCGATTTGTTATTATATTTATTTTGTTGGCATATGCGTTCTGGGTGACATTTGAAGCATACACAATCATTGTTGGAAAAAGTAAGACAAAAGAAAAAGTTATTGAAATAGTAAAAAAAGGCGGACTGGTTGCAATATGGACAGGCATCCTGTCAATTGGGCCGGCCGAGACATTTATGATGCTGATGTCCCCTATTCTAAGTGTGGCATCGTATACCGCAAATGGTATTTTAGATATGGTATCGGGCGTCGTGGGGACAAGCCTGCCAGACACATGCGCCGCCATACATGAATACGCAGCAGACCACATATCAAAAACAAATTTATTAAAACCGGATGCCGCGGCCGACATATTGTGTTTGCCAACGCGATTGTCTGCGTTTTGCTATACCGCGATTGCAGTTGGATGGAAATGGATGGCGGGCGGTATTGGCAGCAGCGCATTCACATTCCTGTGTGGCGGGGCATTTGTTGCAGGATTTTTATATCTGGCGTGGCGATTTGCCTTTATCGCATTTGGTGTGGTTGCTGATTTATTCTTGGGTATCATAATGTTGCCATTTACAGCAATCGCAGAAACAATCAGCAAAACAACATACAAGGGAATTGCAGGCGATATCTTTAATACATTTATGGAACTGTTCAAGGCAGAATCATTACAGACGCAAATTATGCGATTTGTTAATGCCGCGCTGCATTTTATCGTATTGGCAGTTGTTATTGCGGTATGCACAGGGCTGTTGTCAGGGCTGATTGATATGAACACAGGCGCCAGTTTGCCAGACTTTAATTCTTCTGAATTTTGGGTTTCTGTTTTGATGGCGGCATTGACATGGTATCTGGCCAGCAATGCGATGAAAATCGCCACAGAATTTGGCGGGGCAATAAATACTGCGATGGGCGACACACTGGAAAATGATACAAAAACACTGTTTAAGAAAACCAAGGCAACCGCAACCAAGTGGTTCAAGATTATTAAAAGCGGTGGTAAAAAATAAAAACGGCAAATGCCGTTTTTATTTATTTATTTCTGCAATAAATTTTTCATGATTTTCCAGTTCTTCGGGGCGTGGTTCAAATTTCCGATATGGAAAATTCCCGCCAACCTTAGGATGCGCCAGCATGGCGGCATGCTGCTTGGCAATAATTTCTGACACATCGGGCGCGGGCGCGGTGTTGTCCAGTTCAATATAAACCTTGGCCAGGATTTCAGAGTCAATTAATGCCCCGTGCGCATCTGCACGCGCAGTCAATGATATTCCATACCACTTTGCCAGCGCATCCAATGTATAACTTTTGGGTCCAAATACACGATTGCGTGCAATCACCAGCGAATCCATCTGTTGACTGCGTGGAATTTGCGGCAGATTCAACATCGCCAATTCATGATTTACAAATGGAAAGTCAAAGTCCAGACCATTGTGGGCGACAATCGGACTGTCGCCAATGAACGCTAAAAACTTTGGTGCGATTTCTGACATTTTTGGTTTGTCTTCCAAAAACGCATTAGAGATTTTATGAACCGCATAGGTATCAGGCGGAATAATCTTGCCTTCGGGATTGATATATTCGTGGAAAGTGTTATCGGTAATTTTACCATCAACAACCTCTACCGCACCAATTTCAATAACGCGGTCGCCACGCATGTATTCAAAACCGGTTGTTTCAATGTCAAAACAAATAATACGCGTCATAATTTTCCATTCCTTGATAATAATTGTTTGTGGTATTATAATGGAACGGTGAATTTAATGCTAGAAAATCTTAATGAAAAACAGCGCGAAGCAGTTATGACAACTGATGGCGCATTGCTGGTGTTGGCAGGCGCAGGCACGGGCAAGACCCGCGTTCTGACAACGCGTATTGCGTATATTTTAAATAATCAAATGGCAATGCCGTGGCAGGTGTTGGCACTGACCTTTACGAACAAGGCCGCAAATGAAATGAAGGCCAGACTGGCCACATTTTCAGACGGCGCATGGTATCCAGGTGATATTTGGTGTGGAACATTTCATTCAATTTGCCTGCGAATACTGCGCAGTAATGCCGAACGCGCGGGTCTGCGACGCGATTTCTTGATATATGGCGAAGATGATCAAAAAACTGTAATCAAATCACTGATAAGTGCGGCGACAAAAACACCCGCAGAATATGTTGACGATTTTTCTTCTATCAAGGACAAGGGGCTGGTTGCGTTGCAGAATAAAGACAAATTATTCAATGCATATAATGCAGAATTGGCGCGCCTGAACGCGGTTGATTTTGGTGATATTATTCTGAAGGTATTGGAACTGTTTGATAAAAATCCAGATATATTGGCACGATATCAAAATCAGTTTAAATATATATTGGTGGACGAATTTCAGGATGTAAACACTGCACAAATGGAATTAATTACTCTATTAATGCCAACAAACGAAGAAGAACGACAGAACCGGTTTCTATTTTGTGTTGGTGATGATGACCAATCTATTTACTCATGGCGTGGTTCCGACAATAAACATATCCTGGGATTTAAAGACCTGTATGGCAATGCAAAAATTATCATTGATACAAATTATAGAAGCACGGGAAATATATTAAATGCAGCATGCTCACTGATTGCGCATAATTCTAACAGATATGTAAAGCGATTAAATCCATTTCCGGACAATGGCCGGGGGGACCCGGTGTATGTGCTGACACTGCCGGGGGACCGGGACGAAGCACGCATAATCGCCGACGAAATATTGCGCGACGACACAAACGATTTTTCTAAGTATGCATTGTTGATTCGTGCAGGCAGTCTGTCGCGTATATTTGAAGAAGAATTTGCAATGCGCGGTATTCCATATCGCCTGATTGGCGCGACCAAGTTCTATGACCGGATGGAAATACGCGATGCAATTGCATATTTGCGATTACTGGTATATCCGTTTGATGATATTTCTTTTCTGCGCGTTATTGCCAAGCCGCGTCGCGGCTTCGGAGACAAGGCAATTTCAACGCTGCGCGCGGCTGGCACAAATTTAATGAATGGATTGCGCAATGCAACACTGGCCCCAAAATTGCGGGCGGCCGCGAATGAATTTTTGGGCGCATTTGATTTTGAATGGAATTTAATGTCACCGGCGGATGCGGCAAAAACCTTATTAGACCGCGTGGGATACATAAAAATGTGGTCTGAATCAAAAGATGCAGACGCCGCCGACCGCATTGCAAATGTACGCGAACTGATTACATCGGTTGTTTCAAAATACGACACATTGCCGGAATTTTTGGAACAGGCGGCACTGATGATGACAGATGATAACGATGACGCGGATGATGCGCACGGCAAAAACACAGTCAGCATTATGACAATTCATGCCGCCAAGGGATTGGAATTTGATACGGTATTCCTGCCCGCATGGGAAGATGGGATTTTCCCCAATGACAAGGCGATTAACGAAGGCGCAATTGAAGAAGAACGCAGATTGGCCTATGTCGCAATTACGCGTGCGCGCAGACGGTGCATAATATCAAACGCAATGTCACGCATGGTATTTGGTTCGCGTCAGTACAATTCCCCCAGTCGGTTTATCACAGAAATGGATAATAAATATCTGGACTTTCAGGGTGGTGCGCCACGCACATATTATACACCAACACATAATACATATAATAATATTCCGCGTTCGTACGATGCGCCACGACGGACAGTTGCGAAAAAGACAGAATCCGCGGTTGGAAAACTGGTCAGCCACAACGAACTGGGGGCCGGTGTTGTAATTGAAGATAACGGCGCAATACTGACCATTGCCTTTAAGACCAAGGGAATAAAAAAAGTCGCCCGTGAATTTGTTAAATATATATAACCCCGATTAAAAATCGGTTGATTTATTCGTATATGTATGTGATAATGTATGTGTCGTGATGAGTTATCGCGATGGGGTGTGAGAACCCGTTCATCAGCGTCTGGGGAAGAGTGTGGCGCGCCATTTTTGGGCGTGTTTTTTGTATTGTTTCCCGGGACGAAAAATACTCCTGACCCTTTGGTCAGGAGGGCATGCGAATATATTGAATAAGCAGCACAATTCTGATGATTGTTCTCAACCTCCTGACCACTTTGAATTTAATTCTGGTGGTTTTTTTGTTGTGGTGATGC
>CALARG010000035.1 GCA_937888635.1 uncultured Alphaproteobacteria bacterium
CCAGAAAACTTTGTGCCATGGGGTCAGATTTTTTTTCTTTACCCTGCATGGTGATGTATTTTCCACCAATGGCCATAGTAAATATTTCTGCACCACGATTGCGGTCAAAGAAGAAGGCCTTTAATTTAGGGTGACGCAATGATTGCGCAATTAAAAACGAGAATAAGGTTGTCTTACCACCACCGGTCGGACCAATTGTCATGGTGTGACCCACAGCAACCGGTTTGTCAGAAACATGAAATTGAAACTGATACGGTGTGCCCTGGGCGGTCGGAAATACAACCAGGGGACCGGGGCCCCAATCTGAATTTGGAACACCGCGGGGCTGGGTTGACATAGGAATAGATATTGCCGCAGTGCGCGATAATAACTTGAAACTGCGTGGGAATATGTCAAAACCAGGAATTTGCGCAAACCAGGAAACCTTGGCTGCAAAAGTTTCAACAATTGGTGAAATTCCAAATGATGCAGATATCTTTTTGAATTCATCAATATGTTTCTGTAATTCTTCGCGGGTTGGGGCAAATAATATAAACAATGGGTAATAATTAACCAAACTTTGTGTACCAGATAAGTTTTCATCCATTGCAGATTTTATTTCAGAAATCTGTTGTTCGGTTGAATCTTGGTTGTCTTCACCGGCAGTGGAACGGCGTTGGCGGATTGTTTTTTCAACATCTGCGTTGCCCATAATACCAAAACCATTCATGCATATCATTTCAGTTTGAATTGTGTGAACGGTGTCAAAAAATTCTTCGTCCATGTAGTCTGGTGAAATCTTGAAAGAAAGACATGCTGAAAATGTTTGGTTGCCGCCGCTGATATATCGGACAATACCGTCTTTTAAAAATTCAACATCATCAACAGTTACCAGATTTGCAATATTGTTGTCGGCCTTTTTAGGCGATGGTTTGGATATAGGGGATAAAATCCGCCCGAAAAAGCGCGCCATATTGTCGGGGGTATTGTTTTTTAATACGGTTGGTTTGTATGCAGCAAAAATTGATTCAACATAATTACCGTACTGATTTAATTTTGCACGCGCATCAGGGCCGGATACAGATAATACAATATAATAACTGTTTAGAAATATCTTTAAACCCTGGCCCTGCCATTTGTTATATATTTTTTGCAAGACAGGTTGGCCAAATTCATACTTCAGGTTTTCGTCCGCCGCATCACGGATGGTATAAAAACGCAAAACTGTACTGCGATCGCGAATTTGATTGAATAATTGGGCGCGCAAGTCCAAGAATTTTTTGCGGGTTGCGTCGTCTTGCATACTGGTTTGAATACCGGCAACACGGTAAACGCGTATCAAAGAACCATCTGTCAATGACATGGAATTGTCGTCATACACAGTATGAAATGGCAGATAATTTGCGTATTTCGCATAGCCAAAACGCGGAAAAATCTTGCGCGTTAGGGTCGGTATATATATCAACAGCACAATGAATAACAACAATACAGCCATTGCCATAATAGCCGTTGTTAATGGAAATCCACTGCCCGCAAAATAGTTAAAAATTTCTGAAAAATTTATCATGCCGCTAACTTCCCTGGGATTTTCTTTTTAAATAATTGCATTTTTGCGGTCACAATCTGGCCCAATTGCGGGTCACGCTTGGAAAAAATCGCAATAATTGAATGTACCGCAATAACTGATAACAGGAAAAATAATGGAGGAAAAGGCTTACCCGTCGCAATAAGAGTCACCACAAACAGTACAATAAATATTATGAACTGAACCGCAAAATTTAATATGGCAAGCGAATAAGGCACATAAAATATGTGCGCCGGATTTGCCAATGCCTTTAAAACCTGAATTCTCATATTCCCCCGTCCTGTTGATTAATTATATCATTTTTAACAATTTTCAACAAGCCCGAATGTAAAACCCTTAAAATTGTTAAAAGTGTTGAAAAGTGGTATCTTTTTCAACTGTTAATTATTTGGTTTTATTTTGAGCCTAAAAATAAAACAGGCCGGAAAACCGCCTTTTTTTTGTTGAAAAACGGTGGAATAAAAGTTAAAAACAGTTTTCAACAATTTCAACACCCCCAACAAAAACAACAATTAATTAATATTATTATTTGATTTTTTAAAAAATGTGTTTATAATCGCCTTGTAAAAAGGATTACGATATGAAATTTTTAAGTTCATTAAAGGCTTGGAAAAAACGCGGTAATGTAAAACAAATCCGTCGTGGTAAACAAGTTATCTTGATTGACCCTGATAATCCAAAGTTTAAAGCAAAACAGGGCTTTAAGAAAAAATAAAAAAATTCCGCCAATCGGCGGTTTTTTTAATGCCTGTTATTTTTTTGGCTTTTGTGGTAAAATATCATTGATTAGGAAAGGTATGTGTTATGAATAATGGTGATATTTTATCAAAAGAAAGTTTTGAGGCTTTGTTTTTGTTTGAACAGGACAGTAAAACAAATCAGGCTTTTGATAAGTTGGCGCGCCCTGTGTTTTCAAAGATGGTGCATAATTTAGGTATAAATGTTGATGATTTCCAGTTTATGGTTTTTGATGATGGGGGTAAAAATGCCTTCTTTTTGTCGGGGGACAAGACAAAAAATGGAAAAAATTTAATAGCGTTTTCTTTTGAATTATTAAGAGAGATTAATACGCGCGAAGAATTGGCGGCAATTATGGCTCATGAATGTGGACATTATATATGGAAACATACGCTGGGTGGAAAAAATTCTATATTCCAAGAACGTGGCGCGGATTTATACTCAGTTGATTTGATGATGAACGCAGGATATAACCCCCAGGCAATTTTAAATATATATGACAGATTGTTTTTCAATAAATCGTATCGTGTTTCTTATGAAGATATTTCTTTGGATGTTCATGGCAACAGCGCAATGCGTTTGGATGATATTAAGGCGTATTTAACAAAAATTTCAAATGAACGCGGGTATTTTGATAATGTGTCGGTGGTTGATGATGAATATGCAAAAGATATAATAAAAATATTAAACTTTAATGAATTAACATGTGATTTCTTTACACATCAGATTTTTAATAGGTTTGGCAGAACATCAGTCAATGATTTATTATATAGGTACCCAACGGATAAAATTAGGTACCCAACGGATAAAATTTCGCTGTCAGATTTCTTGCGGTTTTTAATAGAACAAATTGATGCGGGGTATATTAATTCTGCAATTAGGGCTGAATCATTTTTAAAAATGGCCATTGGTATAAGGTTTACAGATGGTCTGACACGGGAACAGGTTGATTTATGCAGGGAAATTTTTACCAAATATCAACAGTTGCCGGTTGTAAGTGAAACACAGGCATTTTCTTTGTTCAATCTGATGGATTATCATAATAAACTTACAAAAGAATATTTATCAAAAGAATTGTTTGGCCCGTTCAAGCAACATGCAGATTATCTGCAGTTGTTTATAGACAGCGCATATGATGAAGCACAGGCAGAAAAATATGCCGAAATTTGTATAAAACAAGCCTGGATAGGGCGGTATCGGGAAAAATTCAAAAATATGTGGCCGCAATTTCGTGGGTTGGGTGAAAAAAATATCGGTAAAAAATTACCGTGGGTGCAAATGGCGGAGTATAAAGGAGAGTATACAAAAGCTTTGTTAAAAAAATTGACAGGGAATGATATTTTTAGTCTTTATTCTTTTCCGGAATATCCACAAGATAAGTATTTGATTGAAGATGATATTGTTGTGGAATATGGTGATAATATTCAAGATAGTGTATATGACAAAGCTTTTGAAAAAATAGAAGAAAAAATCAGGTTGCGTATAGCGCACTTAGATATGATGATGAAACTGGATAGTGGGGAAATATCTGTTGCGCAATATGATGAATTTATTGAAAAAAATGGTGGCCTGGATTTTGTATACAGTTTTATAACTGATTCTGGGGTGGTTGAAAATAGTGATTTGATTAATAAAAGTAAAAAAGCAAAAAAGTTTTTATATGATATCTATGAAATGGATTTCTTTAAAAAATTAATCGCAAGAAATCAAATTGCCAAGAAAGTACGAGGTATTCCAGACAAAGTCGCAGAAAAATTACATCTGTATACCAGTGGTGAATATTTTAAAGAAATGCGAATTTTGGCGGCAAAATCATTGGCGCAGCTCGTAGAATATAAAAGTCAAAATACAACAATGGATATAGAGATTTCAAATAGAAATATAGCACGTATTTATCACCATATTGATTATAATATTCTGCGTTCTGATTTTTCAACAGATACTATGTATGGGATTATGCGAAAACTGTTGGAAAATGTGGATAGTGTTGAAAAACATTTTTTGGGAAATGCACTAAAAGATGAAAAAGAAAAGTTCGCGTCTGTAAAAGAAGATATTTGGTATGATATTGCGGTGGTGGCATCTAAAAATAAATATGTGATGGGAATCCAATCAAGTATATTATCAAGTGCAATTCGTATTGATTTTGAGAGAAAAAGACCATCTGTTGTTTTTAAAAATGAATTGAAATATCGGAAACTGAAAGAGCCACAATCGCCAGATGAATTTTGGGAATTTATTCAAAATCCAAATGCAACGTCCAAATATGTGATGATGATAAATTATATATTGAGTGGAAAAAAATTCTATGTCCCTGGTTTTTTCAGTGAAACAGAGCCAGAGAAAATTGGATTTGTTGATATATCAGATATATTTTCACAATATATGGCGGATAATAATGCATTTAATATAGAAAATATTGATGTGAAAATTCAGATTTATATGGGAATGCTGGAACGGGGGCTGTTTTCAGAAAGGATGGCGAATAAAAATGAATATGCAAAAATTATCGTAGATGAATTGGTCAGTATTCGTGATTTTAGTAACCCAAAATGTCAAAAAAATGTTGGGTATGTTCATGATATTTTGTTGCGTAAGTCTTTGGTAACAGATGATAATGATTTTGAATTTGTTAATGAACGCGAAAAATTAATTGACTTTTATGCGCAATATTGGGCGCATAAATTGGGGCGTGATGATGGCAGTGCCCAATATATAGAAAAAATTCAACCTGTTATTGATTTGATAATACCAGGTGGAGATAATGTTGCGTTTTCGCCAGTTGTTGCAAACAGTTTTGTGCGTAAATTTACAGATAAAATCGTCGCACAAAAGCAGGTTGCAGATATATTGGAAAAAGTAAAGACGCGCCCAATTGATGGCAAGGTCGCAGAAGATTATGATTGGTTTGGCCGCGGTGCCGAAGCGTTGATTTCTGTGTTGGCGCGTACACCTACGCGTGCAAGGTTAACCATAGATTTCCTGTCAAACAGATTTAGTCAGAAATCGTATGATAATTATATGAGTAATATGGATCATAAAAATATTTTAAGTGAATTGCGGCGTGGAAATCCAGATGTTGACAGGTATATGGGTAAAGAAAATTTGATGCTTCTGCACGAGAATTTTTGGGCGGCAGATTTGCCAATTCGGGCCGTTATTATTAACAAATTGTTGAATGCAGGATATCCAGAAGATAAAGATAAAATTAATATGATTTTGGATATGTTCTTTGATAAAAATTCTGAATATCGCAAAGATGCCGAATTGGTTATTAAATCTGTATATTATAATTTAAAAGACTATGAACGAAATTTGATTGTGGCGGCAATTGTTTGCGCCGGTCAACGCGATGAAAATAATACTATGTCCGGTGGTCAGGCCGTGGGGCAGGGATTAAAAATGTTCTTGCAGAATAAGGGGTCGGCATTTATCAAATTTGGACAGTTGTTAAGTTATATGCCAAATTTAGATTCTGATATTCGCAAGGAATTGGCCACTATGCGTGACAAGGCCGATATTCCATCCAGATACGAATTGTTTGAAATGATTGAGGCTACTTTGCCACAACAGGTTCGCGATGATATAAGTGATGTTGGGGAAATATTGGGGGCGGGGTCTTTCTATGTGACTGTAAAAATTAAATACAAAGGCCAGGATTGTGTTATTGGATTAATGCGACCAAATGTTGCGGATTTAACCAGTTCAGGTATGGAAATGATTGATGCAACAATTAATGATATTGTTGAAAAAGATGCTAAATACAGACCACTGAATAAAATTGTAAAACAGGCGCGCGCATCGGCAGAGTCCGAGATAGATATAGATTCAGATTATCAAAAATATCTGAATGCAGTTGATTTGTATGAAAGTTTGCGTGTGTCAACACCAACGGGGGATTATTCACCGGATGTTGCAAAATGGATGGCGCATGGTAAAAATTCAGATGGCAGTGCATATAAAATTATGGAAATGTCGCCGGGTGGGGCATTGACATCTGATGAATGGACAACCGAAGAAAAGCATGATTTTGCAATGGCGTATGTGACATTGGAATTATGTATATTGTTGTCTGGACAACAGTGGGATACAGACCGTCATCAGGGTCAGCAGAATTTCTATAACCATGCGTTTCGCGATTTTGTTATCGGGATTTTTGATACGGCGGCACAAATGGATGAAAAACCAAATACAACAGACAAAGTCATGTTGGGTATGGTTTTGTTTGATATGTTAGAATCTGAAAAAAATGGCAAGGATTTATCCGATGTTTTGATGCAGGAAACAAATGATAAATTTGCCGCACGATTTGGTGCGACACCAACATATATTGATGGGGTAAAACGCGGACTGACGGCACTGTCTGATATTATTGAGTATCAAAAAGAGATAAAAGATGAAAACGGTAATATTATTCAGGAAAGCAAAAGATTAAGCCGCGGGGATATGCAAAATATTTTAACTGCGGTGATAAAGTCGGGTGTGGTTAGCAAGACTGTGTTATCAACAATTGGCGCGCGCGCAATTATAAGTGGTATGCTGTCCGATATGGCAAAGTATGCATTTAGCGGCGCAAAATCAAACAATCCAATAAAGGTTGAATATAATAAAAAGAAAAATGATAAAAAATCAAAACGAATTGATAAATCTAAACAAGAATTAGAAAAACTGATAGAAGAAAAAAATAAGGAAAAAAAGTTTGGTATCAAGAAAAAATATATAAAATCAATGTCGGATGATGATAGCCTGAGAGAGGCAGTATAATTAAAACCGCCAATCGGCGGTTTTTTCCTTAGAATGTGTATCTGATACCCAGTGAAAAATCATTTAAATTTCTGATAATATCCATATTTATTGGTGTGTATTTATACTGAAACAGGGCGGAAACTTTATCGCCGGGGAATGTAAACATAAATCCAATCCCCAGGCGGGTTGAAACCTGGTTTTCAGAAATCTTGTCAGAGGCGGTTTCAAATACATTTATGTAATCGTATTCGTCATAAAAGTTATAGTTCGCAACACCAAATGTTGTGAAAAAGTCAAAATCTGGGGTGATTTTATAATATCCATAAATATCAAAACCATATCCCATATAATAAACTTCGTGATTTATGGTTTCTAATCCAGATGCCAGTTCCAGATTGTTATTTCCAGAATGAGTAAAGAAAAATTCCAGACCAAAGTTTGCACCAATTCGGGCGCCTGCGTTTATTGTGGCAGAATAATAGTTTTCGTCCATATCTGTTTTAATTGTATAATCTGCGATATTTAATCCGGCATTTATTCCGATATATGGGCGGAAATTTTCGGTGTTGGTATAAATACCTGCAAATCCAGACAGTGGAAAAATTAATGTAATAAAAAATAATATTTTTTTCATTTTTACCCCTTTTTTGTTATGTAATTATACCTTTTTTTGTGGTATAATTACAGTGGTAAATAATCTGTTTAAAAAGGATTTTGTAATGGCGAAAAAAGATAATTATGTTCTGATTAAAACAAAGGCTGATTTTGAAAGGGAATCAAATAATTTCATGCGTATGTCATACGAACGTGCAAATGATGTAAAGTATGCATTGGCACCTGATTTTGATGTAAATATTATTTGGTCAAAAAATATTACACCGCATAATATATTTTATCCAGATTATATATCTAGATTGATTGAAGGTACATTGGAAACAATGAAAAAAGACGAAGCAGCGGAATTTTTTAATAAAATTATGACTAAAATAAGAAGTTGCGAAGAATATTATTTTTCACCAGAAAATCTGAAAAAACGTCTTGTAAATACTGATGAAAATTCTGTGACTTTATTCCTGCAGGCGTTCTATTATTCACGGGATAAATTTTTAAAAGATAAAAATGATTCTGGAAAATTTAACAAGGCGGTAATCCCAGATAATCAGGTGCTGTTTAATATTATTGGCGAAGCGGCCACGGGAACATTGGAATATAATTTCTCGGGGCGGCCGTTTGAAGATATGAAAATGGTTGAATCCGTATTGCCAAAGCATAAAGATGAATGGCGTATGACAGCCAATCAAAAAAAATTGATTGAAAAATTTAATCGCGATTTTAATGTGGTTGATGTTAAGAAATTATTCCCAGGGGCAAAAGATCCACAGGGGTTATATGATTTAAGGCGCGGAAAGATTCGTGCATGGCGGCCGTTTTTAGAAAAATTGGACAGGGATGACTTTAAATTTATTCGTCCTGCCCAGGACTTTGCAGATACAGATGTGCGTAATTTGTACGATTTGATGTCTATGCCGGGATTACGATGGAATGAGGTTCAGGTGCGAGCAATCATGAATATGATTATAGATAAAGCAGATGCGTCATACTTTGAAGAAATTATTAAGGTTATTAATACAAATAAGCATATTTTCTTGACACAGACAGAAGATAATCTGAAATTGTGGGTCAAGATTGAAAATAAATTTGCAAATGAAATAAAAAAGTCAAAAGATTATGCCAGTGGTGTTAAAGCCGCGTTAGATAAAGCAAAAACAACTATAGAAGAAAATGGCAAGTCTTATAAAGATGTTAAAGCAAAGGTTGATTATCTGGACGGTGAAAAAAACTTAATTGAGGCTGTTGTTGCCAAGGCAGAAAAGTTGAAAAATTTGCCGGATAATAATGGATTTTTTGCAAAACAAGCAAAGTTGGTCATAAATGCTGTAAATAGTTTTGCAGAAGATGGTTCTGTTTGTGAAATTCCAATTCCTGATAAGCCATGGAAATTGTTCGCGTTTGATAAAGAAAAGAAATTGTATGAACAATTGCTGGATGCGATTAATTCATATAATGCCTTGGTAAAAGGTGCGACCGATAGACGCGCGGAACTGTTTGGCGATATTAAATTTAGTCATTATTCAAAAAGAAATAAATTAATTGATATTTTGCGGACACTGCAGCGCCAGACATATCAAAGCGAAGCCGAAATTAAAAGATATGCGTATTGGCGTGAATCTGATGCGGCGGGAATTGTTGCACAGGAAAATATTGATACGCAAAAGGCTGCAAAACAAAAAAGGTTTGATGCCGCAAAAAAGAAAATGCAGGAAAAAGGCATTGTTCGTGGGCAAAAAAGTGGCGTGGTTCGTGCAGATGAAATTGCAAAACAGACCAGAATAAATAATAAAGTGGCCCAGTTGCGGACTAAAAAAGCATATGCAGATATGCCGGATGAACAATTACAAATGATTGCCACAAATATAGTATTTGGTAAAAAAAGGTAATAAAAAATCCCCAATTTTGGGGATTTTTTATCGTCTAAATATTTGTGATTCAAATAAATAGGCATCATATGCCATGTTAAATAACTCGTTTTTTATTTTATTTATAGGTTTTAATTTTCCATCTGCATCATGATATGGTGTTTTTATTGTGTCATCACCACAGGCACTGAGCAGTGCATATCCATATGAATCAAAACAAATTTCTTGTTCTGGATCAATGTATGGTGCAAAGAACAATTCGTGTTTTGTGAACATTTTGCGTGTTGATATATGGTTATCTTTGGCACGTCCCATGTCTTGGATTCCTTGGTACGGCATTATACAGAAAAAATGATTTGAACGGTCGTGTCTATATATTTGGTTAGTGCCAGAATCGTGGATTTGGATAAATCTGATGTTGTATTTTTTTATCAGATTTTTAAATAATTTTTCTTTGTTTTGATTGGTGTCATAGAACATATACAGACCACTGTTTGGAAAGGTGGTATTAGGATTATTTATAAACCATTTTATAAATTCTGTATTTGATTCTGTAGGGTATGTGTGAAACGAGTCCTGGGATAAACGAAAATATAGTTTATGTTTCTTGAATTTGGAAAAGTGGTATGATAAATCAGAAAATATTTTTTCTGAATTTTTATCCAGTGTCCAACGGGCGTTTGTATTCAGGTATGTTTCATAGCCCTGTTTTGCACAATTGGTTAATATCTGTGGTATATAGTAGTCAGAATTAGCAGAATATGACATCATCGGTTCGCCACCTGTAATTGTGACGGTGTTTAAAAAATTTTTAACGCTTTTAAATTGTGTCAATATTTCCCTTATATCTGATTGGTTTATAAATACAGGGGGACAGTTTGGACCACTGCGTTCACAGCAATGTGCACAGTTGTTATTACATAAGTTTGTGACCTTGATAAATGGAGACCACTGAAAGTGTGATTCAAGGTGCTTGAAAAAATCTTCGCGTGATAATATCATAGTAAGGAATATAGTAATACAAAAAAACCGATTGTCAATAATAAAAGAGGGGATTTTATGGTGACGATTTTGTTGGCGATAAAGCCAGAATTTGTAGAAAAAATTTTAAATGGTCAAAAAAAGTTTGAATTCAGGCGACGCGTTCCAAGTGCGAATGTTGATAAAATTATAATATATGCAACTGCGCCGGTTAAAAAGGTTGTTGGCGTGGCGCGCGTGCGTGAAATTATTTCTATGTCGCCGAATGATTTATGGAATGTGACACACGAATTTGCGGGAATAGGGCGGGGATTTTTTGATTCTTATTTTTGGGGTTGTGATGTTGCACATGCCTATGTTTTAGAAAATGTGCAAAAATATAAACAGCCACGGGAATTATCTGATTTCGGAATTCGCGCCGCCCCACAGAGTTTTGTGTATATGGATAAATAAAAAACATCCACAAGGGATGTTTTTTATTAAATCTTGGTTGCGGGGAATGGATTTGGCTGCGCTCCATCTGCGCGAATCAACCGCTGGTTGACCGGCATACTGCCGTCTGCCTTTCGCTGGCTGTGAACCATCTTGCCTCAATGGTTCAAATCCAACACAACACACGTTAAATAAAAAATGCATCACAAGGATGCATTCTTTATTTAAAACTGGTTGCGGGGAATGGATTTGAACCATTGACCTTCAGGTTATGAGCCTGACGAGCTACCGGGCTGCTCTACCCCGCGATGAAGTAAAAAGCCTTGCTATTATATATTAATTATGACAATAGTCAAATGAAAAAATTATTTTACTGATTTTTGACTATTTTCCTGGTCTTTCTTGAATTATTTGTTTTTTGTTGCTATGATTTGCCTAACATTTAGAAAAAAAGGCGCGTTGTGTTTCAAAATAAGACTTTTAGAAAAATCTGGAAGGGCTTTTGGGAGCCTATTTTACACCTGGGGATTTTTCAATGGATTGTTGCCGCTGTAATGGCAATTCCAATTTGGTTTGTGTATTTTACTTCAATTAAAAAAATAACTAATATCAATGTGTTCTATGAATATAGAAAAAAGCCTGCAATTTTTGTCTTTTGGCATGGGCGCAGTATGATGTTAAGTCCGATTATTTGTCTGGGCGGGATGCAGGCGTATGCGGTGGCAAGTCGTCACAAAGACGGGCGTATGATGGCGAAATTACAGCACTTGTTCGGGTTGCGCGCGATTTATGGGTCCAGCCACAAGGGTGGTGTGTCGGTTCTGCGCGAAGGGTTGCGCGTCTTGGCGCGTGGTGACCATGGTATTTGTATGTCACCAGATGGGCCGGGTGGGCCGTCCCTGCGTGTGCAAGATGGTGCGTTATATTTTGCAAAAATGTCGGGGGCACCGATTATTCCGGTGTGCTATACAACATCGCGCGCATGGTTTCAAAAACGGTGGGACAGGTATTTGGTTGCGTTGCCGTTTTCAAAAATTGTTTGCAATATTGGAAATCCGGTCTTTGTTCCACGCAGGGCAAGTGATGCGGAATTTGAAAAAATTCGCCAGGATTTAGAAAACTTTATGGTTGCGCAAATGAGGGAATTGGACGCAGAATACAACTATCCAGAAATAGAACAGGATTTAACCGCGTCAGAATTTAAGAAAAAACTGCGCGAAGAAAAAAGTAAGAAAAAGGCAAAGTAGGGGGCTGAATATGAAAACACCAAAATGGTTTTTGAAAAAAAGTCCGATTGCGCTGGTGCTAATACCGGTTTCGTGGGTGTATTATATTTTTAGTCGTATTGTTTATATGTTTCGCAGGGGTGGGGCGTTAAAATCGCGCAGAAAGATTATTTGTGTGGGAAATATATTGGCCGGTGGTGTTGGTAAAACACCAATTGTAAAACAGATTGCACAGTACTTTGATGCGCCGGTTGTTATGCGCGGGTATAAAAAGGATAAGTCTGTATCTGTTATCGGGGACGAAGCGACTATGTTGGCGCGGGCAGGTTTGGCGGTGCATGTTGGTGACAGAAAAAGCAATATAATTTTACTGAATAATCAAAATGATGAAATTGGGCCGATTGTTATGGATGATGGTTTGCAAAATCCGACAATAAAAAAAGATGTTGAAATCGTTGTTTTTGATGAAGCAATTGGTTACGGAAATGGTTTGTTGTTGCCGGCCGGGCCTTTGCGTGATGTAAAACGCAGTGTAAAAAAAGCGGATGCAGTTATTGTTATTCGTGCAAAAAATTCAAAAAAGAAATTAAAATTGCCGAATAATATTCCTGTGTTTTGTGCGGATAATAAAACAATTTCACCATATGATGAAAACCAAAAATTGGTGGCTTTTGCAGGGATTGGATATCCGGGTAAGTTCTTTGCGGCGTTGGATAATGTGGTTGATACGCGTGCGTTTGAAGATCACTATCAATATACAAAAGAAGATATAGAAAAACTGATTAGTCTGGCGAATAAAAAGGGGGCCAGGTTAATTACGACCGAAAAAGATTGGGTCAGGTTGCCGGCAGAATATCAGGAAGAAATAAAATATGCAAAATTGGAAACGGTTATTGAAAATGTCTTTTGGGATTGGATAAAGGAGAAAATATAATGATTACTTTTAAAAGTCCGATAAATATATCGGGGGTTGGTATTCATTCAGGTAAAACAGTTAATGTTGTTGTAAAGCCATCGGATAAGCCAGGGATTTTCTTTCGTCGTGTGGATATGGTGGGGACGGATTTGATTCCGGCGACCTTTGACAATGTTGGTGAAACAAAAATGCGTAATACGACAATTGGTAAAATGTCGGGCGCGCATGTTCAGACGATTGAACATTTAATGGCGGCGTTGTTTATGGTTGGGGTTGATAGTGCAATTATTGAAATTGATGGGGCAGAAACACCAATTCTGGACGGCAGTGCGGCAGAATTTATAACTGCGTTTGAAAATGCAGGTGTCACAAAGGGTAAAATGAAGCGCATAATCGTAAAACAGCCAGTTGTGGCCTATGCGAACGAGGTTTTAAAGCAGTTACCGTGGTTTGTGCGTGTAAAAATATGGGTGATGAATCTGATTTCTGGGCGCAAGGCAGATGGTTTTGTGAAATTAAGCCCGAATGACGAAAAGTCTTTGGATGTTAAGGCTACATTAGTCTATCCAGAAAAGATTATAGGAAAACAATCTTGTTCATATTCTTATGATGGGACAAAAAAGTCTGTGTCGGATTTCAAGGAAAATGTCGCGCGGGCGCGTACTTTTGGTAAATATTCTGAATGGGAATATTTAAAAAAGCATGGTATGGGGCATGGTGCATCCGAAGAAAATGTTATTGCATTAAATGATGCGGGGGATGGAACGCTGAACCCGACAATTTGGCCAGATGAATTTGTGCGTCATAAAATTGTTGATGCGGTTGGTGATATGTTTACCAGTGGGGGGATGATTTGTGGTGCGCTGGAATCATACAAGGGCAGTCATGCGTTGAATAATATTGTTTTGAAAAAGTTGTTCAGTGACCCAAAAAATTATGTTATAATTGATGCAGAATAAAAAGGAAGGGAAAATATGAAAAAATTCTTGGCGATTATGGTGGCGGCGTTGTCGTTGGCCGCATGCGGTGGGATGATAAAAAATGAAAATGGCAGCCAGTATCTGGTACAGTTAGACGCAGAACCGATTGGTTGTACTTTCTTGTATAAAATTGAATCCGAAGTATCTGTTTATGATTCACAGGATGCGCGCAGATATCTGGAAAATCGTATCGTTGACCAGGCGCGAAATGGTAATGCATATTGGATTACCAGCCAACGCACAAAGCCAAATGAATGGGTGATTTTCGGGCCAGAACGTTCTTTTATACTGGTTGCGAATGTTTATGATTGTCCACATCCAAATGCGGTGCGTACTGCGCGTGGTGGTGGGGCGGCAACATATACACCAGAACAGGTGGGCGCAGATTGTGCATATGGTAATTGTCAGTAAAATATACCCGCCATATGGCGGGATTTTTTAAGCGCATAGTTGTTTAAAACCGTTTGCCATAGGTTGTGATTTTATGTTATAATTAAAATCAGTAATTACGAGAGAGATTTTTATTGGCCAGTCAAATTTTAAATATTAATCGCAAGAAATATGCCGTTGGATTGTTTTGGCAACCAATGGGTGTTGGTGCAACTGTGCGCAACTATGCACGGACTTTGGCGCGCGGTGTTGATAAAAAACTGAATTTATATACCCAATATCGTGCGATGATTGGGTTGGCAGCACGCAGAAATGGTGCGCGCGCCGGTATGTTAAGTGCGGCCGCCGAAGTGATGGAAAGTTTTTCAGAATATACTTCGTTTCTGGCGGTCTTTGCGGTGCCACGTGGGTTTTATATGGTGGCGGCGCGTAATGGTGTTATTCTGGTGGACAAATTATTTGAATCAGAAAGTGATGCGCGCAGTGAATATGTAAAAATGTCTGAAATCCCAGATTGGGGGGCGTTCTTTGCGCCGGGGGCATGGGGTATGCCACGGGCGGCGGAAAGAAATCTGGGGGATTTGTTAAATGGACAATCGCGCGCAGTGTTGCATACCATCAGTCGGTTTGGACCGCGGATGTTGTCGGCGGTGTTGCTGGGGGTGTTTGCACTGGGGATGTTTTTGATTTTCAAAGATTCTGTTGTTCAGGTGTTTGCGCCACGGCCACAGGTGGCGGAACTGAATCCAGAATTGGTGGCGGAATATAAAAAGCAAATAGAAGAAAAATCCAAAGAATTAGACGAACAGTTTGAAATTGAAAAACAGTTGCCACCAGAACCGATTGTTATGCCGTATGAATTGTTGCCTGATATGATGGCGCGCGCGGGACAGTGTTATCAGGCGATTGCGTTTTTAATGCAGCCCGTTGTTGGGTGGAATCAGGTTAATGTGGTGTGTGGTGAAACGCATGCGATTGCTGATTTTAAACGTGATTTTGGAACGCTGGATGGGTTTTATAATATTGCAACAAACTTAATGCCAGGTGCCTTTGTGTCCGAAGTTGATGAAGATACACTGCGTGTTCAAGTGGCGTTGCCCGAATTAGAAAGTGTTTCCAGCCAAGATGAACGCGATGCAGATACGGTTGTGCGTGATGTAACATCTGCATTTCAGGGAATAAATACAGTTATTGATACGGAAATTGTGGTTGATACTTTGACCAATGGGGTTGATGTGGCGACCGTTAATGTGGTAGAGGTTGGGGCAGAATCTAAACTGACACCACAACAATTCATGGAAATCTTTGCGGATTTCGGTGGTGTGTATTTAATGCAAGCGGGATGGAATGCGCGTACGCGTTCGTGGAACTATGAGGTGTTAATCTATGCAAAATAAGAAAATGTTTTTATTGGGTGCGATTTTTTGTGGCGTTTTGTTTGTCGGAAATGCGCGCGCAGATGAATTAATAGAAGAAGTGACAGAAGAAGTTTCTATGGAACAGGTGTCTGCGGATGCGGTTGCGGCGTATGATCCAAATGGTTCTTTGTTTCAACAAATTACAGATTTAGAACAGGAAAAGGTTTTAATGCAGTTGGAAAAAGAACGCGCGCAATTAGACCTGGAATTAGACAGGTTGGCGGCAGAAAAAATTAAACTGCATATGGAAATTGATACACTGTCTGGGCGTGCAGAACAACAGCAGCAGGAAATTGAAACGCAAAAGGCAAAGTTAGAGGCCGAGGCCGCCCGTATTGAAAAAGAAAAAGAGTCTTGGCTGAAAGAAATAGAAGAAGCCGAAAAGGCAGAAGTAAAAGACTATAAATCCGCGGCTGTGCAGCAGGAAACAGCCCAGGCGGATGTGTCTAAGAATTGGAAATTGGTTAATGTTGTCGGGGCGGGTGCCCAATTGCAGGCGACGGTAGAAGACCTGAACAGTGGCCAGAAAAGACGCGTTAGTGTTGGTAAAACACTGGATGGAATGACGGTAAAAACAATTTCCCTGTATGATGGGGTTGTGTTGGTTGATGCAGATGGTAATACCCAGGTGTTAAATATAAGCAATGGAAAATAATTAATATGGCAAAAGATAAAGAAACCTTGGCAGATATTGATTTGGCAGATAAACCGTCTGTGCCGGCGGGGTTAGATGGGGCAGAGTCTAAGGATATTATTGATTATTTGTTTGCAAATGGTAATCGGTTGCTGACAGCAACAGGGGCAATTTTAGAATTACCACATGATACACAAAGTTTGATTGCATACTTTACCGGTGGGGAAATTATTATTTCGCGTACGCATCGCTATGATGGGCGGGTGCTGGCGTTTTTAGATTTGTTGAAACGCCGTGGTCGCAAAATGCGTGAACCGTTCTATTCTGACCTGGGGCTGATATCAAATATTTATAAATCTAATGAAATGCGTTTGGGGGGCGGGGCGCGTATCCGTCAGGACTTTGATAACCAAATGCAAAAGGATTTTGTTGATATTATTGCCAAGGCGGCGGCGCATAAGGTGTCGGATGTTCATATAGAGGTTGCAGACCAGACAACAATATTTTTCAGAATTGACGGCAGTATGCAGCCGGTGATGGAATATAATTCACAATGGGGGGAATCTTTTGTTCGTGCGGCATTTGCGTCTGCGGATATGTCAAATGCGAACTATGCCCAGAATGAATATCAATCGGCACAAAAAGACGGGCGTACACCACTGCGCGGAACCAAGGATTTATATCTGCCGACGGGGGTTCTGGGGGTGCGTATGCAATTTAATCCGATTGCATTTGGCAGTCGGTATGTTGTTATGCGTCTGTTGTATGATAATCCGTCCGAAGGGCTGAAGACAGAACAAGAATTTGGGCCGTATGAACAGCGTCTGTTGGCGCGTTTGCGTTCATTTCCTACGGGATTGGTTATTGTTGCAGGGCCAACCAGTTCGGGAAAATCTACGACACTGGTGCGCAATATGTCAATGATGTTGCGCGAACGCAACTATGAAATCAATATGATTACGGTGGAAAATCCGGTTGAACAAAAGATTTTTGGCGCACGACAAATGCCAGTGGTCAACACAACAAACGAAGAACAACGCGATGAAAAGTATATAGAAGCGTTGGCGGCGGCGTTGCGCAGTGACCCAGATACACTGATGGTTGGGGAAATTCGTACGCTGGCCG
>CALARG010000036.1 GCA_937888635.1 uncultured Alphaproteobacteria bacterium
GCGACAGCGTTCAGATATATCGCGGAATTGAAAACATCGCGGCCAGTCCTTTTGCTGCCCGCGAATTGTCGGACAATATAGATGGTGTGCCATATCGTCTGTTTTCTGTGTTGCCACTGACCGAACAGATATCTGTTGCAGACTATCTGAAACTGGCGCGCGCAGAATATGAATCCGCCATCGGGGCAGAGCGCACACCAATATTTGTTGGTGGAACCGGGTATTACATAAATGCATTGATTAATGGAATTTCCCCAATGCCTGATGTGTCAGACGCGTCCCGTCACCGTGCGCGTGAATTGGTAGGGGGCGACCCTGATGCCGCGCGCAGATTATTGCCACCTGATTTTACCGCCACCGATCCCCAACGTGTTGCCCGTGCATTGGAAGTATTTTTTGAAACCGGTCGCCACATAACAGAATTTCAAAACATGCCCCGCGTTGGTGCGGTTGTGCCAGATGCGTGTCGTGTATTGATAAACCCTGATTCTGCATTGTTGCGTGAAAGAATTGCCGCGCGTGTGCCTGAAATGTTGTCCGGTGGCGCCCTGGCCGAGGCACAATTGGTCATTAATTCCGGCTGGGATGAAAACCGCGCGATTGGCGCATCCCAGTTATGTAAATTTATTCGTGGTGAAATCACGGAATCAGAATGCGTACAAAATTGGATAACCAAAACAAATCAGTATGCCAAGCGTCAGCGGACATGGTTCCGCACCCAGTATAGCCCTGACATAATAATAAACTGCGCCGGTGGCACCGACGCAGATATTGATAAGATTATCTAACTTATATGTTATTTTTTCTGCACAGATTAAATATATCGTACCTTACCTGTTGCGCGATATCCCAGTCTTGTTTTGCGCGTTCGCGACGCTCTTGTTTGCGCTTTCTGGCTGCGTATTTTGGGGATTTTTTCGCAAAACGGTTATCTGCCTGTGTTTTTCGCAGTGCGTTGATATGTGTATTTTCTTCCCACAACACTTTCTGCAGTTTTTCCTTGGCGTCCTTGCGCAACATACCATCCTTTTTACGCATAGTGTACCGTGACAAATAATCTGCCATTTCATTGATTACCGCGTGCAAGAATCCCAGATTACTGTTATCGGGATTATGTACATCTAATGTTGCGATAAACAATTTTGCCCGTCTTATCAAGAATTTTTCAATTGCAGGCGAATATTTGTATGTGTCACGCCATTTATTACGAATCTCGCCATGTGTTTCATAATATGCGCCATATTCGCTGATGACTTCGTCGCAAATATATCTTACAAAGCGACCAAAGCATTTGTGTGATGCGCTTTCGTGTTTATTGTATTTTGTAATTTCGCTTTTTGACATGTTGTTCCCTTGTTTTTGCCTAGATAATATAGTCAAAAAGCACGGTTTGTCAAGCCTTGGGGTGCAACCTATCATATTCGCGTTTAATAACATCACCAATGCCAGATTTTTTTATCTTTTTTGAAAATCTGACACAGTTATTAAATTCTGTCTCTAATTTTCCCCATCCTGCGTATTCCCAGTCAATCAGTCCGACGATTTTCATTGTCTTTTTATTAACGATTATATTGTTGCAAATATCATTGTGATTCCACCCGTCACCTTCATCTGTTTTCAGGTCTGCAATTTCCGCGGGGTCACTGTTGTGCATCGCATTTATAAAGCCCGCCAACTGTTTTCCCCACCGGTCTTTGTATTTCAAAATGGTTCGCATACGCATGCGATTCAGGTTTTTGCCCGGAATGAAATTATATTTATAGAATGTGTACCCACCAGCATTCAGTATGTCAATCTTTAAGATTTTCAACGGCACAATTTTTGCGAATGCGTCGGTAATACGCTTTTCCCGCATAATTTTTTCTGTTGGGATTTCACGGTCATAGTGCTTGCGAATTTTGCACACATATTTATCGTCAACGATAAACCCAATGTTCCATCCGCCCTTGATAACACGAACATGCTTAAATTCTGCCTGGGGCAGGGCACAGCGCAACGCATTATACTTCTTGCGATAATCGTACAAATCTTCCCGTCTGATTTTTTCGCGCAGTTTTCTGTTCGGGATTAATCCAGCCAAGAAATCACATATTTCAAAGTACAAACGCCACATAAATACAATGCCTTTTTTTACCACCATAAATGGTATTGAATTTTAGAAAAAAAACAAGTATTTTATACACATGTTTAATTCTGGCACAGTTGTCAAAGTCTTGGTCGCAAATATTCCCAACGGCGGTTATGATTACCGTCTGACCGCGCCTGCGGACATTGGCACATTTGTGTCTGTAAATGTTATGAACCGCCCGTGTGTGGGGGTTATATGGGGCATTGGTGACAGCAATCTGCCAGAACACAAGATAAAAAATATATCTGCCATACATAACGCCCGGTTGAATATTACCGACCTGCAGTGGATAAAAAAAATGTCCGACTGGACATTAATTCCACCGGGCATGGTCTTGCGATTAATTGTAAATATTCCCGATGCTTTTTCACCGCCGCGTATGGAACAAATGTATGCATTTAATTTTGATGCCACCACCCGCATGACAGACAATCGCATTGCGGTAATGGATGCATTCTCGTCAAATGATAATGAACCGATGACGGCATCAGACATTCAAAACATTGCGCGCGTATCATCTGCGGTTGTTCGCACTATGATAAAGAACGGCACATTAATTGCCCGCGAAGCCCGTGAAAAAAACGCGGACAGTTTTTCATATACTTATTCAGATTCCGGCGATGTCATATTAAATGAAGAACAATCGTCCGCCGCCAACAAAATCGGTACTGCAATTGCAGATGGTGGATTTTCTGTACATTTGCTGGACGGTATTACTGGCAGTGGCAAGACCCAGGTGTATTTTGATTCTGCCTGGCGCGCATACAGGGGGGGCAAATCTGTATTATTGATGATGCCTGAAATCGCCCTGACGGCCCAGTTTATGACGCGCTTTGCCAAACGCTTCGGCGCGCCACCCGTAATCTGGCACAGTAATCTGACCGCCGCTCGTCGTCGTGAAATTTGGCGCGGTGTATTGAATGGAAAAATCCGAATGGTCGTCGGCACGCGCAGTGCATTATTCCTGCCATGGACGAACCTGGGGTTGATTGTAATTGACGAAGAACACGACACATCATATAAACAAGAAGACATGGGCAACTATCACGCCCGCGACATGGCAATTTTGCGTGCAAAAATCGCAGGCTTTCCGGTGGTGTTGGCATCTGCCACCCCTGCGGCGGAAACATTGGAAAATGTAAACGCAGGCAAATATACGCGCCTGCGCCTTACTTCGCGCTTTGGCGGGGCCCAGTTGCCTGAAATCCAGACAATTGATTTGCGTGAAAATCGTCCTGACGCGTACATGGCAGATGGCGCTGAACAGACTGGATTTCTGTCTGCGCCCCTGTGTGATGCGATTTGCGAAACACTAAATGCCGGCCGTCAAACAATGTTGTTTATCAATCGTCGTGGCTTTGCCCCAATTGTTCAGTGTAAAAAGTGTGGTTGGACGGCCACATGCCCCGATTGCAGTGTCGGCATGACATATCATAAACGTCTGGGCAAATTATTGTGCCACATGTGCGGCCGAACCGCCCCGTTGGCGAAACAGTGCCCCGATTGTGGCACAGATGTATCTATGCGCGGTGTTGGCCTGGAAAAGATTCAGCAAGAGGTTAATATTCGTTTCCCCGCCGCCCGCACGGCCCTGGTTTCCAGTGATATAATCACATCGCGCCAGTCTTTGGAACGACTGGTCAATAAAATGGAATCTGGCGAAATAGACATTGTTATCGGCACCCAAATATTGGCCAAGGGTCACCATTTCCCAAACCTGACCTTGGTCGGCGTGGTTGATGCCGACATGGGGTTGTTTGGTACTGACTTTCGCGCCGCAGAACACACCTTTCAACAATTGTTCCAGGTTGCCGGTCGTGCCGGTCGTGGCGAATTTCCTGGTCGCGTTTTAATGCAGACATATCAGCCTGAACACCCCGTTCTGACTGCAATCTGTGCATGTGACCGTGATACATTTATGGCAACCGATATGGCGGGCCGCCGCATGGCGCAAATGCCCCCATACGGGCAACTGATTGCAATCATAGTAGAAGGGGAAAAAGAATCCACCTTGCAAAAATATTGCGCAGACCTGGCGGCGGCGGCCCCAATATTAAACGGTGCGAAAATCATGGGGCCCATCGCAGCCCAGGTATATCAGATACGCAATTGGTATCGCATGCGTTTTTTGGTTGCGGGCGGGGCGACCGCCAATCTGCAGCCAATTGTATCGCATTGGCTGGGCAAGGTTAAAGCACCCGCCAACATCCGTATTAAAATAGATGTCAATCCAATGAACTTTATGTAGTTTTACCATAAAACCACCGCCCGATTTGGGCGGTATGGTCGTTTGTTGTTTCTATCGTTGTTTATAGTAATAGCAGTTTTTTGCGACATCACGTGCCTTGTCTATCAGCCGTTCGTCTGTAAACCATTCTGTGCCATCTTTGTGAAACCGAAATGATTTATGACGGCCAGTTTTCACCATGTTGCCACTTGCAGCTTTGAACTCTGTTATTTGCTTAGCATCAATTGTCGGATAGATATAATCCCCACTATATACAAATCCCAGCTTGCAATTCTTGGGGCATCCATAACAACGATTGCCCTTGTGCTTGTCTGTATAACTTTCAAACGTGTCTATAAGATAATTTGTATTATTACGCAATTCCAGTTTCTTGTTCAGTCGTGATTGTATCTTGTCAATCAGCATAAAAAAGTTAGAAGAAAGCAGAGGCGCAAACACGTCCGCAGGACTGCGTTTTGACGGACAAATCGCATGTCCGACATTTAGTCTGGTTGTTGCGGTTGCTATATGCGTATCATTATGAAGCAGGTCAATTTTTCCCTTGCCGGACGGGTTGTGTTGGGCTTCAACAGTCATTCTTGCCTTGCCACAACGTCCCACCTCTGAGACATAGGCAATGATTATTTGCCATTTTGTCTTGTTTTCTGTTCCCATATTTTCTATAAAAACAGGACATTCACTGTTGCTTAGCATGGATTCCGCAATTGAATACATATCCCCGACTGATATTTTTATAGGCGGTTGTTCTGCTGGCATCTGTGTAAAAGACATTTTGGTTTCCCTTTGTTATCTCTGTTTTTGTTGAGTCTTGTTAAGGTATTCATGCATCTTGGTGGCGCATTTGCCGTGGCAACCGCCTGCAAAAATATGATTTATTGTTGGGTATTTATCATCACCCCAACTGGGATGTGGATGCACTTGACACCCCATATAACATTGTCGTTCGCACCCATCACATCGCACAGGTGTCTGTAATGGATTTTGTTCCTGATAATGTTTCAAGCCAAGATTAAAGCATTGGACCGCTTGAGGGAATTTTTGAGATTGGGTTTCTCGCATTTTCATAGACTCACCAGACAGGGTCTGTATTTTATAATGCCCGACCAACGATTGCACCGCATGACGGAATACCATATCTTGTTCTGGGGAAAAACGGATAATGGGAATTCCCCTATATGGTTGCATTTCATATGGATTCCAAATATATACTGTGCCGTTTTGATAGCAATAATAATTTCGTTCAAATTTATAGAACCTGTAATGATAGGGCATCCCTGGGACAAACGAAGTGCCTTGTCCGAACCTGACCAATGCATCTGGGGTCAAAGCGGCACGCCATCCATATACATTTATATCACGTGCAGTACGATACAGTTCATGTAAAAAATAGTCCGCATTCGTTTCACGCATTGTGGTGGGTGATAATTTATCAATGTCTTGTGGTGACATATTTTCCCATGGATGCTGTGTCATTTTTTATCCTGTTATCGTGTCTTGTAATGATCGCAGTATTTGACGATTTTATGTGCCAGTTCGTTTATCCGTTCCTTTGCATATC
>CALARG010000037.1 GCA_937888635.1 uncultured Alphaproteobacteria bacterium
GCATTGTCCGTATTGTCTGCGACCTCTACAATGATTTCGTCAGCATTGTCCGTATCGTCTACGGCCTCTACAATGATTTCGTCAGCATTGTCTATAGCATTGTCCATATCATCCGAATTGCGCACAAAGGCAACAGCATTCGGGTCTTGGTTCCCATTGGTTGTTTTTTTGCCGGTGGTTGTTTTTTTGCCAGTGGTTGTTTTTTTGCCGGTGTTTGCGTTTTTGCCGGTGGTTGTTTTTTTGCCGGTGTTTGCGTTTTTGCCGGTGGTTGTTTTTTTGCCAGTGGCCGCGATCTCATCTGCATAGTCTGCTGAATTTGGCAATTCGCGATTGATACGCGCCATTACATCATCATAGCTCATAAAACGGTTTTTGTTTCGCATGTCTTGATAAAGTACGCGACCATTTTTCGCTTTAATTTTGTTTATACCAATACTTTTTAAGTCGTCTATTTTAGTTGTTATAGTAGTTTCGTCTACCCATTTAAGATTGGTTAGTGCCCTTTGTTTGAATACGGTCGCCGCACTGGTTGCAAGATTGGAGGTGCCTTTGATTAATTTTGTTATGCCTTTGGCAAGAAGTGATCCAACTTCTATAAGTTGTACAGCGATTGCAACTGCGCGGACAACCTGTTCGGGTTCCCATGAATCTGGGTCAAACATGCTTTTTGCATTTGCTTCTAGGCTTACGCCTTGAGCCAGGACGTCTTGATAGAATTCCGAATTTTCTGGGATAAGTTTTGCCAGTCGTATTAATTCTTGATCTATTGCGTTAAGTTCAGCGCCAGTCATGTCATTTTGCATGTTTGCCATGCGACTAAGACCTGTTTTTATCATTTTTTGGGCACATTCTTGCTTTTTGCAGGTCTGTAGTTCTGAGATAAAGTCGTCTATGGCTTCATTTATTGCGACTGTTGCGGCGATTTCTGTTGTTGCGGCGGTTACGGACAACACGGTAAGCACAACAGCGGTTCCTGTTCCAGC
The DNA here is from genome assembly GCA_937888635.1 of uncultured Alphaproteobacteria bacterium. Taxonomy (GTDB): domain Bacteria; phylum Pseudomonadota; class Alphaproteobacteria; order Rs-D84; family Rs-D84; genus Enterousia. The sequence continues at coordinate 984 of CALARG010000037.1, forward strand.
GGTGGCAACAGTTACTACGACGGTGACGATTACCCCTGCAACCATTATTCCGATATTTGTGGCCTTGGCTATAAAGTCTTGCTGTGCTGATGCCGGCAGCATACATTTGCCTGTGGCACTGTCCCAATAGGGTGGGTTTTCGCCACCAGCCATCAGTGCAATGCGCTGACATGTCATTTCGCTTACATTCATACATTCGTCAGAGCTGTATGTACCATCAAGTGAGGCGCATGCAATTCTTTGGTAGGCGCTTTCGTTATAATAGTCAAAGTTTTCAGACATGTCATCAAAGACAAAACTGACGTAATGTTGGCCATCGTTTATATTGCATGTGACCACATCGTCTGATGAACCGCTGATTGCATGGCCTTCTATATCGTCGGTGACGTGATATGGTGGGTTACATCTGAATGATGTGATGTTTAACGGGTGCAGTTTTAGGGCAACATATTCGTATAACATGTCAATAAGTTTTGGTGCAGCCTTAAATTGAATTCCGTTATAGAAACGGTATGGGTCAATGCCGTTGATATGATTTAGGTGTGCACTTGAATAATGACCGCCGATTTGTGGTAGCGGGAAATCCACAACTTCTTCGTTTTTGAATGCTTCGGTCCAGTGATGACAGTGTGTGCCATCTCTTTCGCAGAATTGGCAATATTGGGGAAGCATTACAGGTGGTCTGTTGGGGTGTTTTTTATACAGATTATAAAAATCCGATGGTCTTCTGTATATTGGTGATCCATCCCATTCTTGAACGAAACGCGCGATAACGTTCAATGGTGCTTTATAGTGGTTTTTTTGTCGGCCACCCCACCAATCACCCACACAATTTCCGCCGCAGTACATACAATGCTTGTTTCCCGCGTAGTTGGGATTTCGTACCACAAGTTCGTTCCAGATTTTACTAAGGGCCAAATTTGTACTTTTATCAATTGTGCTATCAACTGATTCTGTTACGTCGTCAAATTGGAATGAGAAGAACTTTTTTGGTCCATGTATGGTTGTGCAGTGCAGAAAATCGTCGTTGAATGACTGTCCATATTCGTTATCGCATACAGATTCCTGGTGTTCGGTAAGTAAAATGTATGATCGCGCCAGTTTGTCTGCATGCAATTGTTGACATTGGGTGTCTGCAAAAAAACCTACGTAATGCTCTCCTTCCCCTCTGTATGTTGCGTTCAGTTTTCCATTAGCCATTTCTTCGGCTGATGCAATAACGGGCGAGATCAGTGTCGGACTTAGATCTGGTGTATTGGTTATGGTTTCGTAATCATTGTCGTTAGGATTGCAAATGCATTTGTCCTGTGTGTAAATGTAGGCGTATTTGCCATTGCGTTTGCATTCGGCGACATCGCCACCGGTTGAGTTTTTATAATAATAAAATGCACCGAATTCAGGCGAGTTGTCCTTTACTTGTGTTGGGTGGGCAGATGATGAGCAAAACTCTTTACATAATGCCTCGTTATTATGGTCGGTGTTATGCCAAAATTGTCTATCATCCCAAAATGCGTCTGGTGACAGTTTGTATTGATGTAGAAGGTTAAGAGAAACCTCTTCACGTGGGCAGTCTGTTGTCCTGCAGTCATTATTTAGATATTTGAAATATCCGTTTGCGGTATCGCATGTCGTACAGCTGCCATTTTTTAATATGCGCCCGGCAGGACATTGGGTTGGATTACAATAACACATTCCATTTTTATCGGCGTTAATTTTTCCAATATAATCGTATTGTGTGGTGCCAGTTATTTTTTTGTCGTTGCCGTTAATAAAGGAGAATTCTATAGACTTAGTCCCCTCGCATTTGTCGCCAACAGTAATTTTTTTACCGTTATATAGGCATTTTGAAAGTTTGTCAGTCTTTTCTGTTGGATAGCATAAACATGTGTTGTCAGATTTTTTTAAAAAGAATCCGTAAACTTTTTTCCCTTCAAGGGTACCGGTGCAACTGTCGCCTTGGGTTACGGTTTTTCCTTTGTCATTTTTACATTCTGTGCGTTCCAGGGTGTCTTTGTCTATTTTACAGATACAGCGTTCGGTATCATATATGCCAAAGTCGTAATGGCCCATGTGCGTGATGCCGTGTACTGTAACTTGGCATTTGGCGCCACGTACGACATTTTCTTTGCCATTAATGAGTGGGCATGTTTCCTGTTTTATTTGTATTGTTTCTGAAATTTCAGTTTGTATACATTCGCAGTATTCATTGTCCCCAAGCATCCATTGGCCCGTTTTGCCGTCGGATGTTGTGCATGTTTTGGGGGTGCTATAAATTTCTATTTCTTCTTTGGTCTCGGGGTGCAGACATATGTTTGTACTGATGTCTTTATTTTCTTCTTTTGGGGTGTTTGCGGCGTCTGCGGGATTTTTCTTAACACATGCGCCATTTTCCCAAATGTTATTGTCGGATTTGGATTTGCATTCGGTGCGCAGGGCATCTGTTACACATTGGGTGTATGTGGTTTGTTGTTCGTTCAGGTCGTATTTTATATTCAGGTCGGCAGTGTTCGCAAAATCATCAGTGATTGGTTTTAGACCGGCTATATAGTCAATATATTCACGGAATTTTTCAATGCATTCTGCCTGGGTAATTGTTTGGGCAAATTCTTGGTGCAGGGCCAGATTTTTGTTGTATTCTGCAATTTTCTTTTTGTTTTCTTCAATGGCAGCTGACAGTTCTTTTTCAGTCGCATATATGTCAGAAACCAAATCGCGCGATTTTTTTTCAAATTCACTTTTGATTTTTTTGCTGTTTTCTTTTGGGGCATCTTTGTTGATAATTAAATTGCCAATGGCGCCACCAACGGCGCCAACAGCGGCAATTGTGCCACCGGTTTTTGTCTTTTTTGCAGATTCGGATTTTTGCTGTTCCCATTCGGTGGAATCAGGACTGGTTTTGTCGGTCAGGGCGCGCGATAGTGATGTAAATGCGCCATCGGTTTTGCCAATGGCGACATCGTCGTATAATCCAGTTGATGCAGAATCCAAAATTACCTCTGATTCAATGCCGGGGCGCATATCAAGTGATGTTTTTCGTATTTTTAAACTGTTGGCCAGGTTTATATATTGTGTACGCAAATCTAATAAATCTGCGGCGGGTAATTGTACATTTTGTTCGCCACCTGGGATGTTCTTGCCACCGCCGTAATTACAGTGAAATGTGGCCAGGTATGCACGCATTGCGGCTTCGGCATCTTCGTCGGCGGCCTGTTCGGCAGCCCCAGATGCCAACTGCATTGCGCCAATGCCCGTTGCGCTGATTGCCGCCCCGCCCAACAGTTTGTTTTCAGTGGATTGTTCGGTTTCCTTCATCGCATCGGCGTTTTCTTGCAATTGGGAAATGTATTCTTGTTCCAGTTTATTGTATTCGGAAATTTGTTTGGATAATTGCTCGTAAAGTTGTTTTATTTTTGGATCTGACGCATTCTTGATGCCGGCGGATTCCCATTGGGCCAGTTGCTTGGTCTGTTGACTGATGTCAGGGGTAGAAGATGCCGCAAAAACAGGCACGGAATATATGCCAAATGACATTAGTGATAAAACGATTAATAGTTTTTTCATTCTCTCTGTCGTTGCCGATTCGCGGTATAATAAAACCGTCAGCAGATAATTGTGACGGTCGGGGTGGTTCGAAAATCAATACAACGGTGATTCTGTTGGTCTTTCGTATAATGCGTATTTTATAACCAACAGCCCCCCGACCACCAATGTGTGGCAGGGAAACGTGTGCAAAAAGCACCTGTTTGTTTATGTTTTCGATGCTTTTGCACCGGTTGTATTAGGCTTTCGACAGCCCCGAACCAGGTTCTGCAATGGTTCTATTCCTAGATTAGTAAAATTGCCTGGGCTGTGTAAAGATATTTTTTTATGTCTTTGAAAAACTTGAATTTTATAAATTTTTAGTATAAAATAGGTGGCGTTGCGCCCTTAGCTCAGCTGGATAGAGCATCAGATTTCTAATCTGCAGGTCACAGGTTCGAATCCTGTAGGGCGTGCCAGAAATTTAACCGTCACGAATGTGGCGGTTTAATTTTTGTTGCAGGCACTTGGATAAGAACCTGTGGGTTCGGGCCGTAGGCGAAAGGGGCCCATAGAGCGATAGTGAATATGGGAATTACAATCCTGTAGGGCGTGCCAGAAATTTAACCGTCACGAATGTGGCGGTTTAATTTTTATTTTTTATAAATTGCAATTCGTGATATAATGTGCAGGATATGTTGTATATAATTTTGCTTTGTTTTTTTATTTTCTTGGCCGGAATGGTTGTGTATATTTGGTTAAAGACCCTGGATTATTTGTGCTGTATTTTTGTGTTGCATCAAATTCCATTCGTTCATAGCGATAGGCGGTTAAGAGATGCGGTGGTTAATGAAATCTTGAATTTAGGCGCTGTTAAGTCTGTGTGTGAAATTGGTGGTGGATATGGTGGTTTGGCGCGATATGTCGCCAGAAAGTGTAATGTGGATGTCGTTTCATTAGAAAACATGTTTTTTACCTGTTTCGTTGCAAAAATTGCCAGTGTCTTGCCAGGTGGAAAAAGAGTGCAAAATATTCGGGTTGATGCATTTAAGTATTTGAAAAATGCCGGGCGAAAATTTGATGTGGGGGTGGCGTATTTGGGACCGGTTGTAAACGCAAGGTTGGTTGATGTAATGCCTGTGTTTGATGTGTTGATTGTTTTGGATGTACCAATCCCATATGTTGAACCAGTGCAGGTGATTGATTTAGGGGGTGGCTTTACACGATATGGCCGATTAAAATTCCCGCATAAAGTGTTTGTTTATAAAAATTAGAAAAATGCCACTGGGGGTGGCGGTTTTTTATTGGGGAATCGTTCCTGTTATTGTTATAAAATCTTTGTGATATTATTGTGTTAAAAAGGAGAGAGATATGAAAAAATTTTGGATGTTTGTTTTGGCAATTGTTATTTCTTTTATCCCGGGTATCATCGGTGGATTCTTTTCGCCAATGTCGCCAGGGGCAAATGTGTGGTATAACACACTAAACCAATCTGCATTAACACCAAATGGATGGGTGTTTATGATTGCCTGGTTCATATTGTATACACTGTTGGGAATTTCGTTATTCTTGATTATGAATAATGAAAAAACACGTCTGAACAAAGGCAAGGCATATGCTTTGTTTGTGATTCAAATGGGATTAAATGCGCTGTGGTCTTATTTATTCTTTGGGCTGCAGATGGTTGGTGGGGCGTTGTTGACCTTGGTCGCATTAATTGGTGTTGCGATATGGATGATGATTGCGTTCAAACCAATCAGTCGGGCGGCGTCTTATCTGGTATGGCCGTATATAATATGGTTGGTTTTTGCATTATATCTGAATGGAACAATATTGTTTTTGAACTAAAAGAAATCCCCCAAATGGGGGATTTTTAAATCTTTAAAATTTTGGTTTTAGGGTCACCAATATTCAGGTATTTTAACCCCAGTTCTTCAATATAATCAGGGCTGTATCCCTGAAGCAGTTCAATGTGTTTGTTAATGTTGTTCAGGTTTTCTTGTTCAGATGCCAGTTGGGCGCGTTCCTGGTGCAGGTGCCATACATTCATTGAAAATCGCTGAATATTTACATCACCCCAGAACAGACCAATAAACATAAAGGCCGCAAAGCCAGTTAATGCAACCCCAATCTTACCCTGGATGCCACCAGACCAGGCGCGCCCGATAAAACTAAATAAATTTTTGATTTTTCCTTTCATAGATGGCATTATATCACAAATGTTTAGTAAGAATCAAATTTTTGTGGCACCTTTGGCGGGCGTGACTGACCGGCCGTTTCGTCGTATTGTGCGAAAGTTTTCACCAGATGCGCCATTGGTGACAGAAATGATTTCGTGCCATTCGCTGGTTGGGGCGCATAAAAACTGTTTGCGTAATTTTGATAATTATGCGGACGAAGGCAATGTTGGCGCACAAATATTTGGTGCAGATGTTGCACTGATGGCGGATGCCGCCCGTATTTTACAAGATGCAGGGGCAAAGTGGATTGATATTAATATGGGGTGCCCTGTGCCCAAGGTTGCAACCCGTGCGGGTGCAGGGGCGCATCTGATGCGTGACCATGTATTGGCGGGAAAGATTATGTCTGCCGTTGTGCGGGCAGTGGAAATCCCAGTGTCTGTTAAAACGCGCCTGGGGTGGGATGATGAGCACAGGGATTGGCGTAAACTGGTTGATATTGCAGCGGATTCAGGGGTGCGATTTATGGCGTTGCATGGGCGTACGCGTGCGCAGTTGTATTTGGGACATGCCCAATTGCCAGATGTTTCAGATTGTCCAATTCCAATCATTGCAAATGGTGATATAAAAACAGCAGATGATTTGGTTGTGCCAGAATCCCTGGGGTATTCAGGTGCAATGATTGGGCGCGCGATGCTGGGGCGGCCGTGGCTGATTGCGCAATTGCATGGTATGGATGTGCCGCAGAATATTGGTGAAATAGTATTGGAACATTTAGATTATGCAATTGAATACTATGGTGAAAAAACGGCTGTGCCGATGTTTAGAAAGCATGCCGCGTGGTACAGTGCGGGAATGCCGAATTCGTCAGAGTTTCGTATTAGGGTAAATCAAACGGAATCTGCAGATGCCTTAAAGGTTGCAATTCGTGAATTTTGGGGTATTATTTAGGAAAAACAGTTAACAGGGATTAAAAAAATGACAGAAAATATTGAAAATAATGAAAATGTAGTGGCGACACAGGTTGTAGAAGCGCCATTGGAATTGACGGCGGGTCAGATGCTGCATAATGCGCGTACAACAGGTCGTCGTAAACGTGAAATCCCAACAATTGCAAAGCAATTATGCATTAGGGAAGAGTTTTTAGAAGCGTTAGAAAATGGTGATTATACTGCAATACCGGAACCTGTGTATATTTTGGGTTTTGCACGAAATTATGCAATGGAATTGGGTTTAAACCCAGATGAAATTGTTGCGAAAATTAAAAAAGAAATGGGTTTGACGGCGGATTGTGCGGATTCTGATGATGTGTCGGCGTGCGCAATGCCCAGCATTGAAGAAGAAAGTTGGGCCAAGGTTTATTTTGTGAAGGTTTATCAGTTCATTTACCAACATTGGATTTGGTTTGCGGGTGCAGTGGTTGCGATTGCGCTGGTTGTGTTGGGGATTGTTTTGTTGTCGGGACCAGAAAAGACAGAAGATGTTGCACCAGTGGCACCTGTGGTTGAAGAGGTCGTTAGTACAGAGCCTGAATACAAACTGACGGTGCGTGAAAGATTTGGCACAGATAATCGTGACAAGGCAAATGTTATATTACAGGCGTCCCAAGAATCATGGGTAAAGGTTGAAGATGGGCGTGGTAACACAGTGTTCAGTCGTGTATTGGTGCCAGGTGATGTTTACTATGTGCCGGTTGGTAATAAATACAAGGCGACATTTGGTAATGCAGGTGGTATTGATATTTGGGTAAATGGAAAATTAATACCAGATGCAGGTGCAGATCATACCAGGAAAAGTGGTATTATGCTGAATCCAGACAGTCTGCTGGGAAATAAGAAAAAATAAGTATACGGGGCGAAAGGAATTTTCGCCCTTTGTATTGAAAAAATAATCAGATAACCTATATCTTTGTCATGGCAAGTTTTATAAAAGTTCGCGGTGCGCGCGAAAACAATCTTAAAAATGTTGATTTGGACATACCAAAAAATAAATTGGTGGTCTTGACCGGTGTATCTGGGTCGGGAAAATCTTCGTTGGCGTTTAATACTATTTATGCCGAAGGGCAACGCAGATATGTTGAGTCGCTGTCCAGTTATGCGCGTCAATTCTTGGATATGCAGAAAAAGCCACATGTTGATTTGATAGAAGGGTTGGCACCTGCGATTTCAATTGAACAAAAGACGACATCTAAAAATCCGCGTTCAACGGTTGGTACCGTGACAGAAATATATGATTATCTGCGTTTATTGTGGGCGCGTATTGGGGTACCGCATTCGCCTGTGACGGGCAAGCCTATTAAATCACAGTCGGTTGCAGAGATGGTTGATTGGACCATGAAAATTCCAGCCGGTACCAGAATCTTTATATTGGCGCCGTTGGTTCGTGAACGCAAAGGCGAATATCGCAAAGAACTGGCATTCTTGGTAAAGCAGGGGTATCAACGCGCGATTATTGATGATGAATTGGTTGATTTGTCTGCGGTACAGCCGTTGGATAAAAATAAAAAGCATACGATATTGGTTGTTGTTGACCGCCTGCAAATGCCAGATGATGGCGCAGATGTGGAAGAATTTCGTTCGCGTATGTATTCTTCGTTTGAAGGATCGCTGCGATTGGTGCCGGGGTCTGTGTTGGTGCGCCGTTTGGATACAAATGAAGATACATTGTATTCGCAAAATTATGCGTGTCCGGTCAGTGGCTTTACCGTGCCAAAAATTGAACCGCGATTGTTTTCTTTTAATGCGCCAATGGGGGCGTGTCAGAACTGTGACGGATTGGGGGTTCAGTTAAATATGTCGCCAGATTTGGTTGTGCCGGACCCGTCAAAGTCAATTCTGGGTGGGGCAATCGCGCCGTGGTCGCGTGGCGGAATGTTAAGTCAGTTTGAACATTTGTTAGATGCGCTGCATAAAAAGTTCAAGATACCGCTATCAAAACCGTGGCATACACTGACCCAGGAACAGAAAGATTTGATTTTATATGGCAGTGGTGATCAGGCAATTAAAATAAACTGGAACGGTTATGTCTATGAAAAGCCATATGAAGGTGTTATCCCAAATATAGAGCGTCGTTGGCGCGAATCGGATTCTGAGGCAATGCGGGCAGAACTGGCAAAGTATCAATCTGAAAAACCGTGTCCGGTTTGTCATGGCAAGCGATTGAATATTCAGGCGTTGTGCGTGCGGATAAATAATGCAGATATTATGGATGTGTGCGATATGTCGGTTGACGATTCGCTGGAATGGTTCCGCGATTTGCCAAATCATTTGTCGCAAAAAGATAACGAGATTGCGCGTATTGTTTTGCGTGAAATCACAGACAGATTGTATTTCTTGCAAAATGTGGGGCTGGGGTATTTAACATTGTCGCGTATGGCGGGGACCTTGTCTGGGGGCGAAGCCCAGCGCATTCGTTTGGCATCACAGATTGGCAGTGGGTTGTCTGGGGTTTTATATGTGCTGGACGAGCCGTCAATTGGATTGCATCAGGCAGATAATGACAAATTGCTGGAAACGCTGAAAATGCTGCGTGACAAAGATAATACAGTTATTGTTGTTGAGCATGATGAAGATGCGATGCGTGCGGCGGACTGGTTGGTTGATATTGGGCGTGGTGCGGGTATAAATGGTGGAAATGTTATTGCGGCGGGAACACCAGCCCAGGTAATCAAAAATAAAGATTCAATTACTGGTCAGTATTTGTCAGGTGCGCGCAAAATTGCGGTGCCGTCGTCGCGACGCGCGGGCAATGGACGGTCAATTGTTGTGCATGGCGCGCGCGAAAATAATTTGAAAAATGTGACGGCGGAATTTCCGCTGGGGAAATTTGTGGCACTGACGGGTGTGTCAGGGTCTGGTAAGTCAACGCTGTTGTTGAATACATTGTATCCGGCATTGATGCGTGCGCTGTATAATTCAAAAATAGAAACAGGGGCGCACGATATCATAACAGGTATGGAAAATGTAGACAAAGTGGTTGATATTGATCAATCGCCAATTGGGCGCAGCCCGCGCAGTAATCCGGCGACCTATACAGGTGTGTTTGGTGATATACGCGATTTCTTTGCCGATTTACCGGAATCCAAGGCGCGCGGATATGGACCGGGACGCTTTTCGTTTAATGTCAAAGGTGGCCGATGCGAGGCCTGTCAGGGTGACGGCCAGATTAAGATTGAAATGAACTTCTTGGCCGATGTGTATGTGGAATGTGATTGTTGTCGTGGGTCGCGATATAACGAAGAAACCCTGGCGGTTAAGTACAAGGGGAAATCAATCGCAGATGTACTGAATATGACGGTTGAAGAGGCGTACAGATTCTTTATCAATGTGCCAAAGATTGCGCGAAAATTGGAACTGTTAAAGCGTGTGGGGTTGGATTATATAAAACTGGGGCAAAGTTCATTAGATTTATCTGGGGGCGAAGCCCAGCGTATAAAATTATCCAAAGAATTGGCCGCGCGCAGTACGGGCGAGACAATCTATATTTTGGACGAGCCGACGACAGGTCTGCATTTTGAAGATATTAAGTTGTTGCTGTCCGTTCTGCATGAATTGGTAGAGCAGGGAAATACAGTTATTGTTATTGAACATAATCTGGAGGTTATTAAGACTGCGGACTGGATTATTGATTTGGGGCCCGCCGGTGGTGCGGGTGGTGGTCAAATTGTTGCCACTGGCACACCAGAAGATGTTGCAAATGTTCCAGAATCAAAAACGGGAAAATATTTAAAGAAGTATCTTGATAAATCTGGAAAAGACAATAAAATGAATAAGCAAAAAAAGGAGTAAGTAGTTATGTTTGGTTTTGGTAAAAAGAAAGATAAAAATAATTTTACAGAGGCAGATATCAAGGCAGCAGAAAAGGATTTAGGTGCTGATAAAATGCCCAGTGGTATGAAAGAGACAGCTGCGCGTATGATGTCGGGTCAGTTTGACATGAACGATATGTTGGCACAATTAAAACAGATTAAGAAAATGAGCAATTTTAGCGGTCTGTTGAAAATGGTGCCTGGAATGAAAGATGCGGTTGGCGCAATGAAGGAAAAGATAAAAGATGGCAGTGTTGATGCCCAGATTAAGATTCTAGAGGCGATGACACCCGCCGAACGGGCCGAGCCTGAAAAGATTTTCGCCAATGCCAAGGCGCGTATTGCCGAAACCGCCGGTTGCACAGTTCGCGAAGTTGAACATATGATAAAGCAATACACCAAGATGAAACAGCAAATGGCAATGATTCAGCGTATGGGCGGGATGGAAGCTGTTATGGCGCGCATGCAATCCCAGGGCGGTATGCCAGGCGTGAAACCACAGGGGAATTAACTGATGGCTTTTAAAGATACGCTGAAAAATTTAAATCATTTGTTTGATTGGACTGCGCTAGAGGTGACTGAGCCGATGGCGTACCAAAAAGAGTATAATGATATTGGGAATTTTTTACTGGGGTATCAGGTGACGGTTAAGTACAAGTATCATGGTGTGTATGAATATATCTTTCCGGTTGATGATAAAATAGGATTAATGACACCGGAAAGGGCATTTAACCGTGCTTTGAAATTCAGCCAGCGTTTAAAGCAAAGAATACGTTAATGAAAATAATAAATAAAAAAATTGCAGGGAAAAAGTCTTCGGTTGCATGGTTGCAACGCCAGGCGGCAGATCCATATGTTGCGCGCGCACACAAGGATGGTTATCGTGCACGCGCGGCATATAAACTGATTGAAATGAATGAGAAATTCAAATTTTTGCGCAATGGCCAGGTGGTGGTTGATCTGGGGGCGGCACCGGGGTCGTGGTCGCAATATATTGCGCGTACATATCCGAAATCAAAAATATTTGCAATGGATTTGTTGGAAATTTCCCCAATTGTTGGGGTTGAAACATATCAGGGGGACTTTACATCGGATGTGGCCCTGCGCTGGCTGGAAGAAAAGTTAGGGTTGGATGCCGATTCGGTCGGCGGTGGCACGGCAGATGTTGTTGTGTCAGATATGGCACCAAATACCGTTGGACATAAAAAGACCGACCATATTCGCCAGATGGTGTTATTAGAATATGCGTTTGATTTCGCGTTGCGCGCGTTAAAGCCGGGCGGGACATTTGTGTGTAAATCTTTTACCGGTGGCACAACCCAGGATTTGTTAAAACAGATTAAGGAAAGATTTGAATCTGTGCATCATATAAAACCGCCGTCTTCGCGTAAAGACAGTGTGGAAATGTTTATTGTCGCGATGGGATTTCGTGGATAGTTTTTTGTGTTGATTTATTTTTGCCTGTGTGTGATAATGTATGTGTCGTGATGTGTTGTCACGATGGGGTGTGGAAACCCGTACATAAGGCGTCTGGGGAAGAATATGGCGCGCCGTTTTATGGGCGTGTTTTTTGTATTGTTTTTCTGGGACGATAAATACTCCTGATCATTTTTGGTCAGGAGGGCATGCGAATATATTGA
>CALARG010000038.1 GCA_937888635.1 uncultured Alphaproteobacteria bacterium
GAAATATTTATAAAGTAATAAACAAAAAAGTTCAACATAAATCCAAAACAGATTAATTGCCCAAATCTATTTCTGCATTTTTTTGCCGCCCAGAACAATAAAACCACAATCCAAGTATAGATTGACAACAGAGCGAAAGCGCCGATAAATCCAAACTCTTCCCCCAGCATAGTGAATATAAAATCCGTCTGTTTTTCCGGCAGGAATGATTGCTGTGATTGAGACCCCTTCATATATCCCTTGCCTGTCATACCACCACTGCCAAACGCGATTTTAGCCTGGTTAATTTGATATCCTGCCCCTTGTAAATCGCTGTTTGGATTAAACAGTGTGATAATGCGTCCGCGCTGATAATCGTGCAATCCACCGAACCAAATTGCCGGTGCCGCCATACATCCCAATATTGCCGCGATAATAAACCATTTTTTATTTGCCCCAACAATATAGAATATTCCAACTGTAATCATCCCCAGTGATAATGCAGTTCCTAAATCAGGCTGTGCAACAATTAATCCAAACGGAATCAGCAGCATTAATCCTGGTGCCAGATAGTTTTTAAATTGCCCCAGTTCAACCGAATTAAACCATGCAAAATATCGTGCCAGTGCCAGCACCAGCGCAATTTTAATCAGTTCTGATGGTTGAATATGTATAATCCCCAGATTCAGCCATCTTTGCGCCCCCATACCTGTATGTCCAACAAATGTCACCAACACAATCATAATCAGTGCAATTGCATAAATCAGATATGCAGATTTAATCCATGTTTTTATATTTGTAAAGGCTGCAAAAAAGAAAACGCCAAAACCTAAAATAATCTTCATCAGTTGTGATAATGCGAATGGGCGCCAATTACCGCCCCCAGCCGAATACAACACCACAATAGAAATTGTTAAAACCATACACATTGGCACAAACAGTCCCCACGAAAACCGCCCCAGTTTTTCAGGCATTGTCATCATGTTTGCATTTGAAACGCGTGTTTGTTTTACCATATGTTTTTATTGCCTTATTTTAACAATTCTTTCATCACAGCCGCGCATGTTCGTGCGGCCGGCCCACTGCCACCGGCGTGTTCGGTCACAACGCATACGGCGTATTTTGGCCTGTCTGTGGGTGCATATCCAACAAACAGTCCGTGATTGCGCATGTGCCATTTTAATTGTTCGTTGGTCAGAACACCACTTTCGCGTTCTTTTTTAGAAATACTGCGAACCTGGGATGTTCCGGTTTTTCCCCCCATGCGTTTGCCATTAACATTAATTGCAGATGCCGCTGCGGTTCCACCTTTTTTCAAAACTTCTTCCAGTCCTTTTAACACCGCATCAATATTTTTTTTCTGCAATTTCATACTTTCAAATCTGGGGCGTTCATCTGTTTTTATCAGTCGTGGCACAACGCGTTTATTTGAAACTGTTCGTGCCATCATTGTCGCCAACTGCAGACAATTTGTCAGAATAAATCCTTGGCCGATACCTGATATAACGGTATCACCATGAACCCATCTGTATCCAATTTGTTTTTCTTTCCAATATCTGTCTGGAATAACACCGGGCATTTCGCGTGATAAAACATCGTCCATGTATTTTTCAGTGAACCCCAAACGCAATGCCATTTCCTTAATCGCGTCAATCCCAATACGCAACGCCACCTGATAAAAGTATATATCGCACGAATGCTTTAACGCACCTGCCAGGTCCATTTTACCATGTCCTTTGTGTTCCCAACAGTGATATCTGCGGTCGCCATAGTCCCAATATCCCGGACAAAAGATTTTTTCGCGTTCTGTGATTGCACCTGCCTCTAACGCGGCCAATGCAACAACAATTTTAAATGTAGACCCTGGTGGATATAATCCTTCTATTGCCTTGTTCATAAAAGGTTTAGCGATATCGTCGCGCAGACTGTCAATATACTCGTCCCCATCATCTTGTCTGAACATATTTGGGTCAAAACTGGGCACAGATACCATTGCCAAGATATCGCCCGTATCAATATCTAATGCCACCCCGCACCCTGACCGATGTTGGGTCAGTGCGTCATACAAAACGCGTTGCGCATTTTCATTAATTGTTGTTTGCACATCATCGCCAATTGTTGGTGCGATATATTGCGATTTATCTTCGCCCGTGATGCGCCCAACCGCGTTTGTTATCATAACTGTTTGTCCTGCGTCCCCGCGCATAACATCATTAAATCTTTTTTCCAGTCCCGTTATACCTGTTGTAAAGAAAGGCGCATTTGGTACCTGTTTTGCAGGGTCACCAATATACCCAAAAATCTGTGCCCCCGCCGGCCCCATTTCATATACGCGTGAATAACCACTTTCCACATGCAGCCCCGGCAGATTTTTTGCCTGTAATTTGGCCAGTTTGCCCCAATCAGTATTTTCACTGACCAACACCGGTTGGAATTTCAGTTGTTTTTTTATTTTTGCCTTTATTTTATCAACTTTCTTTTGCTTCAGGTTTAATTCATATTGCACTGTCGCAACCAGTTCATCAATATCGCGCGCTTCTTCGGGGATAATATATATACGATATGTTGGCACATCACGTGAAATTGGCGCGCCGCTGCGTGACAAGATTTTACCGCGTTCCGGCATATTAATCTGAATACGATATGAATTATTTTCGCTTTTCTTTTTATAGTCCTGATATCCCACCAACTGCATTTGCAGCATCCGCATAACCAGCACAGATGTCAACACCGCCCCTGCGGTTAAAAACAACGCACTGCGTCTGTCAAAGGTGCGTGAAATCTCTTTATCAATCATTGTGCACCCTTTGGATTAACAGTGTTATTGGCATATAAAGTGCGCCCACGAATATAAACATCCATACCCCGCGCCCAAATGTTGTCAGGGATAAATTTGTAAATACCTGGAATAAAATTGCCAGCCCTAAAAATACCATAAATGCCCCAATTCCGTTTTTATCCATGCGTGTTATATCAATAATACTTTGAAATCCGTTAATTGCGTATGCCAGACAGTACATCGCAACCCAAAAACACACTGTTTCAAATTTATAATCTAAACACAGGCACATTAGCACAGAAAAAATTCCAAACCATTTTACCGGACGCACAAAAGTACAAAAAAATATTGGAATAATCGCCAAAATTCCGCCTGGGTTCCAAAAAGGCACAGACAATCGCCATAACCCGATTGTTAATAAAAACGGGAAAGATACGCGTAAAAATTCAACTATATTTCTGTTCATCTGTATTCATTTTTTTGTGTATCAAATTTCAGAACCATAACCCGTGATAATTTTGCAGGATTCAAGATTTTTACATCTGCTTCATCAATTAATTCCCCGATAACCAGTCCGGCTGGCAACACACCTGAAATATTACTGCTGACCAGTTTTAATCCACCTGTTGGTTGAAATTCGGGGTCGCTGAAAAATCCAATTGTTGGACGCGCAGAACCATTGCCCTTCATAAATCCATAAACTTCGGACCCAACAACACGCACAGCGATGTTTGTATCAGAATCTGTCAGCGCACGCACCCGTGCAAAGTTTGGTGCGGTATCAATAACAATTCCTGCCAAAACCATATCTGTACTGGCGACAGCCATTCCAACCTCTATCCCGTCACGAACGCCACGATTAATAATATATGTGTTATGTCCCAACACGCTGTTATCATGGATAATATCTGCAATAACAACATCACGCGGTTGACTGTTTATAATCCCCAGTTCACGATTTAATTTTTTATTTTCTGCAATTGCAATATCACATGCGTGTTTGTTTGCCAACGCTTGGTCTAATCTGGTGCGCAGTTCTTCGTTTTCTGCGCGAATAGCAGATATTTCTGTGACATTTTCAATTGCACCCCCGACTGCGCGAATTGGCCATGTGACGATATTTCCAATTGTTTGTGCGACCGGCACAACGACATGTGCCAGCGCATTCATAATCGCATAGTCTGGCTTTGCAATCATGACATAGATAAACAGCACCGGCAACACCGCACTGGCGGCGGCGGCACGAATAATCGGATACAATCTGGAAGATAATTTCGTCTGTTTCATCGCGCCTACTTTAATCCTAAAAAGTCAGATATTCAATAAAAACTTGATTTTTGTATTATTTATGCCACAATACCAACGGTCAAAGTGGCAAGGCATTGCCATCAGACTGTAAAATCACTAGATATAACAAGAGGATATAAAATGCCAAAATTAAAGACTAAGTCGTACTTGAAAAAGCGTGCGTCTATGACTGCGACCGGCAAAATCCGTGTTGCACGTAACTCTCACAAGAAACTGTTGCGTAAAAAGTCCGCTCGTGCAAACAAAGCGGGTGCAAAACCACAGTATCTGAACGAAAACATGGTCGGTCAGGCAAAAATCCTGGCACCATATGGGTTAAAATAAGGGGGTAACACGTCATGGCAAGAGTAAAACGCGGAACAACCGTAAAACAAAAACATAACAAGATTTTGGCGCGTGCCAAGGGATACTTGGGCCGTCATCACTCAACATATCGTGCTGCCCGTGAAAAGACGGAAAAGGCAGGACAGTATGCATATCGCGATCGTCGCGTTAAAAAGCGTGAATTTCGTGGTTTGTGGATTGTTCGTATCAATGCCGCAGTACGCGCAAATGGTATGACTTACAGCCAGTTTATGAACGGCTTGAAGAAAGCAGGCGTCGCCCTGGACCGCAAGGTTTTGGCCGAAATGGCATATGCAGGTGATGCAAACTTCGTAAAATTGGTTGACACAGCGAAACGATTTATCAACGCCGAAGGAAAATAATACCTTGATGGCTTGGTATCTGTTTTGTAATAATAAAGGCCGTCGTATGACGGCTTTTTAATTTTAAGGTTAATATCATGCACGAACAAATAAAAAACATTAATACACTTGAAGAATTACAGTCGCTATACACTGCGACCTTTGGTAAAAATGGTACAATGACTGCGCGTTTGAAACAGATGAAAGATTTAGATAATGATGCGCGCGCGGCATTAAATCTGGAAAATCAGACATTGCGCGAATTGTTCAAAACGCGCCAGACTGAAATTGAAAACGCGGTTTTAATGGCGGGGCTGCAAAAACAGAAATTGGATGTGTCTCTAAATCCAATGCCTGAAAATCGTGGCACATTACATCCACTGACGCGTGGCCTGTCAGAAATTGCCCAGATTCTGGAATCTTTTGGATATACAATGTACACCGGCCCCGAAGTAGAAGATGATTGGCATAACTTTACCGCGTTAAACACGCCCGCCCATCATCCGGCCCGTGATATGCAGGACACATTCTTTTTACCAAACGGTAATGTTTTGCGCACCCAAACATCTGCGATTCAAATTCGTGCAATGGAAACAGATGGCGTACCAATTAAAATGTTCGGTGTTGGTTCAACATATCGCAAAGAATGGGATGCAACACATGGCCCAATGTTCGGTCAGATAGAAGGTTTATATATAGATGAAAATATAACAATGTCGGACCTGATTGCAGATGTTCGTGCATTTTTATCACGCTTTTTTGGAATATCTGATGTTCAGTTGCGTATTCGTCCGTCTTTCTTTCCGTTTACCGACCCATCTATTGAAATTGACTTAAAATGGCATGGGGACAAATGGTTGGAAATTATGGGTGCAGGTATGGTTCATCCAAATGTATTGCGCAATTGCGGTATTGACCCAGACATGTATCAGGGTTTT
Source organism: uncultured Alphaproteobacteria bacterium (assembly GCA_937888635.1). Classification (GTDB taxonomy): domain Bacteria; phylum Pseudomonadota; class Alphaproteobacteria; order Rs-D84; family Rs-D84; genus Enterousia. The sequence continues at coordinate 5,691 of CALARG010000038.1, forward strand.
GCCTTTGGTTTTGGTTGGGACAGATTGGCAATGTTAAAATACAATCTGCCTGATTTGCGTGATTTGTATAACAATGATGTGCGCTGGTTAAAATCGGCTGGTTTCTAAGACGGGGGAATAGACAATGAAATGGACACTTGATTGGTTAAATGATTATTTAAAAACAGACGCATCTGCGCCCCAGATTGCAGATACCTTGACCCGCATCGGGCTAGAGGTAGAAGATGTCATCACCCCAATATCGCCAATTGCGGCGCGTATCGTTGAATGCAAACCGCATGAAAACAGTGATCACTTGCATGTTTTGATGGTTGATGATGGCACCCCCACCCTGCGTCAGGTTGTGTGTGGCGCACCAAATGCGCGCGTGGGTCTGGTATCGGCATTGGCGACGCCTGGTTGCGTAATTGACGGCCATGAAATCACATCTGGTAAACTGCGTGGTGTTGTATCAAACGGTATGATGTGTTCTGCACGCGAACTGGGAATTGGTGACGACCACAGTGGTATTATTGAATTGCCAGAAAACACAAAAATTGGCGCGCCTGTTGTTGATACAAAAACAGTCTTTGATGCTGGTATCACACCAAACAGACCGGATTATTTGTCTGTGCGTGGTATTGCACGCGACCTGTCTGCGGCGGGTTTGGGCGAATATATCGCACCAAATGATATTGAATTCAAAAATATTTCTGGCGCGCGCAGTGTTATCTTGGATACTGAAAAATGTCGCGCATATAAGATGGTTGAAATTCATGGTATAAACCCCGCCCCCAGCGGTCAGTTAATTTCATCGCGTCTGCGTGCAATTGGAATTAATCCAAAAAATGCCCCGGTTGATGCAACGAACTATATCTGCTATGACATGGCGCAACCAATGCATTGCTTTGACGCGGACCAAATAGACGGCGATATCGTTGTGCGTATGGCACGCGCGGGCGAAGAATTTACAGACCTGTTTGGCAACACGCATAAATTGTCAGAAACTGATATTGTTATCACAGATAATTCTGGTATTTTGGCATTGGCAGGTGTTGTTGGTGGTGCGCGTGGTGCCTTTGGCGAAGATACAAAAAATATCATTCTGGAATCGGCTTATTTTGACCCTGTCTGTGTTCGCAAAACCGCAAAAAGGTTGGGTATATCAACAGATGCATCTTATCGCTATGAACGCGGTATTGACCCAACAATAACAGGTGCTGCTGCAATGCGTGCTGCGCAAATTATAATGGACGCATGTGGTGGAAAAATCGTCGGCACATTTGCCGCAGGCACAGACACCGCACCTGATGTTGTCATAGAATACACACCAGACTATTTTATGAAAAAAACAGGCATTGATATGGCGCCTGATATTCAGCGTGATATATTGGTATCCCTGGGGTATAGTGTTGATTATTCAAAACCTGAATGGATTGTGCGCCCACACGCGTCACGCGTTGATGTTGAAATTCCTGAAACAATTGTCGCAGATTTACTGCGTATACACGGATATGAAAATATCGGAACAGGTATTTCACACACAACTGGTGAATCGCGCGCACATAACACGCATGAAATGGATATTAAGTCTGCATTGGCATCCCGTGGTCTAAATGAATGTCGTTCGTTTGGATTTGGCAATGAAAAAACAGAACAATTGCTATCGGACAGACCAAATATCAAAATCGCAAATCCTATTACATCTGATTATGATACATTGCGAAACGGTCTGTTGTTTGGATTGTTGTTGTCTGTATCAAATAATGAAAAGCGTGGCTATCCAGATTTAAACCTGTTTGAATTGGGAACTGTTTTTGATGGTGATATGCCGGGCATGCAACATACGCAGGTTGCAATTGTGCGCACCGGTGCCACATCGCCAAAGCATTGGACGGGTCGCAATCGCAGTGTTGATATTTATGATGTAAAATCTGACCTGATTGCATTAATGGCGGGCCAGCGTTTCACCATATCAACAGAAAACGCGCCACGCTGGGCACATCCATATCGCTATGGTGCGATTATGCAGGGTAAAAAGAAAGTCGCAGAATTTGGCGAATTACACCCATCTGTTGCGCGCGCGTTGCGTATCAAGACAAATGTTGTAATTGCAATTGCAGATGACATAACAAATCTGCCATCACCGCGCGGTGGCAAACAGCCAATCCTATCAGATTTTCAGCCAATTTCACGCGACTTTGCGTTTATTGTTGATTCTGACACACCGGCAGAAAAATTAACATCTGTTGCACGCGCGGCAGATGCGCGCATATCAGATGTTGTTGTATTTGATGCCTTTGATATGGCAGATGGCACAAAATCAATTGCCTTTACAATAACAATTCAACCAACAGATAACATGTCTGATTCAGACCTGTTGAATTTGCAAAATTCTGTGATATCTGCGGTTGAAAGCAAATGTAATGCACGAATTCGTGATAAATAGAAATAAAAAGGGGCGTTTTGGCCCCTTTATTCATACCTTGAAAAGGAAAAAAATATACTCTATACTTGCGGGTATGAAGATTTTAAATCGCTATTTTATGCGCCAATTGGTCGCGATATTCATAATGCTGTTATTGATATTAACAGGGCTGGCATGGATGATGCAAATTATGTCCATGATGAAGTTTTTGTTAAAGTATGGCATTGATGTTGGCAGTTTTTTGGGGCTGACATCACTGATGATACCATTTATCGCGTCTATTATTGTGCCGTTTGTATGTTTTATTGCAGTTATATTTGTATATAACAAAATGATTTCTGATAACGAAGTGACGGTAATGGCGGCATCTGGCCTGTCACCGCGTCAGATTGCGCGCCCTGCCCTGCGACTGGGTGGTGTGTTAATGGTGTTAAATTTGCTGTTAAATATCTGGATTGTACCGTACAGCCAGTCTGTATTTTATGACACGCAATGGAATCTGCAATATGGTATGGCGCATATGAAATTACAAGAAAGTGCCTTTACCGAAATTGCAGATGGTTTGGTTGTGTATGTAGACCGGGTTTCTGGTCATGACCTGTCCCAGGTTATGTTATCAGATATGCGCGACAACACGGCGCCAATGGCAATTTTTGCAGAAAAAGGAAAATTGATATCAACTGTTCGTGGCTTGTCGCTGGTAATGAACAATGGTGCATTACAGTTTAATGGCGAACAAAGCGTTACAGGAACATTTGAAACATTTGATATGGATTTGAATTTGGTTGACCGCGGGGGCAGTACATCTTTCCGTGTGCGTCGTGTCCCTACACGGGATTTGTTGCGTGTCGCGTTTGATGCCCAAACTAAAAAACAGCACAAAATGATATTGGCAGAATTGTGCAACAGATTTTTGACGCCGCTGATGAATTTAATATTGGCGGCATTGTGTGCAACGATATTATTGCGTTCATCTTTGTTGCGTCGCCGCACCAGTTTTGCCCCAATGGTTGCGGTTGCGGCCATGGCGGCGGTTATGGCGTTATATATGTCTGCAACAAATATAATTGGCAGTATGACCGGCTTTGTAATTCTGGCATTTTCATTGGTTGTGTTATTGGGTGGTATATTGGTGGTGTTATCAAAAAAATGAAACGGTATTTATTTATAATCTTGGCAAATATTTTTATGTGTGCATCGTCGTATGCCTTGTCTATCAATACGGACGAGCCACGAACCATCGTCGCAGATAAAATTGTATATGATGTAAGGTCTGAAACAATTAAAACATCTGGCGATACAGAAATTACTAACAAATCAGGCCAGCGTATGACCCTGACTGATTCATATATTTCTGGCAAGGGTTCAGAACTGTCCGGCGATGAAATTAAGTTATGGTTGGGCAATCATGTTTATGTTGAATCAGATAATATCACGCGTCGTGGTGATTTAACAATTGCGCGCAATGCGACATTTACTGCATGTGATGATTGCGATTCATATGGCGATGCGTGGGAAATCACAACATACAAGATTGTTCATGATATGCAAGAACGCATGCTGTATTTTTACAGTCCTGTTATGCGTGCCTACGATATACCTATTTTATGGTTGCCGTATTTTGAAATGCCGGACCCGGGTGTAAAGTATAAAACTGGTTTTTTAATGCCTGATTTTGAATCAACCAATAAAATGGGAACCCAGATAAATGTTCCGTTTTATATATCTTTGTCTGATACACATGATATGACGGTGACATTGTCATACCTGACCCAAGAAAACCCATTGTTCCAGTTGGAACATCGCCTGAACGCACCACATTCTGAATACAGAACCAGTGCATCATTTACACACAATCGCGCAGGTGCAGATCGTTGGCATATCTTTAACGATGATGTAATTGAATTGGGCGAATACGCACGCGCAACAATATTTTTGGAACGCGCATCTGACCGCACATATTTACAAAAGTACGGATTTTATAACGACCAACCATATTTAGATTCTGGTGCAAAATTGGAATTGTTCGGACAAAGCAGTTATGTTGTGGCCGATGCGCACATATTCCAAGAATTGCGTGAAAGTACCGGCGTGCATTCTGCCCCAGACGGTGATATTTTGCCGAACATTCGTGCGGTACATCAAACCGCCCCGCTGTTTGGTGAAACATATGCAACATTTGGCGCAGATGTTTTAGGTATTTCTGGCGATGGCACCGCCGCCCAGCGTTTAATCGGTGATGCGCGCCTGACAACACCGTGGACATTATGGGGTGGTAATCGCCTGACAGCCAGTGTGTCTGCCCGATACGATGTTTATCATTTTGATAAAACACCATTGGTTGACGGTGAAATTTATTCAGGTTTTAAAAACAGATTCCTGCCCAGTGGATATCTGGAATGGGGATTGCCAATGTTTCGTCCGTCATCAAATTGGACCCAAATAATTGAACCGCGCGCCCGCATAACATTTATGCGCCACCTAGATACCGAAGAATTTGCATTAAACAACGATTCCGCAGGTACAATTTTAACTGATTCAACATTGTTTTCTGATAACAGATTGGCGGGGCTGGATTTGTGGGAAAATGGCACATACGCAGACTATGGCGCGCGTTGGGCGGCATTCAGTGCTGATGGCGATACGGTTGAAGTTTTCTTAGGTCAATCCTATGACTTTACCGAACGCCCATCAATTGATTTAAACAGTGGTTTTCACAACGGCGCATCTGACTATGTTGGGCGCATTTCGTATAATAACATGAAGTGGCTAAATATTGCGTCGCGTTTCAGATTGAACCAGGATAATTTTTCGCTGCGCCACATGGAAACAACTGCAAATATTGGCAATGCGCGCAATTTCTTGAATGTCGGCCATATCTGGTCCCAGCATTTAAGCGATGAATTTACAGAAAATATTGATATTAACGAAGCGGTCATTGGCGCAGGCGTGCAACTAACAAATCGTTGGGCATTGCGCTGGAATGCGATATATAACATGGAACTGGGCGCGTTCCAGCGTCATACCGGTGGATTTTTCTATAATCATCCATGTTATTATTTGTCTATTGAATATCGTCGTGATAATGCGATAAAAGAAGACTATGTTGGCACAACAACATTCCAATTCAGATTTGGTATGGCAATTGATGGTCAACAGTACTAAGAAAGAAAAGGAAACCTGACATGAAAAAAATCTTGATGTTATTATCGCTATTTTTTGCATTGCCATCATTTGGGGCAACGGTTGTTGCAAATGTTAATGGCACACCAATCACAGACACAGATATCACAATGCGCACAAAATTAATGGCGCGCCAGGGCAAAACCAGTACTGATAATCGTCGTGTTGCCCTGCAAAATATAATTGATGACAATGTAAAATTGACATACGCCGGAAATTTCGGCGCAGTACCCGATGATAAAACAGTTGATGCAGAATTAAAGAAAATGAACTTGGGGGATTTATCTGCATCAGAACGCGAAATGGCGCGCAATGCCCTGCGTGCAGAAATTGCATGGCAAATAATTGTTGCGCGTACAATCATGCCAACAGTCAGCATTAATGCCGAAGATATTGCAACCGAACGCAATAACCTGGCGCGTGAACATGGCCTGCCGATACAGATGACAATTATACGCCTGACCGATATTCCCGCTGATATCGCAGATAATTTAACCAAGCCAAAATCATGTGATGATGCGGTTGCGATTGCAGAACGTCTGGGGGGCGCGCCACAAAAATTTACCGCCATGCAGTATGAATTATCGGCCGATATTCGTGAACGCGTATCTGATTTACCAAAACTGACCTGGTCATCGCGCGTGGATGATTCTGTGCTGTTGGTGTGTGATACTAAAAAGACATCTGAATATAAAAATCTGGACGACATAATCAAACAAAACGCAACCTATAAACAGGCAATGTTTATGGCGGACCAGCAATTAAAACAACTGCGCAGAAAGGCGGTAATCGTTATAAATGACGACAGGTATAAATTATGAAGCCAATATTATTTAATTTTACAGACCCTGAACTGGAAAAATTTCTGGTTGATATGGGCCAGCCTAGATTTCGTGCAAAACAAATTCGCGATTGGTTAAATCGTGGTGCGCCTGATTTTGCATCTATGAAAAATATCCCAGAAAAATTGCGTCATGAACTGGACAAAGTTGCGCAAACATTGCCAGTAAAGATTATAAAAAAACTGGAATCATCAGACGGTGAAACGACCAAGTTTTTGTTGGAACTAAACGATGGTGAACAAATAGAATGTGTTTTAATGCGCACAACATACGGCAACAGCGTTTGTGTCAGTTCCCAGGCCGGCTGTGCCATGGGATGTCGTTTTTGTGCCAGTACCTTGTTGGGGTTAAAGCGCAATCTGACATCAAATGAAATCTATTCCCAGATTTTAACGGCCCAGTGGGAATTGCGCACGGACAAGTTTAGTGAAAAACCAATTCGTCCAAACGGTGATGCAAACAATGGCGATGTGTCGCATATTGTAATCATGGGAACGGGCGAGCCATTACAAAACACAGAAAATGTTATTGATTTTATTGAGCGCGCAAATCGTGATATGGGTATTGGATGGCGTCGTATAACACTGTCTACATGTGGCATTGTACCGGGTATAGACCGCCTGATTGAATGGAATCGTCCGATTAATTTGGCAATATCATTGCATGCGCCAACCGATGAATTGCGTTCACAAATCATGCCAATAAATAATAAATATAAATTAAGTGAAGTACTGGATGCGGCATGGCGTTTTACCGACAATCATAATCGCCAGTTGATGATAGAATATATCTTGCTGGGTCGTCGTGATGAAAATGGCGAAACAGTTTTGTATAACGCAACGCCAGAATATGCTGAAAAATTATCTGAATTATTGCAGGGCAAAAATTGCATGGTAAATTTAATTCCATGGAATGCGGTTGACGAACGCGATTTTGCATCACCGTCTGGTAATGCGGTTCACAGATTCCAAGATATTTTAATTAAAAACGGTATTCATACACGCATTCGTCGTGAACGCGGCACCGATATCGGTTCTGCATGTGGACAATTGCGTCTGAATAATGCAAAGGCTAAGAAATGAATCTGAAATATATAACATGTTCTGATCCGCGTGAAGATTTACAAATTTCTGATGTAATGAATTTGTTAAAAATTGCGCCATCGGTTGAAATTGGCGTCCAGGCAGCACCTGGCACAATGGGTTGGTTGCGTCCACGCAATATATGGTTTGATGTTTTGATGTATTATGTTAAAACCAACAAATATCCATTGAATGTTGCGGTTCATGTAAATTATCAGTGGTGCGACGATATGTGTTCTGGGAAAATTCCCGGTGAAATCAAGAATTGGATGCGCCTGCGTAATGTTTGTGACAACAAACCGTCAATTCGTCGGTGGCAGTTAAACATTGGTGACAGAACGCAAAACTTTGATGCCGCTGCCATTGCAAAATTAATTCGTCTGCACCCAGAACACGAATTTATTTTCCCGTATAACAATCGGGTCCAAGACAAGATAGATGCCCTGCATAAAACAGGTGCGAAATTTTCTTTGTTGTATGATGCCTCGTATGGTTATGGAATCAGTCCCGATAAATGGGATGCACCTGTATATGAAAACATTCCTATGGGGTACGCAGGTGGCATGTCTCCAGAAAATGTGACAGAAAATCTGAATAAAATCAGTGCGGTGACCCCACGCGATTATACCACCTGGATTGATGCCGAAGGTCGTCTGATGAAACCAGGTACACGCCATTTTGATATTGACCGTGCGCGCCAATATATAAAAAAAGCACTTGCCTGGCAAGATGCTCAAAATAAGCGATAAAAAATCCGGAATTTTCCGGATTTTTAATTTGAAAATATGTGTTTAATTTTGTATCTTACAAACACATAAATCACAGGGGAAAATTATGGACGAAAAAAAATTATCTTTTGAAGAAGCGTACAAGCAATTAATGGAATTAGTAAAGAAAATGGAATCTGGCGAATTACCATTGGCAGATTCTGTATCCGCATATGAACAGGGAATAAAATTAAAGGCATACTGTGAACAGTTATTAAAGGAAGCAGAATTAAAAATTGAAACCCTAAAGGTCAGCGCATAATTATTACATTTAATCAAACGGATTTATTGTGGCAGAAAAAAGTAAACTAACCCCCGTCATGCAACAGTATGTGGATATGAAGGCAGAAAATCCTGATGCCTTGTTAATGTTCCGCCTGGGGGATTTTTATGAATCATTCTTTGAAGATGCCAAAACAATCAGTGGCGCACTGGGGTTGGTTTTGACTGCGCGTGGCACAGATGGTGATGGGGAATCTATTCCAATGTGTGGAATCCCATGGCATGCGGCGGATAATTATTTTGGCCGTCTGGTACGCAGTGGTTTCAAGGTTGCACTGGTTGAGCAAATGGAAACCCCGGCCCAGGCCAAAGAACGCGGTCATAAATTCATTGAGCGCCGTGTTGTACGCGTATTAACGCCGGGCACGCTGACAGATGAAAATTTACTAACACCAAAAAATTCAAATTTCTTGGTTGCGATTGCACCAATTGGTGGTGGCGCGTATGATATCGCAGGGTGCGATATATCAACCGGTGAATTTTTTATCGGTCAAACATCTGACGCGTTGGACGACCTGACCCGTATTAACCCAGCCGAAGTTATATTCCCCTTCTCTACCGCCGAAGAAAAGACGATAAAGAAATTGCGTGACACATTTAAATCAACCCCTGTATATGAAAAACTATATCATCGTGCAGATATTGATATGGTTGTATCGCGCGTATTTGGTGGTGCGGTTGATTCCGGGGTTGTCGCGCAAAATAACGATGGTGCGATTTGCCTGCTGGCGGGGTATTTATTTAACACCCAGCGCGATGCGAAAATAACATTTCGTGCGCCCTATACATTCAAATCCGGTCGCCAGTTATTAATTGATTCCGCCACCTGGAAAAGTTTAGAAATTGATGCCCCAATAAATGATGGCGGTGTTTGCCTGGTTGATGTTTTGGACGAAACCACAACATCTGCAGGTGCACGAAAACTGCGTGCGTATCTGCGTAATTTATCATCTGATATTGATGAAATACAGTTGCGCCAGTTGCATGTTTCGCACTTTTTATTAAACCCTGATATTTTGGCAATGACAACAAATGTCCTGTCATCTGTCCCAGATGTTGGTCGTGCATTATCGCGCCTGTTGTCGGGGCGTGGTGGTCCGCGCGATTTGCGTCATATATCAGAATTTTTAATAACACTACCGCGCGCCCAGTTGTTATCGTCACGCCTGGATATGGGGTTTGCGCCGCGCTTTGAAAACATAAATACACACGACGAATTGGCACATCGGCTCTCGCGTGCGCTGGCGGATGAATTACCGACCTTTTTCCGTGATGGTGGTGTTATTCGTGATGGTTTTGATGTCGCATTGGATAACATGCGTGAATTGTCAAACGGTGCGCGTGAAACAATCGCCGGGCTGCAGTCTGAATATGTATCCCAGACTGGCATCGCCACACTGAAAATAAAGTATAACAATATCCTGGGATATTTTATAGAGGTTCCATCATCCCGTGCCGACGCATTAATGCGTCCTGATTCTGGCTTTATCCATCGCCAGACTATGGCGGGCAATATGCGCTTTACAACATCGCGCCTGATTGATTTAGATAACAATGTCCGCAGTGCCGCCGAAAAGGCATCCGCCATAGAGGCCGAGATTATAAATCGTTTCATTGAATCAATTCGTGAAATATCAGATGACCTGCTCTCTACGGCGGATTTGCTGGCCGACGCAGATGTCTGGTGTGCGCTTGCGTCGGTTGCAGATAAATATTCCTGGACCCGACCAGACATCACTGACGATTGTGCGTTTGATATTACCGGCGGTCGTCACCCTGTGATTGAATCTGTACTGCGTACGCGCGGCGATAATTTTGTTAAAAATGATTGCAATCTGAACGCACACGCGGTTGCATTGCTGACCGGGCCAAACATGGCGGGTAAATCAACATACCTGCGCCAGAATGCATTAATTGTGGTATTGGCACACCTGGGGTCGTTTGTGCCGGCAACGCGCGCGCGCATTGGTGTTTGCGACCAGTTGTTCAGTCGTGTTGGCGCATCAGACAACCTGGCGGCGGGCCAGTCAACCTTTATGGTAGAAATGAGCGAGACTGCCAACATCCTAAATCGTGCCACCGAACATTCATTTATTATATTTGATGAAATCGGTCGTGGCACATCAACATACGACGGTATGGCAATTGCCCAGGCGGTATTAGAATACCTGGACGCAATGCAACCACGCACACTGTTTGCAACACACTATCATGAATTAACTGCGTTGACCGGCGAAAACGGATTACAGCATGTTGCATGCCTGACGATTGATGTTCGTGAACATAACAATGAAATTGTCTTTATGCACAAGATTATCCCTGGCGTTGCAAATCGTTCGTATGGTATTCATGTTGCGCGCATGGCGGGCATGCCATCGTCTGTGATTGCGCGGGCAGAATGTGTATTGTCGGCATTGGAATCCAGTGAACCAGTTCGCCCTGCGCCGACCTGTGCACCTGCGCCAAAACCTATACGCAAAAAGGCGGTTATATCAGATAACCTGCCCCAACCACAACTAAACCTGTTTGGATAACGCATGATGCAATCTGGATGGATTATCTTGGACAAAGATTCTGGGCTGTTTTCACGAACGGCGGGTGGTCGCATTGCGCGAATGCTGGGGACAAAAAAGTTTGGTCATATCGGCACATTGGATCCGATGGCAACGGGTGTATTACCAATTGCGATTGGTGATGCAACAAAAATGATACCATTTGTCCAGGATATAAATCCCCACACCAAAGAATACCTGTTTTCATGCGTATTCGGCTTTGAAACAGATACATTAGATATAACAGGTCGCGAAATAAATCGTAATGACCTGGTTCTGTCTGACGAACAAATTATACACGCTCTGCCCGATTTTATTGGGCGCATATCCCAAACACCACCTATGTATTCTGCAGTGCATGTTGATGGTGCCCGTGCACACGAATTGGCGCGTCATAATAAAATTGTTGAAATTCCACCACGCAGTGTTGAAATTTTTGAACTGAAATATCTGGGCCTGCGGGACGGCTCATGGCATTTTCACATGCGTTGTTCCACCGGCACATATGTTCGTTCTGTTGCGCGTGATATTGCGAAAAAGTATGGCGCATTTGCCACGGTTGATATGATACGGCGCACATCTGCAAACGGGTTTGACATAAAAAATGCTGTAAAACTTGATTTTTTGGAAAAAGTATTTAATAATAGTGGAAATTTAGGTTCAAACCTAAAACCGATTGATTTTGGACTGGGGGACATTCCGGTTCTGAATCTGTCCGATAAAGATGCTGAATTTTACAGAAACGGTGGCTTTATCAAAACTGATGTGGCAAATGGTTTGTATCGTGTTTATACGGATGACCTGTTCATTGGTATTGGCGCGGTATCTGAAAATTTACTGCATCCGAAAAGAACAATATAAAAATAAAAAAAGGGAAAATATAATGTCCGTAACAAAAGAAAAAAAGTCTGAATTGATTCAGGCATATAAAGTATCTGAACAAGATAACGGTGGTTCTGTTGAATCCCAGGTTGCAGTGTTAACAGAACGTATTCGCAACTTAACAGAACATATGAAGGCAAACCACAAAGACAACCACTCAAAACGCGGTCTGTTGTTGATGGTAAACCGTCGTAAAAAATTGTTGGCCTATATCAAGAAACGCAATCCATCTGATTACGAAGCCTTGATTAAGAAATTAGGTCTGCGTAAATAAAAAATACCGGCAATCGCCGGTATTTTTTTATTTCTGTAATTTTTTTCTAAATGGGCAAAATTCTGCGGCGGCGCATATCTCGCATTTTGGTCGCAATGCTGTACAGACATATCGACCATGCAGGACCATAACATGATTTACCTTGTCATGATATTTGCGCGGAATTTTTGAGAGTAATTTTGCCTCTACCTTTTCTGGTGTGTTATCAGAATCACCAACCCATCCAAAGCGGTGTGCATTGCGGAAAACATGCGTATCCACGCCGATGTTTGGTGCGCCCCACAAAACATTGCAAACAACATTTGCAGTCTTTTGCCCGATACCTGGCAGGCGCATCAATTCATCACGATTGTGATATTTTTCTGGGAAGGTATCCGTAATATTTTCCGTCGCCAGAATTTCGGCCAACGCGATAATATTTTTTGCCTTGTTATTAAAGAAGGAAATAACCCGAATATGATTTTTTAACCCGTCAATGCCCAGGGCTAACATCTTCTGTGGTGTTGGTGCCACACGAAACAGTTCGGGTGTCACTTCGTTCACTTTTTTATCTGTTGCCTGGGCAGACAGAATCACTGCCACCGCAAAGTTAAATTCATTTGTATGATACAGTTCCGACCGAATTGTCATATCAACGGTCGGGATAACTGCGTCAAAATATTGTGCCGGTGTCATTATCGTTTATTTTTGTTTTTGCTGTCGCAGCAGTGTCAAGATTTCTTCATTTTGCATTTGAATTGCACACATGTTGCGCAACAACAGTTCAGTTTCTTTTGATATCCCAAAAGTAAAACAGGCTTTATACCCACAATATTCTGATGTTACACAATCTCCTGTTCTTGCTGCACGGTATTTACATTTTTGTAACGGGTTTAAACAATATTTTTCTGCCATAACTTACCCCCCTATGCCTTTTTAACGGAAATACTTAAAGTATACCCTTCTATATCCTTGCTGTATTCGCCGTCACCGCAAACCATTTCAACAACCAACGCATCGCGCATAATGCGGCGTTTATGCTGTTCAATTGCCATTGCCAACGCAGGTTCTGCCGAATATGTCAGCACAATACGATCAGACACATCCAACCCCGCTACCTTGCGTGTATCCTGGATAAAGCGCAACGCATCATTTGCCAACCCTTCGGCCACCAGTTCTGAATTAACATCTGTGTCCAGAACGACCACCGCGGTGTTATCTGGCAATGCTGCGCCGGTTATACCATCACGCATGTTCAGGCGCATTTCAAATTCGTCTGAATTTAATGTATGACCTGCGGCAATTAATTTATCACCTGCAATTTCATAGTCTCCGCGCTTAACAGTTGGGATAATTTCCTTTAACGCACCGCCCAGACGCGCCCCAATTTTTGGTGTAATCAGATACACAAAACTGTCGGCGATATTATTAAATGTTTCGCGGAATATGACCGATTTAACATTTAATTCGTCTTTGATAATATCGGCGTATTCCGGCATATTTGCGCCCGCCACCGTCAGCGAATTTAAAGGCAAACGATTGCGCAGTTTATATTGTTCGCGCAACTGTTTTCCAACCGATACAATTGATTGTACGCGTCGCATATCATCAACGATTTGCGTATCAACTGCGCCCACTGTTGGGAAAGTGGTCAAATGCACAGATTCATCCCCCGTCAGGTTTTTATAGATATATTCTGCAACGAATGGCGCAAACGGCGCAATCACGCGACAGAATTTCACCAACACGGTATACAGTGTATCAAACGCCGCCTGTTCTTCGTCCCAGAAACGCGCGCGCCCGCGTCTGATATACCAGTTGTTCAGGATATCCAAGAATCGTACAAATTCTTTGATTGCCACATCTGGTTTATATTCATCCAGCGCATTTTTCACCACGCGAACCAGAACATTTAATTCTGCCAGGATATATTTATCCAACGGATTATCTGCCACATCAATTTCATGCGCAACCACATTACCCGCATTCGCATACAGGGTAAAGAAGTGATACGCATTCCACAGCGGTGTTTGAATTGTTTTTGTTGAATCAACAAATACCTTGCCTTCTTTATCAACAGGTACTGGTTCCGCCTTCATAAAGTTTGACCCCAGTATATATAAACGCACGGCATCTGCACCATATTGTTCAATTTGATCGCTTGGGTCAACAAAGTTGCGCAATGATTTAGAGAATTTTTTCTTATTTTCATCCACCACCATACCGTTTGCAGACACCGCCTTGAACGCAGGCTTGTCAAACAATGCCGTCGCCAACACCATCAGCGCATAGAACCAACCGCGTGTTTGGTCTTGACCTTCTATGATATAGTCTGCCGGAAATGTCGCCGCAAAGCGTTCTGCATTTTCAAATGGATAGTGCAACGATGCCCATGGCATAGACCCACTTTCCACCCAGCAATCCAGAACATCTGTTATGCGTGTCCAACCGTCCTTGGTCAGTTTATCCAGTGTTGGGCGATGCAAATCATCAATTTTCACCCCAAAGAATTCTTCTAATTCTGCGATTGAACCGAATACCTTGTATTCGCCGTCCTTTTCCCAGATTGGCAAAGGCATCCCCCAGAAACGATTTCGTGAAATTGACCATGGGCGTGCATTTTCAATCCATGAACGGAATCTCTCGCCGGCCGATGTCCAATTAACCAACGCGTTATTTGCAATCAGTTTATCTTTTATCTTTGGCACATCAATATACCAAGAATCCGTTGCGCGATATATTAATTTTTCTTTTGAACGGTCGCCAAATGGATAGGAATGCTTGTATTGTTCTTTCTTGACCAGTCGCCCATTTGATTTCATCCATTCTAAAATCCCAGGTGTTGCCGCAAAGATATTTTGCCCTGCAAAATCCACAACTGTTTCATCAAAGTTTCCATATGTATCAACATTTAACAAAACCGGGAACTTTGGGTCTATATTTTTTGCCGCCCAAAAGTCATCGGCACCATACGCTGGCGCAATGTGTACGATACCTGTACCATCAGAATCCGAAACATAGTCCGCCGGGATTACCTGAAATAATAATTCGGACCCGCCCGCATAATATGGGAACAACGGTGCATAGTGTAATCCAACCAAATCTGCCCCCTTAACAGAACCGATTTTTGTTGCATTTGCGAATTGTTTTTCGTATGACTTCAGGCGCGATGCAGCAACAACATAAACCGCACCGTCTTCGTCCTGCATACGCACATATTCCATGTTGGGGTTTACCGCCAACGCAGAATTTGCCGGCAGTGTCCATGGTGTTGTTGTCCATGCAATCGCGCGGTCACCATTTTCTAGTTCAAACCAAACCGTCACAGCATCATCAACAATTTCGCGATAGTCACTGGATGCTTCGGAATTTGACACAACTGTACCATTTACCCAGTCATATGGATTAACACTATAATCTTTGTACAACAGACCTTTTTTATACAGCGACTTTAATGTCCACAGCATAGATTCCATATAGTTTTTATTCATGGTCTTATAACCATATTCATCGCCAATATCAACCCAGCGTCCCATACGCGTAATAAAGCGATTCCATTCATTTGTATATGTCATAACATCCGTACGGCACATATCACAGAACGCGTTGATACCATCTGTTGCAACGATATCTTTGGCGGCGCGGCCCTGTTGTTTCTCAACAGAATTTTCTGCCGGCAGCCCGTGGCAATCCCACCCCAGTTCACGACGCACAAACCGCCCATTCATTGTCTGGAAACGCGACACCATATCTTTGACCACAGACACGCCCAAATGCCCCCAGTGTGGTTTACCATTGGCAAAAGGGGGACCGTCAAAGAAACTGAACGGATGTCCCTGCTTGGTCTGATTCAGCGACTTATGAAAAGTGTCATTTTCGCGCCAGAATTCCAAAATCTGCTGTTCCAATTCTGGAAAGTTTGCGCGTGGGTCTGTTTTTGGGTATGCCATAATTATACTCCGTCTTTATATTAAAAATGGGCGCCCATGCGCCCCAGCCACCGCCAAAGCGCAGTGTCCATTATTTAATAATAATTATTGTTGTTTGTTTCATCACGCCCCAGCGTACAACGAATAAAGACAAAAATCAAGCACAGAAGAAAAATTAATCGCACACAAACACTTGACAAATAACAATGCTTGTCCTATAATTCTGCGCGAATAAAATAAAACAAAGGTATTATTATGTCCGTAGAAGATGTTTTTAATATTGTGACCCGTGCACACCAGATTAAGAAATGGAAACGCGAATATCGTGTATATTCTGATGTTGGCATTGTATTTATTTACCGTGACGAGAATGGCATGCCGCAGTATTATGTGTACCACACAGATGGCACCCGTCGCCAATTTTCTGATTTTGAATCCAAGATTTTATCAACACAGATTGAAAATCGTTATGTTGAATTATGCAAGAATGCTCTGGAAAACATGGCGTATCAGAATAAAACAAAATAACACATCCCCAGATATGGGGATTTTTTTTATAAACTGTAATATTGGGTGTTGTTTTGATTTTTTTATGTTTTTATGATAGAATACTAAGGTAAATATAGATAAAAAAAGGAAAAAAAATGGAAAAAAAAGCTATAAATGTGTCAGACGACTTCAGACAAAGTGCGATTGAAGTTGTTGAAAAAATTGTTGCAAAGGGGCAGTTGCAATACACCATGAAGGAACTGGGGAATGGCAAATGGATTGAAAAATATATTATCCCAGGAACGCAAGTTGCTATCGTTTTTGCTGATATTATTTCAAATGAGCCAGGATTGTGCGATGTTTCAATAGGTGATGATGTGATCCGTTTTGCGAACAAAGAACAGGTTCAAAGATTATTTGTGTCTGTCAGAAAGCGCAGAAAAGAATTAGGACAAGAAATACAAACAGAAAAAGAAACTCAGTTATTAGATAAATTGCAAGAATATTTAACCAACATGAAATAAAATAATATCGTTTAATACCATTAAAACCTGTCAAGAATATCGGCAAAAC
>CALARG010000039.1 GCA_937888635.1 uncultured Alphaproteobacteria bacterium
CCATTTCACCCAAACGCTGGCCACCCATGTGGGCTTTACCAGACAATGGCTGTTGCGTGACCAATGAATAGTTTCCAATTGAACGTGCGTGAATCTTTTCATCAACAAAGTGATGCAGTTTCAGCATGTACATGATTCCAACTGTGACCGGACGTGCAAACTTTTCGCCTGTCATACCGTCGTACAGGTCAAACTGGCCTGTTTCTGGCAATTTTGCCAATTTCAGCATGCTGCGAATGTCTTCTGGGGTTGCACCGTCAAATGTTGGTGTCGCCATTGGAACACCGTCACGCAACAGAGCAGCCTGGGCACGAACATCTGTGTCTGTCATTTTTTCCAGTTTTTCTGCAACTTCGGCACCATACACACTGCCCATTACATTACGCAAATCGTCTGTGACAGCGCGTTTAGCCTTTACTTCGTCCAGAACCGCACCAATTTGGGCACCCAATGTGCGTGCCGCCATACCAAGGTGGGTTTCCAGAATCTGACCGATGTTCATACGCGAAGGCACACCCAATGGATTCAGTACCAGGTCAACCGGCGTACCGTCGGCCAAGTGTGGCATGTCTTCAACAGGGACAACCTTGGATACAATACCCTTGTTTCCGTGACGACCCGCCATTTTATCACCAGGCTGCAATTTCATCTTGTGCGCGATGTATACTTTTACTTCTTTTAATACACCTGCGTTCAAAGAATTGCTTTCTGTTGCCTTGGATACTTCTGCGTCTGCCTTTTCGTTCAGCAACTTTAATTTCAGAACATGCTGTTCACGCAGTTCGTCAATCTTAGCCTGCGCTTCTTTGTTTTTAACAACCAGTTTCTTAACATCAGCCGCGCGGACACCTTCAAAAACTTCGCCCGTCAGTTTTTTGCCAATAAATGGTTTCAAACTGCCTGTGCCGGCTTCTATTTCCATATTTTCTGCAATTTGGAAAATCTGGTCTGCAAAGCCTTTTTCAATAATAGCGATTTCTTCTTCGCGGTCTTTGTTAATTTTTTCAATTTTCTGCAGTTCAATCATCTGGGTGCGTTCGTCTTTCTTGACACCATGACGGGTCAGAACGTTTACACCGATAACTGTACCTTCTTCGTTTGGTCCAACACGCAGTGATGTATCCTTAACATTTAATGCCTTTTCACCAAAGATGTTGCGCAATAACGCTTCTTCTGGGGTCAATAATGTTTCAGATTTTGGTGTGACACGGCCAACCAAGATGTCGCCCTGCTTTACGCGTGCACCAACATAGATAATACCGGATTCGTCCAGATTCTTTAAGGCTTCTTCGCCGACATTTGGAATGTCGCGGGTCAAAGATTCTGGCCCCAACTGGGTATCACGAACCTTGAATTCCTTTTCAACGATTTTTACAGATGTAAATACATCGTCGCGGGAAATGCGTTCAGAGATAACAATAGAGTCTTCGTAGTTGTATCCACGCCATGGCATAAATGCAACCAATACATTGCGACCCAAAGCCAATTCACCATAGTTCATAGATGAACCGTCGGCAATGATGTCGCCCGCAGAAATGCGATCGCCAACCTTGACCAATGGTTTCTGGTGAATGATTGTTTCACTGTTGGAACGTTCAAATTTTTCCAGATTATAAATGTCAACACCTGTTACAACATTGCGGCTGTTCATACATTTTACAACGATACGGTTTGCATCAACAGATTCAACAATACCACTGTGTTTTGCAACCTTACCTGTACGTGAATCACGCGCCACTTCGCGTTCAATACCGGTACCAACCAATGGCGCCTGAACACGCAATAATGGAACGGCCTGACGCTGCATGTTTGAACCCATCAATGCACGGTTCGCGTCGTCGTTTTCAACGAATGGAATCAAACCAGTTGCAATGGATACCACCTGACGTGGTTCTACGTCAATTAAGTCAACTTCTTCTTTGGCAACCATGGTAAATTCGCCATCAACACGTGCGGTGACAGTATCTTCTGCCAATACGCCGTCTTTGGTTGTTGGGGTATTACCCTGGGCAATTTTATGACCCAATTCTTCGTCAGCAGTCAGATATACCATTTTGTCTGAAACACGGCCATTTTCAACAACATAGTATGGCGTTTCAATAAACCCATATGGATTTACGCGTGCATATGATGACAAGTGGTTAATCAGACCAATATTTGCACCTTCGGGTGTGTGAATTGGACACAAACGACCATAGTGTGTTGGATGAACGTCGCGAACATCAATACCGGCGCGTTCACGGTTTAATCCACCAGGCCCCAATGCAGATATACGACGCTTGTGCTCCAGTTCAGATAATGGATTATACGCATCCATAAACTGAGACAACTGGGATGTTCCCAAGAATTCAGATACCAATGACATCAATGGTTTTACATTGATTACATCCTGGGGTTGCATATTTGCAATGTTTGGTGAAGACAGCGCTTCGCGAACCAGACGTTCAATGCGAACCATACCTGTGCGGAAATTCTGTTCCAGCAATTCACCAACCGTGCGAACACGACGATTTGACAGGTTGTCAATATCATCAACATTGTCTTTGCGGTCAATAATATTTGTTAATGTCTTTAATACCGCCAAGAAGTCAGATTTGGTCAACAGACGTTCGTCTTCTGGTTTTTTGCCAGAATCAATCTTTAAACGCTTGTTCATCTTGAAACGACCAACAGCCGACAAATCATAGTATGCAGGTTCAAAGCCCTGGCGCATAAACAGATTGATTGCCGCTTCTAGTGTTGGGCGTTCACCCGGACGGATGATGTTATAAATTTCAATCAGGGCTTCTTCGCGATTTGTTGTTTTATCTGCCAACAATGTGTTGCGCATGTGCGCGCTGATTGTGGCATTATCAATAGAAATCAGGCTGATTTCTTTGATGTTCATTTTATCCAAATCGTTCAAAACTTCTTCGGTGATTTCTGTGCCCGCAGGGAATACAACTTCGTCACCCGACATGATTGGATCAAACAGATATTCACCAATCAAAGATTCTGGCAGAATGGCGAATGTCTTGGCTTCCTGCAATTTCTTCATGCGTTTTGCGTTCAGACGATCACCCTTGGACGCGATGACTTCTTTGCCTTTGGCGGCAAACAAATCATAATTCAGACGATATTTATCCAAACCATTAAAGTCCGATGTTGCACCAGTCCACATTTTACCGTCAAATTTCAAACCAATGCGATTATAGAATGTAGACAAGATTTCCGTGTCCGACATACCGCGGATTGATGGTTTGCGTGGGTCTGCAATCCATTTCTTTTCATCTTCGGCACTGGGCAGGCAACGCAACAGAACAGTTGCAGGAACCTTGCGGCGACGATCAATACGAACATAAATTATGCCCTTGGATTCTTCAAAATCAATCCAAGAACCATGTTCTGGGATAATACGCGCAGTGTATGTGATTGGATTGCCGGCAACCTTGGCTTCTTTGGTTGTTGCAAACACAACGCCCTGGGCACGGTGCATCTGGGATACGATAACACGTTCAACACCCGATGCGATAAAACTGCCGCGTTCAGTCATTAACGGCACTTCGCCCATAAATATTTCTTGTTCTTTGATGTCACGCAGGG
>CALARG010000040.1 GCA_937888635.1 uncultured Alphaproteobacteria bacterium
AGGCTGCCACAACCGGGACTGATTCTGGCACAGATACTGGCACGGGTGACACACCACCTGCATCCAACGCGCCTCAGGGCCAGGCTGCCACAACCGGGACTGATTCTGGGACGGATTCTGGCACGGGTGACACACCACCTGCATCCAACGCGCCCCAAGGCCAGGCTGCCACAACCGGGACTGATTCTGGGACGGATTCTGGCACGGGTGACACACCACCTGCATCCAACGCGCCCCAGGGCCAGGGTGCAGCAACCGGAACTGATTCTGGCACGGGTGACACACCACCCCAGGGTGACAAAAAGAAGAAAAAAACGAACAAACGCACGCAGTTTGAAGCAGGTGCCACACAGGTACAAAGCCTGTCGCAAATGATAGAAACGGTTAAACAAAAGGAAGAACGTGCTAAAAAACCGGCCAACAAAGATGCTTGGAAACGTGCACATGAACAGTTGGCGACGTTACAAGCACAGGCTGACTTAAGCGAAGCTGAAAAACAGCAACGTGCCGCTCAAATACTTGCCGAAGCAAATCGTGCAACACATGGTTAATGCATGCGTAACAACTGCCTGTCCGAAATCAGGACAGGCGGTTTTTTATATTAAATGCAGATTGTAATAAATAAAAGTTTATGGTGGTTGTTAGTGTAAGTTGTTAGTGATTAGTATCGGCAAAAAAACACGCATACCGTCATCCCCGCAACGGCGGGGATCCATTGCCCCGCAGGGACAAATCAAAAATGTCTGCGACATATTAGATTCCAGCCTTCGCGGGAATGACAATTTTTTATTCTTTACAGCCACTAACCACTTACACTAACAACTTACAACTAAAAAAATCCCCCAAAACGGGGGATTTTAAAATTAAAAAGATTAACAACCACCTGTCATATTACCGATGATTTTTGAAACAGAAATATCTTTGTGCAACAAGAAATCATATTCACAATTACCTGATTTATAAGACCCTGTACATGCAGCCAATGTCAAAACGGCAAACAATGCCAACATAATTTTTTTCATGTGTTCTCCTTTTGGGTTATTCAACATAAAAATTATACAGGAATAAAATCACGATTTCAATACTTATATCGCATTTTTTATATGGTGAACTTTGCGCCCACATACCGCAATAACATCAAATCGCGCATCGCCCCGCCAACCGGTATGCGAAATAAATGTTTCTGCCGCCCGCCGCAGGCGTACCGCCTGGCGTGGGGTAATCGCATCACACGCCAATTCAATGTTTTTTCTGTTCTTAACCTCAACAAACACGATAACATTTCTGCGTTTTGCAATAATATCAATTTCCGCGCGGTTTGTATGCCGACCCGTAATATATCGTGTTTTAATGATTTTGTATCCATGCAGGCGCAAATACATCCGTGCCAGAAATTCTGCAAACAGGCCACGCGTATACGATGTATCAGAATGCATATGGTTTTGCCTTAAAGTTTTGGCGCGCAGATTGAATATTCTGTACCTGGTCGCTGGCGTTGCGGCCATTGTCCACCAAATCCAACGCACCATAATACGCAATTAACATCGGGTCATATGAATTTGTGCTGCTAATCCACCGGTCGGTCCCAGAATTTGGCGCGCCATATTTATCCAAAACATTTTGCCAAAATACCAATATTTTGTTTTCGCGCTGTTTGGCAAATTTATCGCCTGCGCCTTCCTGCTCATTAACATCATTGTTGTACACCACGCGCCACACGCGATTATCTGTTGCATTGCTGGTAAAATACACAACCAGTGTTTCCCCTGTATTTTCGCGTTCCAGGTGCATTTCAGACGCATACATCAGCCCACGGCTTTTCGCCAGGCTGTTAACACAATTCGCCAACTCGTGTGGAATAACAATGCCTTGTTGTCTGCATTCATAGTCCAGATTATATTTCCAATCCTGGTGTATTGTGTAAATTACGCTGTTTTTTTCACGCGGGGTATACAGCCCACCAATCGTATAGAATAAATGATGCACATCATCATACGACATCCCCAGCATAACGCCCGCCAAATCAAAACCTGACACCGCCACCGGTTCTGCATCTGCATTTAATTCAACATCTTCAACCGTAACATCTGGTGTTTCGCTGTCAACAATTGCAAAATCATCAAAGTCTGCCGCACTGCAAACGGTCACATTTGCAACAATCAAAGGCATACAAAAAAATATCAGTTTTTTTAACACAATCATTCTTCCTGTGTGGTTATATCTTGGATACCAAAGCCAAACACTGCAACCGGATCCTGACCGGATTCCAGATAATATTCAATTGGTCGTCCATTAATTTCTTCTTTTAATTTTTGCCGATAAACAATTTCCATGTTCAAGACCCCGCGTGTGACCACCGGACTCAACGCCAGGTTATTTGGTTTTTCCCATGTTTTTAATTCATATTCCACGCGCCAATACTTATCACTGCCCGGCACGGGGGTCACACTAACCAATGACGCTGTGCGCAACATACGCTGATTTGTCATTTCTTCAATCTCTGGCGCGATATTTTCCAACCAATATGCAAATACCTTTGGGGCTGACATTTTTTTCAGGGCGGTTTTGGCCTCCATTCTATTGGCCAGTTCTGCCAAATCTGGTGTCACATAGAAATATTCCGTAATATATTTATTCAGCAGCATATCGCGCAATTGGTCCGCGCTTAAATCATTTATTGACTTCAAATCACCTGGTCGCTGATAAAACAAGTTATTGGGTTGAAAAAAGAAAGTATCAACTGTTGCTTTATTGCCTGTATCATAAATCGCCCCCGCCAAGAACAACGCCCCGAACATCAGTGCGACCAATATTAATCCAGCCAAGAACATTATCAACTTTTTCATCAGTTCATCTTATATGCGTTAAAGTCTGCGACATAATATCCCAATGTTTGCGGATATAAATCCGGATTTCGGCTAATTTGCGCATATGCCAAAATATTAATCGGTTGCGCAATACTGGATTCTACGACCGCACGAATTTGCCACATTCCGCCATTTTCGCCAATTGCGCCAATCGGGATAATCTGCAAAGAATTCATACGCAACCCCAACATTTCGCCCGCCGTCACCGAAATCTGATAGTTTGGTACAACTTCTTGAATAAATCTGTTAAATATTTCGTCGCCTGCAATACAGTAAATCGCACACTTGCCCGTATCAACCCCTGTTTTATTTTTTGGGTTGCATTCCGTTGCCCGGTCACACGACTGCCATAATGCGGTATTTACTTCTTCGGTCGTGACCAAGAACCAATTGCGCATAAACTTTGCAATAACCGATTCCTGTAATGTGCGTGTTGCAGAAATTTCTTTGATTTCGTCGTGTTGATGTCCAACGATTTCCCATTGCCCGGTTAAATTATTCACAGAAACCAAGAACGGGTGAACCGTCACCGACCGTTGTGTCCACAGTATCATGCCACATACGAATACAATCAGCAAGAATACCACCATAATCGCCACAGACACAAACCGGGAAACGACAATCCGTTTTCCCGCCGGGAATGCTGGTACTTCAAATCCGCCTGGATAGTCCAATTAAAATCCCCCCAATCCTGGATTTTATTATGCCTGATATACCATGATGCATGCACATGGGCTTAATTTCAATTCATTGTTATCAAAACCAACACCAACAGGTTCGCGGTCATAAACCTGGCCACAGCCTGCCAAGCATAACGCAACCAATAAACCTAAGAATACTTTTTTCATCTACATACTCCTTCCGCTTTGATTAATTATAAAAAATTTCTATTACCCCCGTCAAGGTTAAAACTGGGTCTCAAACGACAGCAAGAATCTTTGTTCACGGTCATAATCATTCATTTTCAACGGCCAACCCCAACTGAAATTCATTGGCCCCATTGGCGTATTCCAATAAATGCCAACCCCCGCAGATGTTCTGATATTATCGTCAATGTCATTTCTGTATCTTTCTTCGTGCATGTTTGCCGGGTAATAGTCTTCTTGGGCCGGCGGTTTGCCCAACACGCCATAGTCCATAAATACAAAGCCCTTAATCTGATATTCGTCTGGGATAAAGATTGGGAAATTCAATTGTGTTGAACCGTTCAGTTTCCACAAACCGCCCAACGCATATGTCTTGTACAGCCAATTTCGCGAACCAACACCTGCAACATCAAATCCACGCAGTGTTTCCCCGCCCAGGAAATAGCGGTAAACACGCGATACATAATCCCCATCCAGTGGCTGAATATACCCGAAATCCAGCGATGAACGCAACTGCCATCTGTCATCCCAGAAATTAATCATTCCGATAATGTCTGCACTGTATCGCATAAATGTTTCTGTACCTCCAAATCCCGTATACGCAATCCCCAGGTTTGCAACCACACCGGTATGCGTATTCTGTTGGAAGTTGGTATCCAGATTATGATATCTAAAATAAGTCCCCAGTGTATACAGGTTTGCCTTTTGCCATCCTGAATCAACCTGAATATCATAGTTTTGGTCAAATGACGCCGACAATCTGACATTCTGCGTCCAATGGTCGGTCAATCGCCATCCTAATCTACCTGCAACCATTAAACTGTCGCGGTCATATCCAAAACTGCCCAGTGATGAATAGTCATACATTGTATACGACACATCAACGCCGCCTGACAATTGGCGACCAAACAAATATGGTTCTGTGAAACTAAATAATGCCTGTTTTTGATATTCCGCGATTGAGCCACGCAATTGCACAACCTGACCACGTCCCATAAAGTTATTTTCCGTAATTCCGGCATCAATCATAAACCCATTGATGTTTGACCAGCCGAACCCGCCCGACAGTTCACCTGTTGGTTGTTCTTCTACCTTGATATCCAGGTTCATCATATTGGTTTCTGCAACGCGTGTTGGAACCATTTGAACATCTTTGAAGTAACGCGTACGCATTAATTTCTGACGGCCTTCTTCAATGGTTTGCAGTGAAAATGGGTCGCCCGCGCGCATTGGTATCAGTTGTTCAATCACACTGTCAAATGTGCGAACATTGCCCAATATATTAATAGTATTCAGATAAATGCGATTTGTTTTCTGAATTTTGAATACCAAATCAATTGTTTTATCATCGTCATTTTTTGTTGGCACTGGTTCAACATTTATAAATGCATATCCGTATTCTGCAACCGCGCTGCGCAACGCAGACATTGTTTCTTCAACCTGGTCCACATTATATGTGTCCCCATCACGCATAACAATCGCGTCTTCTAACACATCTGTTGGTACATCTGGGAATGGATTATCAACGGTCAGTTTGCCAAAATCGTATTTGTCGCCTTCGTCCACGGTAAATACAACTGAATAGTATTCACGATCTGGCGTAAATGTGCCGGCGGTATTTTTTACCTGAAAATCAACATAGCCATTGCGCAAATAAAACTGGCGCAACATTTGACCGTCGTATTGAATACGGTCTTCGTCAAATGTGTCAAACTGTGACATAAAACGCCACCAGGCATGTTCCTGGGACAGAATTTCCCCACGCAGCGTCCGGTCACTGAACTTTTTATTGCCTTCAAATTTAATATCGCTTATCCATGTTGGATGCCCTTCGGTAATTTCATAGACAACATTTACACGATTATCATCTAATTCAATTTTTTGTGGCTCAATCTTAGTGCCAAAGAACCCCTTGCGCTGGTATATGGTCAGCATGCGCTGCACATCCGCCCCAATAACAGACGCATCAAATGATGTGCGTTCTTTGGTTTTTATTTCTTTCTTCAAATCATCAGTTGAAACTTCGTCGTTGCCTTCAATTGTCACCATGTTTACAATTGGTGCCTCGGTCACATTGATTTTCAGTGTGTTGCCCGTCATACGAACGCTGATTTTTGAAAAATACCCACTTTGTTCCAACTTTTTTGCAATTTCATTGCTGCGTACTTCGCCGACATTGTCGCCAATTTTCACATCAGACAATATGCGAATTGATTCCGCATCCATACGCTGATTTCCATCTACATCAATACGCGAAACCACCGCCGCCATCGCGGGCAGGGTGGTTGTTGCAAACAAACATGCAAATAATGAAACTTTTTTCATATTAACCTTATCCAATTAAAAACCAAACACGCGTGCCAAATCATTCCACATGGTCAGAATAAACAGACCAAATATGAAAATCCATCCAACCATAATTGCAATCTCCATCGCGCGACCTTGCAATTTACGGCGTGTGATGCCTTCTATTATCAGAATCAGCAAATATCCACCATCCAACACCGGCAATGGTAATAAATTCAATATTCCCAAATTAACAGACAACAATGCAATTAAACTAAGCAGTGTAAAGAATCCCGCCGCCATCGCTGCACCTGAATATTCTGCAATTGTGATAAAAGACCCCAACTGTTTTGAAGACCGTTCCCCCGTCACAATTTGTTTCAGCACAACCAACAATGTTTTTGATTCATAGTATGTCTTGCGTGCACCTGAATACATTGCACGGAACAGCCCCTGGCGTTCTGGGTCGGCCTTTTTACTGCCATCGGCAACCATTCCCCACCGTTCTGCAGGACTTAATTTCACATTTACCAATTTGTCTTCGCGTACAATCAAAACATCTGCATCGCGATTTGATGCCAATTCTTTGGCCAAAATAACTTCGCCCCAGTTTGTGATTTTTTCATCATCAATACGAACGATTGTGTCACCTGGTTTAACGCCGGCCTTGAACGCAACCGATTCCTGAATAACCTGACCAATAACTGGTAATTGGGAATTTGCAACCAAACGTGGCTGGAACATAAACAGTGAAGTGTAAATCCCCCACGCCAGAACAAAGTTCATAAACACACCTGCCGCAATAATAATAAATTGCTTCCACGCAGGTGCAGATAAATAATGTCCCTTTTTCTTTTCCGCAGACAGTTCTGCATACTTTTTGCGATTGAACATATCTTCTTGGCCATAGATGGAAACATACCCCCCCAGTGGTAAACACGCAATCTTCCACAATGTGCCACGTTTATCGTGCCATTTTACAATCGCAGGTCCAAACCCAATGGAGAAAGTATCAACGCGAACCCCGGCCCAACGCGCCGCCAAAAAGTGCCCCAGTTCATGAACAAATACAACAATCCCCAGAACAACCAACAATGCAACAATCGTCAACAAAATCTGCATACCTTTGCCCTTCCTTTATCAAAAAACCTTATAACATCACCAGCCAAACAATCGGCAGCGCATAAATCCAACCATCAAATCTGTCCAGTATTCCGCCATGCCCCGGCAAAATTGTGCCAAAGTCTTTTATACCCAGTTTGCGTTTAATCCAACTGGCGGTGATGTCGCCATACTGTGACATTAACGATACACTGATACCAATCCACATCAGTTGTGGCATAAATATATCCGCCCCCAACAGGCCATACATCACACCTGCAAATGTACCGCACAGAATCCCTGCGATTTGACCCGACCATGTTTTGCCGGCCGACATGCGTTCCCACATTTTGTCGCCACCAATCAGTCGCCCAAAGAACCATGCGCCAATATCTGCGCTGCATATAATCAGTAATAACAGCAATACAATCCATGGTCGTGTGCCAACCGCCCAAATCGCAGCCAGCATCACGAACAACCATGCCAAGAATCCGCCAAACACCCATTTGCCACCCCGAACGGTTGCACGGTCTGCGCGACGCAGACACAACAAATATTCCGCAATCATTGCAATAACAATTGCCACGCCGGCCCATTTAACCGCATCATAGCCCCAGTGTTGCAACACACCAACCCCGACTGCGACCATTGCCATAATGATTGCTGCAATAATTCTTTTGGTTGTATTTGACATAGTATCCTTCCTTTGCCTTTATTTCTTACCTGTATAATTTGCCTTTTTGCCACCGCCAAAGCGACGATTGCGTTTTGAAAATTCATCCAAAACATGTTGCCACAGTTTTTCATTTTTTACCAAATCTGGCCAATGTTCTGGCAAGAACAACAATTCTGCATACGCCAATTTCCACAACAGAAAGTTTGAAATTCTGTTTTCATTGCTGGTACGCACCATCAAATCAATTGGCAAC
>CALARG010000041.1 GCA_937888635.1 uncultured Alphaproteobacteria bacterium
TTTCACGACGCCCCGCCATATCTGGCAATTCAATATAAACCTGGCGGTCAAAGCGCCCCGGTCGCAACAGTGCCGCATCCAGCATATCTACGCGGTTGGTTGCGCCAATAACGATAATGCCCGTGTCATTTGCAAAACCGTCCATTTCAATCAGCAATTGATTCAAGGTCTGTTCGCGATCTTGGTCATTATATGAATGGGTAGAGCGCTTTTGCCCAATTGCATCAATTTCATCAATGAACAATATACATGGCGCATTGCGTTTTGCCATTTCAAAGATTTCTTTGATTTTCGCAACACCCAATCCAACAATAATACCTGAAAAGTCAGACCCCGATGCCGCAAAGAATGGAACATCTGCTTCACCTGCGATTGCACGCGCCAACAGTGTTTTACCTGTACCTGGTTGACCAGATAACAGTACACCGCGTGGCACACGCGCCCCCAGTGATTTGTATTTATCTTTGTTTTTCAAGAAATCCACAATTTCGGCCAGTTCTTGTTTTTCAGAATCAATGCCTGCAACATCTTTGAATGTTGTCTTTGGTTTACCTGTTGCGATTTTTGTTGGGTTTTGCCCAATCAGACTGCGGCTGATTCCGCCGGCCGCGCCCCCGCGACGAAACCCGCGCAGAATCCAGAATATGAACAACAGTGTCAACGCCAATGGCGCAAATGTTGCAATTGTATCAAACCAACCGCGCGATGTATCAATTGTAATTGCGGTACCCGCATCGGCCAGTTTTGCCAACATTTCCGGATCATATGTAATTGTTGCAGTGTATTTTGTACCATCTGCCAATGTACCGGTTGCATCGTTTCCATTTATGGTCATTGTTTTTATTTCGTCTGCACGGCGCAGCACATCAGAAAAAGACAATTCAACCGGACGTGAAATATTCACATTTTGCGCGCCCGGCATAACAGGTGTTGTTCCACCATACATAAATACGCGCCCCATCATCGCGATAAACAGCGCGGCAAAAATCATAATCGCCCATGACGCAGCATCACGTTTTTTTGCATTTGTGTTATTGTTTTTGTTTGAATTTTTGAAGTCTTTTAATTTTTTCATTTTTTTTCCTGATACTTGTTTTTGCACCTTCTGGAACGATTAAAATCTGACTTTTATGTCGCCGAATTGTGCAGTGTCCCAATGTAAACTTGCAATCCGATTGCAGTTTACTTAGTGCAAAAGTCAACGAATTCAAGCGTGGCTGATAATCATCCCCCCCGATAATTTGAATCAACATGCCCAAACACTTTAGACCAATATCACGCGGCACGTCAAATAGAAAAGAATCCCCAAACAGCGCATATCCATCATACATCACAGATTTTACCCGCGCCCCGACATCGCCATCTAATGCGTCGCGCGCCCGCCCCAGGTTTTCAATCGCCAACAAAATGCGTGCATCTGTAATCCCCAGTTTATCGTTCAATAAATGCCGATTCTGACGAATTTTTACGCGCGTATATTTATCGTCAAAATTCATTTCGTCTGAAAAAAATTTAATGTTATTTGCGTCACAGTATTCAATTAATTCGCGCCTAAATACCCGCAACAAAGGCCGCACAATTTTAATCCCGTCACGATATGATATATCACGCATCGCGGCCAATCCACTTACCCCACTGCCACGCCCCAGATTCATCAAAAAGGTTTCAATTTGGTCATCTGCCTGATGTGCCACCATTAAAATGCTGATTTCATTATCACGACAAAAATCAGTCATAAGTTTATATCGTGCGGTGCGGGCGGCGGCCTCAATACCGGTGGTGGGATTGTTGTGTTCCCAGTGAAATATCTGATACGGAATATTCAACTGTTTGCATGTGTCTGCGACATACTGTGCCTCAGTATCGGCGGCGTCGCGCAGGTGATGGTGCACATGCAATGCAGTGATATTCATTTTTAGACCCGCCAACCAATGCAACAAACAAATTGAATCAACACCACCACTGACCGCAACCGCAATGGGTTTATCAGAAAAAGCACGAACAAAATCCAAAAACTTTTCATTCATTGTGTGTGTATTTTATGCTATAATTTACAAAAATAAAGGGAAAAAGAAATGGCATCTAATTTAAAATCTATTGCAGTCTATTGTGGTCATCAAATGGGAACAGACCCCCAGTTTCGGCGCGACGCCACAGCGGTTGGTCGTATGCTGGCCAAGAATGGTATTCGCATGGTCTTTGGTGGTGGCGATGTTGGATTAATGGGGACGGTTGCGACGGCTGCATTAAAGAACGGCGGGACGGTTATCGGTGTTTCAACCGATGATGTTATCGCAATGCAAGAACCTGCCCACGAAGAAATTGAAGTCCAGGTTGTAGACGGTGTCAACGAACGCAAACAAATCATGTTTAACGAATCAGATGCCTTTATTATTTTGCCGGGTGGCATTGGCACATTGAATGAATTGACCGATATTTTAACAATGCAGCAAATCGGCGAAACGGACAAGCCACTGTTTTTTTTAAATACAAATGGCTTTTGGAATCCACTAACGCGTTTGATACGGCACATGAAAAAGAACGGCTTTGTTGTAAAAACAGACAACTATAACATATTCAGTGCAGAAACAGTTGCGGAATTAAAAAAGCAAATCCTGAAATATTAAATCTCAAACACTTTGTCGCGTGATGTCGCGCCACGAATTAATTTAATGCTGGTCTTTGGGACACCATAATGTTCCGCCAGCATTTTTATCACATCCGCCGTTGCCTTGCCATCTGTGGGGGCGGTTGTTGTATGTACGCGCACTGTACCATCGGGCTGAACCTCAACCCGATTAAGTTTAGCACGCGGAATAACACGGACATTTATGCGCATGATTATTGTTCAATCTCGGCAATCAGGTTTTTGAACGCTGCGGTTTTTGCACCCGCAACCAGGTGCAAATGAAAATGAAATACAGATTGCTTTACAAACGGTGCATCTGCCCCTGCGTTCGCCAGACAGTTAAATTCGCATTCAATGCCCAACATGTCTGCTGTTTTTGCAAAGCATTCCCAGAATCCTGCCTGTTCATCTGGGGTGGCATTTTTTGCGAAATCCAGTATGTTTTGATACGGTCCTTTGGGTATAACCAATGCATGCGTTTCAAACATAGGATTAATATCATGAAAACTCATTGCGAAATCGTTTTCAAAAATCTTGTTCGTTGGAATTTCACCGCGTATCATTTTTGCAAAGACATTATTTGTATCGTACATCTTTTTATTCCCCTTGTTTTTCATTTTCAGCATATTAAAATACAGACTTGAAATCAATAATTTTTAGACTATATCAGTCGTACAGGTTTATCAAAGGAGTTTTATTTATGTTTAAACCATTGCACAATTATGTTCTGCTGGAAAGAATAGAAGAAGAAAATATAACCGCTGGCGGAATTATTATTCCTGATAATGCGCGTGAAAAGCCTGTTCGTGGTCGTGTAATTGCGACGGGGGCCGGTGTATATAACGGCGACAAATTAGTTCCAGTTGCGGTCAAAGAAAATGATGTTGTTTTATTTGCAAAATGGGCATCGTCTGCGAACGAGATTAAATTAGAAGGTCGCGACTATGTTTTAATCAAAGAAACAGATATTTTAGGAATTATTGAATAAGGACACAAAATGGCAAAAGAAATTGTTTTTGATACAGATAAATTGGCGGCGGGTGTTGATAAATTGGCAAACGCTGTAAAAATCACCATGGGACCTAAGGGGCGCACGGTCGTAATTGAAAAATCGTATGGCGCACCGGTCGCGACCAAAGACGGCGTAACCGTTGCCCGCGCGGTATCATTAAAAGACCCAGGCGAAAATATCGGTGCCCGCATGGTACAAGAGGTTGCTAAAAAAGCCGGTGATGATGCCGGTGACGGTACAACCACTGCAACCGTATTGGCACAGAAGTTAATTCGCGAAGGTCGTCGTGTAATCGCGGCCGGCATGAATCCAATGGATGTCAAGCGCGGTATTGACATGGCGGTAAATGCGGTTGTCGCAGATATTGATGCGCATGCCCGCCCCGTACGCGACAGTGCAGAAATTGCCCAGGTTGCAACTATTTCTGCAAATTCTGATTCTGATATCGGCGAAAAAATTGCAAATGCCATGGCGCGCGTCGGCCAAGAAGGTGTTATAACCGTTGAAGAAGCCAAAGGTCTGGACACAGAAATTGATGTGGTTGAAGGTATGCAATTTGACCAGGGCTTTATGTCGCCATATTTCGTCACCAACAGTGAAAAAATGTTGGCCGAATTGGATGGTGCGCAAATTTTGGTTTCTGAAAAGAAAATCACAGGCCTGCAGGCACTGTTGCCAATTTTGGAACCGATTGCACAATCTGGCAAACCATTATTAATTATCGCCGAAGATGTAGAATCCGAAGCCTTGGCAACATTGGTCCTGAACCGTCTGCGTGGCGGACTAAAGGTTTGCGCGGTCAAGGCCCCGGGCTTTGGCGATCGTCGCAAAGAAATGTTAAAAGATATCGCAATCATAACCGGCGCAACGGTAATCAGTGATGACATGGGTATGACATTTGAAAATATCACACCTGCGGTACTGGGGACTGCGAAAAAGGTTGTTGTTTCCAAGGATTCAACACTGTTGGCGCATGGCGGTGGTGATGGTGCGGCAATTGTTGCGCGCGCAGATGAAATTCGCAATGCAATCGCCACAACAACCAGTGATTATGATCGTGAAAAGTTGTCAGAAAGATTGGCAAAATTGGTCGGTGGCGTTGCCGTTATCAAGGTTGGCGGCATGACCGAGGTTGAAGTAAAAGAAAAGAAAGACCGTGTTGACGATGCACTGGCCGCGACCCGCGCCGCCGTTGCCGAAGGTATTGTTGCCGGTGGTGGTGTTGCACTGGTTCGTGCGGTTCGTGCACTGGAAAATCTGCATGGCATAAATAATGACCAAGATGTCGGTATTGATATCGTTCGTCGTGCGATTATTGCGCCGTGTGCACAAATTGCCGAAAACGCGGGCGTTTCTGGCGAAATTGTCGTGGGCAAGGTTATGGAATCATCCGAATACAATTTCGGATATAATGCCCAAACCGGCGAATATGTTGATATGATTGCCGCAGGTATTATTGACCCGGCCAAGGTTGTAAAAACCGCCATATCGGCGGCGGCATCAACGGCGGGCATAATGCTGACAACGGGCGCGGTCATGACCGAAATCCCCGAAGACAAGGCGTCCAACCCACAAATGCCAGGCGCAATGCCAGGAATGATGTAAGAATAAATAATTACAAACAAAAAACGCCCAATAATTTGGGCGTTTTTTTTGATAGGTATTTTTACAGAGAGCCAGACCATGAAGTAAACTTCTGTCCATTTGGCGGGGTACACATGTTTGCAGCTGGCAACACCATGTCTTTGCCATATCGTACATATGCAAATCCTGTCCCAGAACCCGATGCAGGCGCCGTACCAGCCCCGCAGTTAAAGTTAACTCTGATAGCGCGTGCTACTATATTGTTAGTATTCAAAAGTGCCTTGCCACTACCGTCATCTTTTACTGTAACAACATAAGCGTACTGAAGATCGGTATTGTTTGCGCTGTTATAGTATGCCACAACTTCGTCATCCAAATGTTCGCTAGAGCCAGAATAACCAGAGCCAGCAGTCCCCGAGCCACTAGTAGAAGAGCCTAAGAATGATGACAACAATACCCCGCTATATGTATCTTCAGTACAACTTGCCCCAAACGCAAATGTCTTATAGTCTCCACTGCTGCCGATACAATCACCGCGTTGATCAACCATAGCATATCCAGGTTTCAAAATATATGTACATACGCTTTCGCCGTTAAGTTCACCAGCTATCGCTTTTTCTATATTGCCCCCCGCCGAAGTGCACGTGGCTAGGGTTTCATACTTTGCAGTGAAAGTTTGTGATTGTACGTATGTATTTTTAACGGTGGCACCGCCTGCATAGGTTGCAGCATTTGCCTTGCCTGTGTTGGTGATGGAAATCAACCCCACCGCGGATAACGAAGCGATTACCCGCGAACACAGGTGTTTCAGTTTGTATGATAACATTTTCTCTTTCCTTTTCTTTTTTGTTTAAACAAAAAACCATCAAAGGACTTTGACGGTCAGGCTTTTAAGAAAATCATACGAAAGGATGACCCACGTGGTCTTTACGCGTACGCGCTGCTTTTATTTTGCCACAGTCGGATATCAGTGTGTTGCCACACAGCCTTCGTACGGGATTTCTTACGTCCCTAAGCCAACTCCCCTGTTGATTCACACATATTTTAACAAAAAATTAACACCCATGTCAATTGCAAAGATAAATATAAGTTGTTAGTGTAAGTTGTTAGTGATAGGTGTCAGCAAAAAAGAATCCCGTCATACCAGCGCAGGCGGGTATCCATTGCCCCACAGGGACAATTACTAACCACTTACAACTTACACTAACCACAAAAAAATCCCCCAATCGGGGGATTTCTTTATTCATCAACTGCAACAATAAATATCTTTCGTTTATTCGCCTGGGCGATAACGGCGGGCTTGTTCACAACAAAACAGGTCTTGGTATTCACCACAATCCCGCGCAGGTTTGCATCTGCCACGGCATTTACCGTATCAACCCCAATCGCAGGTATGTCAATTCGCAAATCCTGACCTGGTTTGGTCATCTTGGCAAATACGCCACTGGATTTCTTTTTGCCTGCGCGCATCGCAACCACACGTTCCAGCATTTTTGCTGTGCCTTCGGCGGCCTCAACCGCGATAACCTGTTTATCAACCACGACCGATGCGCCAATATCTGCCGCGCCGATGGTGTGTGAAACCTCAATCGCGCGTTCTATATTTGCCATATCTGATTTTGCAGGTTTTGCGCGTGTCTGTACACCCGCATTTTCAAATGCCAATTCTGGTGCCAAATCCTGGGCGGCAACAATTTCAAATCCCTGTTTTTCCAGAACACTGTTCAATGCAACTGCCATAGAATCATACCCCCGTTGATGTTTCATAATTTTCATCAGTGTTATAAATGTCCACAAATCTGGTCGCAAATCGTTCAGGTTCGGATGCCCCAACGACCCAACAAACACCAATTTTTTTATCCCGCGCCGTTTAAATTCGCGTATCGCACGCCCCGCGCCCCCCAGCCGTACTGTAATATCTGGGTTCAGTGCCGGATTTACAAAGTTCTTTAATCCAACAACAAACACATCCCAACCCGCGCGCCTTAACGCGTCGCGTGTAAAGAACGGCAAATCCAGTGCGCCGGCAACCAATGCAATTTTATTATCTGTGTTTTTATTCCGCATACCTATATGGTACGAATAAATCAGACTGGAATCAAGTTGCAATTTATGATAAAATTTTTAACAATGAAATAAAATCAACACAGCGGGATAAAAAATGAGAAAAATATCATATCTGGGTTTATTGTTGGCGGTCTGTGGTGCAACGCACGCATATGCCGACTATGACGATGCCAAATTCATGCGCGAGGTTGGACGCGGTCTGGACTTAATCAGTGCCGAAACAACCATTCCGGTTATTGTTGACGAAGCACCTGGGGAACTGGGGGCCGAAGTTTATGAATTTGCCGGCGCAGTATCTGATGACGACACCCAAATGTTTATTCCTGCATCTATGTATATGCGCATTGGTGGTGGATTAAATCTGGGGTTTGCCACGGACCAGGCATCATTCCAGGACAAAGAATATGAATCTTCGGGCAGTTATACAACCCAGATTGGGCTGGGGTGGAACCTGTCGTCTTATGTACGCGCAGAAATTGATTTACAAAATAGTTTCTTTAAATTTTCTGACCTGGATAAACATTCTGCAACATATAACACAATTGGCGGTATGCTGTATTTTGATTTTGCGCGCCGCTATGTCCAGACGGGTGATGTCACATATCGTCGTACATTTGTTCCATATATGGGGATTGGTGCCGCCGTCGGTTTATATGAATTTCAGGGCGCAGATGGCGCAAACGGCGTTGTTATTGCGGCGCCCCGTGCGACATTGGGCTTTAACATTATGCTGACCGATTTATTTGGAATTGATATCGCGTATC
>CALARG010000042.1 GCA_937888635.1 uncultured Alphaproteobacteria bacterium
CTCGTTTACACCGAGAGGGTCGGGGGTTTGAGTCCCTCAACACCCACCAGAATTTTTCCGCCATAATGGCGGATTTTTTAATGCAAAAAATGGTGTATAAATATGAATAAAGACACAAAACAAGAAGCAAAAGAACTGTTCCATATACTGATTGCAATACTTATCAGCGCAGGATTGGTTTCGCAGGTACATTCATGTAATCGCGGTTCAACACTGGAGGACTGTAAACCCGTCAAAAAGGAAAAGATTACAACCAAGGCCGATTCCTTAAAAGTACAGGCGTTCAAAGGTGCACAATCTAGGACCAGATAAAAAAATCGTCCGTTACGGACGGTTTTTTTTGTGTTTTGAAAAAATATAGTTTAGAATACAAACCAGAATAACAAAACAAAGGGGAAAAGGATGAAAAAATTAGTATCCATATTCGCATTAACTGCAATTGTTTCAGGATGCACAACGGTAAACCCATATACCGGCCAAACCCAAACTGCCAAGGCAACATGGGGTACCGCAATTGGCGCAACCGCCGGTGCACTGATTGGCAGCACACAAAGCAGCAAGGGAGCATTGGTAGGTGCGTTGGGGGGTGCGGCACTGGGTGGTGGTGTTGGTTATTATCTGGACGCCCAGGCGGCAGAACTGCGCGCAGAACTGGTGTCAACCGGTGTGCAGGTTGTGGAAAGCGACGACAGTATTCGCCTGATTATGCCAGGCAACATCACATTTAAAACAGATTCTGCAGATATTAATTCATCGTTTTATTCTGTGTTGAACTCGGTCGCCAAGGTGTTGAACAAATACAGCAATTCAACCGTTATGGTGTCTGGCCACACAGACAGCACAGGCAGCGCAGAATACAATCTGGACCTGTCACGCGAACGCGCAAATTCTGTTGCGTCGTACCTGCAGGGTCAGGGGGTAAAATCATCACGATTTGAAGTTTTGGGATTGGGGTCTTCTAATCCAATTGCGTCAAACGACACAGCCAATGGTCGCGCGCAAAATCGTCGTGTTGAAATTAAAATTATACCAAATAAATAAAAGAAATCCCCGTTTGGGGATTTTTTTATGCCAAATCTTTGACCGTTTTTGTCTGGGGGTCGTATATGCGCGGCGCACCCGGATAACGCAATGCATGGTGGTGTTTTGGCACCAAGTATTCCGGTATTGGTGTGGTGCCACCCATTTTAACCTTGTCGTTGATTTCAATTTGAACCTTGGTCTTGCGCAGGAAGTGCCATTCACCGTCAGCCTCAATCGGGCGATTATAGTGTCCCTGGTAAACAATAATCTGTTTACCCATTGGCAGCGTCATTAAATCCATTGGCGAATACAGATCTTCTTCTTTGGTGACCTCGGTATCTTTGCCATCAGGGCCCTTTTCCTTTTTCTTGGTTTTCTTTTTGCCAATCATACGCACAAAACGTTCTGCGGTTGATGGATCATTTACGCGCAGGATAATCTTGGCCGCACTGTTGGCGATAACGGTTTCGGCCGCCTTGTCACCATATTTTTCGGCAATCTGACTGATGTCCTGGCCAACAATCATATAAGACACCTTTTGTCCACGACCAACGGCAGGACCACGGATAACAGCCTCTAACTTATTCATGGTTGGCATTTCGTCCAACACGAACAATGTTGGGTATGGCCCCAGTTTCTGTCCGTGATTTACATTACCCGGTTTATTCGCAATCAAGAAATTTGACAGCAGTTCAATAAACATACTGGTAATCGCACTGAAGGCGGGTGCGTCTGCAACATTCATTGACAGATAGACTGTCACAGGTTTTACCTTGCCATCGCGGGGGTCTTTCATGCCACGCAAATCACCAAAGTGCAAATCAGAATGGCGTGTGTGTTTGTTTACCGCAGGATGACGGAAAATATTTAACCCGGCATTCATTGTTGAGATAACAGACCCACGTTCTTTGTCGGGTGTATTTGCCAAATTAATCAGGGCAGATACAGCATCACTGTCGTATGCGTATAATTGCGCTTCGTTTACTGCTTCGTTCAGGAAATCCTTCATTGGGTCTGCCATCATTACCATCTGGTCACCCTGGCGTTTGCGTTCTTCCATTTGTTGGGCAACCTTAATCTGGCCTTCTACATACCATGCCAGGAACATTGGGATTGACGCTTCGCCACCATGCCATTCGGCGGGCAGCCCACCCCACGACCCGACATGAACATAGTTATTTATATTTAATTTTCCCTGTTGCAATAATGCCATTGCCGCGTATGCATTCGGGTCGGATGTCATTGTCATATAATAATCCATCAAGACCGCCGCATCCTGGGAATCAAATGTGCCGTTTTTCAGGCGAGCATAGAAATAATCATTTGCCTTGGCACGTTCAACCTTGGACACAATAAAATTGATAAACCCAGTCAATGCTGCGCGCGCAGTGTTTGACCAGTGCGGGTCTTTGGCATTTTCTTCAATAATTGCATTTACGATAACCTGAATATATGTGCTGCGTTCTTCGGCAGAATCAGGCAGGTTTTCCGGCGACAACGGATTCCATGCCGGATAATAAATACCGTTTTCTGGTTCGTCACGCGCCGCCCAGTTCAATATAAATACCGGCCCAACCGTTGCACGATATGCAGATGTGTCATGGCACAATTCAGGCTTTGGGTCGTTTACAATCATTGATACATTGTCACAACCAACAATTGTCGGAATCACAACACCCTGGGTTTTACCAGCACCAGCAGGTGCCAACAGCAATGCAGACAGGCATGTATCCATTTTCAGGGCCTTGCTTTTAAAATAGCCCAGAACCATCATAAATCCGCCAAACAGACCTTCTTTGTTATTGTGGTCGTCGCCCATTTTTTTGATGTCTGCAACATCAGCCTTGCGCGCGGTTTTTTCTTCAAATTTATCCTTGCTGTGTGGGTTAAATTCATCTGACATAGTCGCGTCAGATATAAAGAAATATCCAATCAAGGGCAACAATGGTGTTATACACGCATAATCAGGATGCGTAATACAACGCAATATCCAAGATGGAACCTCGGCCAAAACGGACATGCCAAAACTGGCCATCATGTTTTGCAGATATATTGTAATCCAATGCTGGGTCGCAGGTGACCAGCCATATCGCCAAATATGTTCAACAGGAAACGCCGCCGCAAACATTAATGCCGCGATAATCCATGTTATAACAGACCAGCGAATTGACCAAAATTCACGCGCCAAGGGGGTGCGTTCATGTTCTTTGTAGGCACTGGAACGAAATATGCTGACGCCCTTGCCTTTGCCTGATGCGGATAAAAAGTTGAATTTAGCTGCCATAGTGATATGATTATATCAGAAAAAACATATTTTATAAATCAGGAAATACAAATTTATGAAAAATATACCACGCATCTTTATGGGCGATAATTTATCAACCGGTATGGCAATACCTGTTGACCGGGGAACAATGCATTACCTGACGCGTGTAATGCGAACAAATCAATGTCTGGCGTTTGGTGGCGGAAATGAATTTCACGCCACCCTGTCAGATGATGGGCGTGTGTTGAATATCGGGGAACAGACAGAGCATGCCGACCCATCAAATGATTTTACACTGATGTTTGCGCCAATAAAAAAGACAGATGATTTATTAAATATGGCAACACAGATGGGTATCGCAACCTTTCAGCCGGTTATAACAGCACGCACGAATGCAAATCATATAAACTGGACCCGTATGGTTAAAATCGTGGTAGAAGCCGCAGAACAATCTAACCGGAACAGTGTGCCAAAAATCCTGCCGCCGATTAAGTTTTCAGAACTGGATTTATCAAACATTGTATTTGCAGATGAACGCGCAGCATATGGCCATGCAACAGATTATGACGCGGGGGACGCAAAATCAATTCTGGTTGGACCCGAAGGTGGATTTTCAGATGATGAATTTTCTGCCCTGGATGCAGCGGGGGCGCGTGGTATTTCGTTAGGCAAAACAATTCTGCGGGCAGAAGTCGCCGCAGTGGTCGCAATTGCACGGGTGGTGAAATAGTATGGCGGTACGAATTGCAAAATTTATCGCAGATTGTGGATTCGCATCACGGCGCGTGGCCGAAGAAATGATTGCAAGTGGGCATGTCACGGTTAATGGAGAAACAGTTACAACACCTGTATTTTTTATAGAAAGCGGTGACATGGTTGAAATAAATGGTGTGCAGCTCCGCGCACAACAGGAAACAGAACTGTATGCATTTCATAAACCGCTGAACACAATGACAACTGCGCGTGACCCACAGGGGCGCAAAACAATATATGACTGTTTGCCTGATGAATACAAAAATCTGAAATATGTTGGACGACTGGATTACAAGACAACAGGATTACTGTTGCTGACAAACGATGGAGATTTGGCGCGAAAATTAACACTGCCGTCTTCGGAAATTCCGCGCACATATATTGCAACTGTTAATGGAAATAATTTTTCCGGGCTGGCGCGCGCAAAAAGTGGCATAACCGTTGATGGGATTAAATATGCACCAATGAAAATTGAAGAGTTGGGA
This sequence comes from uncultured Alphaproteobacteria bacterium, assembly GCA_937888635.1. Lineage (GTDB taxonomy): Bacteria > Pseudomonadota > Alphaproteobacteria > Rs-D84 > Rs-D84 > Enterousia. The sequence continues at coordinate 4,528 of CALARG010000042.1, forward strand.
AATAATAACCTGCGCGTGACAATAACCGAAGGTAAAAAGAACGAAGTGCGAATTGTGCTGCGTGCATGCGGGTGCCCGGTGCGCAAATTACACCGCGTTTCGTTTGGGAATATTGGTTTAGGAAAACTGGCTGTTGGAAAAATTCAAAAAATATCACAGAAAACAATTGACGAAATGTTAAAAACTCTCTAATATTCTTACTAAAAGGAAGGGAGTTTTATATGAAAAAAACATCATTCAAAAAAAACAATCAGAAAAACCGCGCAAAAGTGCGCCCTGTGGCATCTAAACCAACCGTAAATGTTAATGCAAAAAAGACATGCGCCAATCCATGGTCACTGTCTATTTATGTGTATTGGTTTATAATTTTATTCTTTATCGCGGCAACTTTTTATATCTTGGGCCGTTCACATAACGAAGCACCAAATACAAACGAAGTTCAAATTACAGAAGAAGTATTGATGCAGGCCGCTGATTACTATGAAAAAGGTCGTGAAAAATTAGTTGCAGGAAATATTGATGAAGCAATCGCTGATTTGACAGCCGCAATTGATGCAGGCGCCGCATCTGTGGATACATATATCCTGCGTGGCGAAGCGCAGATGCAGTCTGGCAACTATCGCGCAGCAATGGATGACTTTAACACCGCACTGTACAAAGACCCAGCGAATGCGGTTGCATATTATGATCGCTCTTTGCTGAATACACGCCTGGAAGATTACAATGCCGCATTGGTTGATATTAACAACGCATTGGCTGCAAACGCACAAAAGCCCAGCCCAATGTTGCAGATGCGCAATCTGTATGCAAAACGCGGTCAGTTGAATCTGTGGTTAAAGAATTGGGAAGGTGCAATTGCAGACTATACAAATTCTTTGGCACGCCCAGAAGGTACTGTTGACCCAGTGGTTTATGCAGAACGCGCCGAAGCGTATACCGCAATTGGAAACTATGCCGAAGCAATTAATGATTATTCGTCTGCAATTCGTGTTATTTCTGAACAGATTCAGGGGGCACCAACACTGGAAGAACGCGAAGCATTGTCAAATAATGCAATGAATTACTTTGAAAAGTCTGCGGCATTGAATTTAAATATAGGCAATGTGGATGCAGCGCGCACAGATTTAGAATCTGCATACACAATCGCGATTGCATTAAATAACACAGAAACAGCAGACAGATTGCAGGGCTTGATTAATGAACTGACCCAGGTGACCGCACCTGTTCAACCGGAACAGCCGGAACAGCCAACACAGCCAACACAGCCCGTGTCACCAGCTACACCTGCATAACAACAGGGACGGTTAAAAAATTTCCCCCGACTGGGGGGATTTTTTTATTTGGTCAATAAACCAATACAAAAACCGCCGTAAATGGCGGTTTAATTACTTATTTTGCAGGCGCAACAATAATTGACTTGGTTCGTTCATCTGGTTTTGATTTTGATTCCAGATTTCCCTTATCTCCAATAATATCAATTATGCGGGCAAATAATTCAGGCACTGCATCCTTGCCACGCGCCAAAACCTTTTTAGAACCCTTGGTCATAACAGAAATTTTAACCTTGTTCCCTTCGGCCAAGAATTCAAAAACCTTTTTCAATTTGATATTCAAATCATTTTCTTCAATAAAAGGTTTTATCCAAACTTCTTTTAATTCGGTTGTTTTTTGATTCTTGCGAGCCTCAGACGCGCGCTTTTTCTGTTCGTATTTGAATTTACCATAGTCCATTATCTTGGTAATTGGAACAGCACCATTCGCGTTCATTTCAACCAAATCCAACCCCATATCCAGCGCCATTTGCAATGCCTGGGGGGTGGGCATAACGCCCAAATTCTGACCATCTGCACTGATAACCTGGACAGATTTTGCAAATATTTTGTTATTCATACGCGGACCAGCGTCGCGACGATTATCACGATTAATTGTAGGTTTAATTGTAGGCTCCTTTGTTACAATATACGCGAATTATTAACTATTATTCGGTACTTTTCAAGATATTTTGCACATTTTGCAGGGCATTCCATACATCGCGTTTGGCGGCCGGCTTTAACATCAAGAAATTTGGATGATAAATCGGCATTAATGTTATGCCATTTTCCAAAACAGTTGCCACACCATGTGATTTGCCCAGGTTTATGGACGCCATCTCGGTCGCGGGCAGTGTTCCAAGCGTCAAAATAACGCGCGGGCGCAGCAATTCAATTGCCCTGTCAATAAACGGACGCGACAGGTCCAGTTCCATGCGCGACGGACTGCGACCACCAGGTGTGCGCCAGAAGACCATTGGCAAAATAGATACAGTTGCGCGCGACAGGCCGATTGCCGCCAACATTTTATCCATCAATTCGCCGGCCGCGCCAGATAAAATTTGGCCGGTCGCATCATCGTCAGATGATGGAATATCGGTCAATATCATCAAATCGCCCTGCCCCACATGTGGCAAAACCGTATTTGTTGCCGATGCACGCAGCGGATGATTAAATTCATCAATCATACGATTTAATGTTGACATATCTGTTGGGCGCGAAGCCATGGCCCGCACAGTATCCAAAGACATGGTCTGCGCCGGCGCAACAGGTGGCACAATTGATGTGGCAACCCGCCCTATTTCCGCCATAACAGTCGCGACATTTGGACGCGATGACACGATGATATCTTCTTTCTTGTCAGCCACAGGTGTTGAAATCGGCGATTCGGCCAATTCCCAACAAACACCCGCCAATTCCAAATCACGCAAGGTATAATCAGACATTTTTGTTTTTCCTTGATAATTCAAACCTTTTATTGTACAATAGAACACGAGCAACAGAAACTCAAGGGAGTATTTTCATGAAAATTAAAAACTTTGCTTTGTTGGCTGGTGTTGCAGGCCTGTTGGCTGCATGTGGCGGTTCTGCCATTGTTGAACCAGCGGATTTGAACGATCAACGCGTGTTCTTTGGTTTCAACTCATCTGAAATCACAGAAGATGCAAAAAACAACCTGTTGGGTCAGGCTTTGTATATGAAAAACCACGAAGATGTTAAAATCCAAATCGCAGGTAATTGCGACGAACGTGGTTCAACAGAATACAACTTAGCCCTGGGCGCACGTCGTGCAAATGCTGCAAAAAAAGTTATCGTAAACGATGGTATTGATGCAAAACGCATTTCTACAATCAGTTATGGTAAAGAACGCCCATTGGTAAAAGGTTCTGGTGAAGAAGTTTGGAAATGGAACCGTAACGCCACAACAACAGTTAAATAATTGTTGAAGATTAAAAAAACCGCCCAATCGGGCGGTTTTTTTTCCGGATGCTGCACATCTTTTTGTTGACAAAGCGTTCTTTTGTGCTATTTTTTGTGCATGTCAGGAATTAAAAAAATTTTTTTTGATTTTTTTTCGCAACACTCGTATGTGGCCAATGCGGTTTACAGTCTGCCGTATGCCATGGTGTTTAAGACTACACATTATTGTTGGAACAATTGCCCACATTGTTGCGAATCAGCCGGCGTAAATATGCCAAAAAACTATATCCCGTCGGCAATAATAGAAAACTATATTAACCAGGCCATAAAAGATCCAAATTTTAGCAAGGATTTGATCTTTACAGGCGGTGAAATTATGAGTGCATACAAATACCACGACGAATCCAACTATGCAAAAAAATTGCTGAACATGGGCCTGGGCAACAAATGCAGCGTGGACATCAAGACAGATGCAGGTTGGGTATTTACCCCAATGCGCGACGCAATTTTTAGCGACCTGGTTGATGTATTAAGCACCCACAGCACCAGCAGTTTTAGATTAATTCCAATGCAGGTATCACTGTCACTGGACAGGTTTCATCCGCACGCGATGCAGAAGAATATTGAATTTATTACCGAAATGTCGCAAAGACAGAAAAACAGCAGCCTGGTCATCAATATATCTTCGTTCGGACCCGATGCAGATATGTTTGAAATAATGCTGGATACACTGCGCAAAAGATATAAAAACATGCACGAAATAGTATTGTTTGGCAGTCCCAGCACTGAACATATGCAAGAAAATCTGTCTAATACCGTATGGTCTGTAAATGGGAATATCGTTTTAAAATTCTCAACCGGAACATTATTTGATGGTGGGCGCGCAAAGAACATAGAAAACGCATATCATACGCCCGTACCACAATTTAGTTTCCTGGCCCCAGGAAATCCACCACACGTTCTGATGGCCTTTGATTCTTTTGGAAATGTGACATTAGGCGAAAATTCAGGAAAGAAAATAACCGTTCCATGGCGCGACAAAAATGGTACACCACGACCATTAAAAGACATTAGACAAGATTTGGTTATACAGGCAGGACAAGAAGAAGCCCGATATACATTTAACGAAACAAATCGACGTGTCGTGCAAAGTATAAAAAAAGATATAAACACCGTATTGAATCTGTTTAAATCAAAAAAACGATAAAAAGACCGGCAAAAGCCGGTATTTTTTAACATTTTTATTTATCGTTTTTACACAAAACAAAAGCCGGTATTTGCCGGCTTTTTTGAACATTTTTATTTGGTCAATTTTTCAACCAACTCAATTAACTGAGGGCGTGAAACAAAAGATAACACAACCTGCCCTGCCCCACCACGGCGTTGTGATATTTTAACATCAACCCTCAGGGCGGATTTGATTTTATTTTCCATATCACGAACAGCAGATACTTCAATTGTTTTTTGCGTATGTTTTCGTGTATTTTGTGCACGCGGTGCAGACTTTACCAATTTATCAGTATCTGCAACCGATAACTTTTCTGAAATGATTTTATGCGCCAATTCTTCTGGATTTTGGGCAACCGCAATTGTTCGCGCGTGGGACGCAGACAATTCACCCTGCCCCACCAAAAGTTGCACAGAATCAGGCAATGATGTTAAGCGCAACATATTGCGAATATAACTTTCCGATTTACCAATTAAACGCGCAACATCTGGCAATTCATAATCGCAACATTCCATAAGATTTTTGTAGGCGTTAGCCTCTTCTATTGGGTTTAAATTTTCACGCTGAACATTTTCAATCAATGCAATTTCGCGCGCATTATCATCATCAATCGTTTTTATCAAGGCAGGGATTTCCGTCTTGCCCGCCAATTTAGATGCACGAAAACGGCGTTCGCCCGCAACAATTTCATACATATACGGACGACCTGATACACTGCGCAGCAATATTGGTTGTAACACACCCTTTTCACGGATAGAAGCAGCTAATTCAGCCAATTCGTTTTCTGTAAATGTCTTGCGCGGTTGGTCAGGGTTTGCACCAATCTGCGCCAACGGCACCTGTTTTACAACAACGCGTTCAGATGGTGTTAACAAAGAAATATCCGGTATAACACCACGTGCATTCTGTAAATCTGCCAATCCACGCCCCAATCCAAATTTATTCGCCATCAGTTCCCCCTGTGGTTCGTTGTACAACCTCGGTCGCGACACGCAGATATGCCTGGGCCCCGGTTGAATTAAAATCATAAAACAGTGCCGGCTTGCCATGGCTGGGCGCCTCAGACACGCGGACATTTCGTGGCACAACCGTTTTAAACACAGTATCACCAAATGTTGCACGCACATCGTCATCAACAGCGCGGGTGACACCATATCTTTTGTCATACATAGTTAACAAAACACCCAATATTTCCAGTCCTGGATTCCATTTGTCGCGCACAACAGAAATTGTATCCGTTAACTGTTGCACCCCTTCAAGCGCAAAAAATTCGCACTGCAATGGCACGACAACAGAATCTGCCGCCGTCAGCGCGTTAATAGTTAAATACCCCAAAGCAGGCGGACAATCCAGCAGAATGTAATCATAATAATCCAACACCGGCTGCAAAGCATCACGCAAACGATATTCGCGATTTGGCATATCCAGCAAATCAATATCTGCACCAGCCAGCGCCTGGGACGATGGCAACAAGTGCAAGCCAGGGACAGCGGTACTGAGTATATTATCAGCCACATTCGCTGTCCCCATAATAACACCATAAACACTTTGACGGTGGGATGCACGCTCAAACCCCAGACCGGTTCCGGCATTACCCTGTTGATCTAAATCAACCAGCAAAACCCGCTTTTTAATCGCCGCCAAAGACGCACCAATATTAATTGCAGTTGTGGTTTTACCCACCCCGCCCTTTTGATTTGCAAATGCAATAATGTGTGTCATATTCCCTTTCCATGTACTTTTATCGTCTTTTACGATATAAAAACCGACCGATTCGGTCAAGAAATTAAAAACAAAACAACAAAAACCACCTAAAAACAATACAATACAAATTATTTCATGTGAAATAATACACGCCACAAACAGCAATAAAAACACCGGCCTTTACCGGTGTTTTTGAACATTTTTGTTTTTTTGCAGTTTTATCAACAAATTAATTTATATTTCATGTGAAATTACCGGCAAAAACGCACAGAAATTATATAACCATCACCCGTTTTAGACGGTGTTAAATCATAATCAAATTTATATTTGCGTTTTGCATCGGCAATTTCAGATTCTATTTCCCGGCCTTTTAGTAAAAAAAGCCGGTATTTTGTTCGCGCAACATAATCCATGATTTTGGTAAGCGACGCAAAGGCGCGTGCAGTAAATACAAAATTATTCGTTTTGGCCGGTAAATGCCGGACATAATCTTCTACGCGACCATGATAAATTGTCAGGTTATCTAATCCTAATTCTTGTTTGACCGCCGATAAAAAGGCAACTTTTTTACCAATAGATTCAATACATGTAACACGCCAGCCTAAAATCGCCAAAACAACCCCAGGAAAGCCAGCACCACTGCCCAAATCAATAATTTCTACATCTGGTGGCAAAACATCCGCCAATTGTGCAGAATCGGCAATATGACGCGTTTCTATATCGTTTAATGTGCTGGGGGCGACCAAATTCATTCGCCCAGACCAGTCGCGCAGTAATTTTGCATACTGTTCAAATTTGACATTGTTCTTCATAAGCGTTATTCTAGCATAGTCATGAGAAAAATAGAAAGAATTTTTATTACCGCAAGTTTATTGGCCATCGTCGCAGTCACAGGTGGCGCAATATGGAATCACACAGTTAAACAATCGCAAGAATCGGAATACCAGTTCCCCGCATCACGATTTGGTGCGTTTCTGGCGGCGCAACACGCGATATATGTCAATGACTTTGACAGCGCGCGTGAATTTGCAAAAAATCTGACGAACGAACAATTTCCAATCGTTCAAAGCACTATATATATATCTGATTTCTTGTCAGGGCGCATGCCATTTGATGCACACCTGTTAAAATCTGAAAAGACAATGCCTGCGCGCATCATTTATGACGCATATCTGGTAAAAAATAACAACTGGAAAGAATTACACAACCGCCACAAGACAGACGAATCTGCATTGGCGGCGCCACTGCGCATTTGGCCGGCAATTGCGAATGATTGGCGTACAAATACATTTAAGTTTATAGATAAACTGCCAACAAACCAGTCTTGGAAATCGTTTGTGCGTGGCCAGATTTATGCAGAACTGGGTGACGCAGAAAAGGCAGCAGAAAATTTTGAGAAGGTCACAGCAGATTTTATGAATATAAATGACTATATTTACATAATGTCATTTTATAAACATCACAATATGCCAGACCGGGCAAACGCACTGCAGGCAGACTTTACATCACGACCAGGTGGCATGTTTATGATGGGATATGATAAATTCCCAGACTGGTCCGTGTTCAGCGGTTATGCGAATGCTTTGGCGTTCAGTTTGGTACAAAATATTTCGCACACACAGATTATGATGTATTCAGATTTGGCAATGCTGTTGTTGCGATTTGTTCAGGTGACTGCACCGGATTTTGCAGCCAACAACAATACACTGGATTATTATCTGGGACAGTATTTTTATAACAATGTTGGCGATTATGAAAAATTCTTTTCCAACATAAAAAGCGACAGTCCGTTTTATCCATTCGCACGGTTGAGAATGGCAGATAAAAACAAAGATATACGCGAACTAGAAAAAATATTGCGCGAATATCCACTGTTTGTACCGGCGGCCAACCAGGCGATTGCATATCATATAAAGCATGGGAATCGTCGTGCAGCAATGCGTATTGTAAAAGACGCGCTGAATAACGACAATCTGAACGAAGCGGGCAGGGCGTTTTTTATAAAAAATCGCGCGCAAATAAATTTTGCGTTTGGCGATATCAAGGACGCACAGAAAGATATACGCGAGGTGTCTAAATTAAACCTGATTGATGGCGAAGTAATTTCATTACAGGCGAAAATTTGGGCTGCGCAGAATCGCGAACTGGAAAACGCATATGATTATGCGATGGGACTGGTTCGCCAAAACCCAACAGATATTCTGGCATGGGATACATTGGGTTATGTGGTGTCAGTGCGCGAAGGGGTTGACGCGGCACTGGAACTGTTGGAACGTGTTGGCGAAATATCAGAAACATGTTCTTCGTTGTTTGTAAACCTGGGTGACATGTATGCAACCAAGGGCGATTTTGACAAGGCAAAGGAAGCATACAAACGCGCAATTGATTTATCAGATGATGGATTGACGGTCGTACCAGATGTTGAAAGGAAAATAAGGAAATTAAAATGAAAGTAGGTGTTATTGGTGCAGGCGCATGGGGAACCGCGCTGGCAATCGTTTCTGCACGCGGTGGTGCAAATGTAGTGTTGTGGTCATACGATGGGGAACACAAGCATTTTGATGATGTACAAATCCCACAAAACATGAAAATAACCGGCGACATTCGGGAAATGAACGACATGGACACATGGTTAATTGTGACACCGGCGGCTTTCTTTCGCGAAACACTGCGTAAGGCACGCGATACATATAATGGGCAACCGATTATCATTTGTACCAAGGGTGCAGAAAGCACAACCGGACAATTTATGTCCGAAATTTTAACGGCAGAATTGCCAGAATGCCATGAATATGGCGTGCTGTCTGGGCCACAATTCGCAGCCGAGGTTGCACACGGCGTACCAACGGGTTCAACCCTGGCGGGGACGCGTGGCGCGCTGGTTGCAGGGGCAGACGCGTTAAACAAACTGTACCTGGACGAAACAGACGATATTATCGGCACCCAGGTTTGTGGCGTTGGTAAAAATGCACTGTCGCTGATTTGTGGATATAACAAGATTGCAGCAGCGGGCGAAAATGAACGCGCAATGATATTTACACGCGCCTGGGGCGAGGTTATGAACCTGGGGATGGCGATGGGCGCAAAGATGCATACATTCTTGGAACTGTGTGGAATAGGGGACCTGTTCCTGTCTGCGACCAGCGAAACCAGCCGCAACTTTTCAGGTGGCATGGCGATTGCGCGTGGCGAAGAACCCAACGGCACTGTTGAAGGGATTTTTGCACTGCGTGGATTAATTGGGCGCGCACGCGATTTAGGGATTGATACACCAATACTGATTCAAATGCAAAGCAAATTAAAAATATAACAAAAAAACACCGGCAAATGCCGGTATTTTTTAATTATTAAACTCACGGGGCGGATGTGGTAAAATTGGATGCAAATCATCCGAATCAAACCAAGGTTTGTATTCACGCATAAAATGCATTATTATTTTTAATTCCTGTTCAATCGCTTCCATTTTCTTATACAAACAGAAAAGATAGCCTGTTTTATGAGACAAAGAGCGTTGCCTGTCAGATTCTGAAAAAGCCATAAAAAAACTCCATAAATAAAAAAACGACCACATTTGAAAAGTGGTCGGGAGTTGAACAAGCCTACAACACTAGACCCCGTGAACTTCCGTTACACGGCATCCCGACCAAAGTCGGGCATTGTTAGTCTTATTAGTGTTGTGGGCTTGTTCAAGGCCGTTCACTAACAAATGTCTTATATATTTTTAATACAAAATAAATTAAAACGCAATAAAAAATCCCCACATGGGGGATTTTTTAATACATTGTTTGCAGGACATGCTTGTTCTTGTCCAGGTTTGATAACATCTTGCCACTGCCACAGGCAACACATGCCAATGGGTTGTCCACAACGAATGCAGGCAAACCAGTTGCCGCACGAATTGCAATATCCAGCCCGCGCAACATTGAACCACCACCGGTCATTGCAATACCCAAATCTGCAATGTCAGCAGACAATTCAGGTGGTGTTAATTCCAATGCCTGGCGTACGGTATCAACAATTTTTGACACAGTTTGTGCCAGCGCACCTGCAATTTGCGATTCTGTGATAACCGTTTCGCGTGGCGTACCAGATAACAGGTCGCGACCCTTTATCTTCATGGTCAGTTCGTTTGCCTTGTCCTTGGGTGCGATGGCGGTGCCAATACGTTTTTTAATTTCTTCGGCGGTATTTTCACCGATTAACAGATTCTTGTTCTTGCGCACAAAGTCAATGATATCAATATCCATTTGATCACCCGCAGTACGCACAGCGTTTGAATACACAATGCCGCCCAGGGACATAACCGCAACCTCGGTCGTGCCACCACCAATATCCAAAACCATTGAACCGACCGGTTTTTCCACCGGCAGGCCAGCACCAATCGCGGCGGCGGTTGATTCTTCAACAATAAATACTTTGCGTGCGCCGGCGGCATCGGCCGCTTCTTGTATAGCACGGCGTTCCACCTGGGTTGCGCATGACGGCACACAGATAATAATCAATGGCGCCGCCAGTGGGTTTTTATGGTGTACCTTGCGAATAAAGTATTTTATCATTTCTTCGGCAACTTCAAAGTCGGCGATAACCCCATCGCGCAGGGGACGCACGGCCGAAATTGTGCCAGGCGTACGACCAAACATCTGTTTCGCTTCGGTTCCGACGGCCAGGATTTCTTTGCGACCCATCAGGCGATTTTCAGCCACCGCAACAACAGACGGTTCGTTTAAAACGATACCGCGACCCTTGACATAAATCAGTGTGTTCGCCGTACCTAAATCAATTGCCATATCCGCAGAAAAGAATTTCATTAACCAATTGTACATTATAAAACCCCATAAATTTTATGTTTTTTTGCACTATAAATCACGATATGCAAAAAATCAAGGCACCCCAATAAATTTATTTGATTTATCGTATATTGTGGTATTATATGGCCACTATGATACGCGATACAATTAAAAGACATGAAGATTTTGCCATGGGGGAAAATGACCCCGTGGGTAAATGCGCATATTTTCTGGTACGGGCCAAGCCTGCAAAATACCCAGATGATGCCCGATACGGTCTGATTGTCACAAAAAAAACTTTTAAACACGCCGTGGACAGAAATCGCGCAAAACGATTAATTCGCGATTGGATTGCGTTTAATGAACACATGATGCGCCCAGAATGGGACTATGTTTTTATTATACGGCGCGCAATTTTGGACGCAGACAGAACAAGCGGGCGCGTCGCCATGAAAAAAGCGTTAAACTATCTGCGCAAGCAAGAGATAAATGAATAAAAATCCAGACTTTATCCGGCGCGTGGCGATTGCAATGGTGCGCGCATATCAATGCGCAATTTCCCCAATAATCGGGGGCAGGGCGGCGTGCCGATTTGTCCCAACATGCAGCGAATATACACGCATTGCAATTGAAAAGCATGGTGTGCTGCGTGGTGTTTGGTTGGGGGTAAAACGCATATCACGATGCAGACCAGGTGGCGGGTGCGGATACGACCCTGTGCCTTGACAATGCGCCATAATGTGGTACAATTTTATCTATGCGAGACGATTAATTATACATAAAGGATAAAAAATGTCATTTCGTGCAACCGTAGAATCTATGTCTAAAATCATGGATGATATGGGAATTACAGAATTGAATTTGGAACGTCAATTCTTGTTTGGTTTATATCGCAAACATATTCATTTATCAAAACAAAAGGCCGTGGCAGTGGCCGGTACAGCAACAGCAGAGGTCAAAGCAACACCAGGCGAAGCACCAGCCAAGGCAGTAAATTCAAATGCGCTGAAATCACCAATGGTTGGGGTTGTATATCTGGCACCAGAACCAGGGGCAGATGCGTTTGTGTCTGTTGGAAAATCTGTCAAGGCCGGCGATACAGTCGCATTGGTTGAAGCGATGAAAACATTTAACCCAATTAAATCTGACAAAGATGGCGTCGTCAAAGAAATCTTGGTCACGGATGGGGCGGCGGTTGAATTTGACCAACCACTGATTGTAATTGAATAATTAAAAAAATTAATATGCCACAGATAAAAAAAGTCTTGATTGCAAATCGCGGGGAAATTGCCCTGCGTATTATTCGCGCATGTCGCGATATGGGAATTCGTACGGTTGCGGTTTATTCAACCGCAGATCGTGACGCAATGCATGTACAATTGGCGGACGAGTCTGTATGTATCGGCCCGGCACCAGCGCGCGAATCTTATTTGAATGAATCTGCAATTATAACGGCGGCATTGCTGGCGAATGCAGATGCAATTCATCCGGGTTATGGATTCTTGTCAGAACGCGCAGACTTTGCACGCAAGGTTGAACAGCATGGTATGATTTGGGTTGGACCGTCGGCCGACATGATTGAAAAAATGGGCGACAAGGTTAATGCAAAACGCACTGCAATTGAATGTGGACTGCCGGTTGTGCCGGGGTCTGATGGCGCGATTGACAGTTTGGAACACGCAATCAGCGTGGCAGAAAAAATTGGCTATCCGGTTATGTTAAAGGCCGCCGCAGGTGGTGGTGGGCGTGGTATGCGACCGGTTATGGATGCGACTGAGATGGCTGAGGCATACAGTCTGACCAAGAACGAGGCAAAATCCGCGTTTGGTGATGACACACTGTATATGGAAAAATTACTGACCCATCCACGGCATATTGAATTTCAGGTGTTGGGGGACAAACACGGTAATGTTGTTATCTTTGGCGAACGCGATTGTTCGCTGCAAAGACGCAATCAAAAAGTGATGGAAGAATGCCCCGCCGCAATCTTAACCCAAAAACAGCGCGACGATATGATAGAAATCTGTAAATCTGCCGCGAAAAAAATGGGTTATACAAATGCGGGTACATTTGAATTTATGTTTGAAGATGGAAAATTCTATTTCTTGGAAATGAATACGCGTCTGCAGGTGGAACACCCGGTGACCGAAATGGTTTATGGCGTGGATTTGGTACGCGAACAAATTCGCGTGGCAGGTGGCGAAAAGTTGGGATACAACCAATCAAATGTTATTCCAAATGGACATGCGATTGAATTTCGTATCAATGCCGAAGACCCAGAAACATTTGTTCCAAACCCAGGCAAAATTACACTGTATGCACCATCAGGTGGCATGGGGGTACGCGTAGACAGTGCGGTTTATACCGGATACACAATTCCGCCAACATACGATTCTATGATTGCAAAACTAATCGTTCATGCACAAAACAGACCGGCATGTATTATGCGTGCACAACGCGCATTGGACGAATTTGTTATAGAAGGGGTTAGGACAACAATCCCATTGCAAAGAAAACTGTTAAACAATAAAGATGTGAAACAGTTAAACTTTGATAATAAATGGTTGGAAAAATATCTGAAAAAAGATTAAAGAAAAAGCCGGTAAATGCCGGCTTTTTTTATAATAAAGATTCCAGGGGATATTCGGCCAGGGATACAAACATTATTAATTGAAAAACTGTTGGATAATATTGATGCACAACCAAGCGGCTATATTCAGGTTCGCTGATTCCCATGGCATTACAAACATCAAGAACAGATAAATTTCGCATCAGACGAACAGATTCTATTTCGCGCCCCAATGTCATTTTTAGCCCCCATTTTTTCTAAAACAAAAAACCACACCATAATGGGGTGGTTGGAGGTTAGAACTTTGCACGATAGCATGCTCAGCGGCTATTCAATATATTTACCGCCCTCCAACCACGGGTTGGAGCAATTAACGTCTGCGCAGACGGCTATCGCGAGAGTTCTAATCTCGCATAACGGGTTCCCCATTACAATCGGTATTATATCCCACAACAAATATCATTTGCAATTATAATTTTCTTTGTTATAATGTGCGCAGTTTTGAATAGTTTTGGGTGGTTAGCTCAGTTGGTTAGAGCGTTACGTTGACATCGTAAAGGTCGTTGGTTCGAGTCCAATACCACCCACCAGAAATAATAAAAACGCCGGCAAATGCCGGTGTTTTTTATTTCAACTTTTTGCGATTGCGCATAAACGCCCGCAATTCGTGTGCAAATTCGCGTTCGGTCATATCCAGGGTCCAAATCTTGGGCTTGCGCAGGCAGGTTGGCAAATCATACATAATAAAATTGCACAAATCTGTTGCACGATGTGCAGAATAACAATTGCGAACGGTTTCAAATGCCTGTTCCAGATGAATCTTTTCACGCGCGCCAAATTGGGTTTGCGCAAAGGTTGGAATCCGACCAGACAATATTATATTTTTTATCGTTTCATAGTTGTCGGAACTTATTGCCTCGGCCGGGCCACGTTCATAATTTACAAACTGCATATTTGCCATTGGGGATTTCGGCGGGAATGATAACCCCGGCTGCAAGGACGCGTATTCCAACCACAGCAGATACATCAAACGCCCCAACTTTACAACCGGGACATTTTTGATGCCTTGGTGCTTGGTAATCTCGTTCACCAGGTAGATTATCGTGTTCTTGTCTAAATCTTGTTTAGGTTGCATGTTTAATCCTGTGTTTTGTATGTGTACAAATCTACTATAATCTTTTGAATTTTCAAGTTTTTTATTAATATTGATTTATTCTAAATTTGATTTATAATTCCCAGGTTAAATAAAAGGGCATAATATGACGAAGAAATATTTGATTACATCTGCACTGCCGTATGTTAATGGTGAATTGCATCTGGGGCACTTAATCGGGTGCTATTTACCCAGTGATGTTTATGCGCGTTTCTGTCGCGCAATGGGACGCGATGTCTTGTATGTTTGTGGCGCAGATGAACACGGAACGACTGCCGTTGTTGGTGCCGCCAAAGAAAATTTGCCAATTATTGATTATAATAATAAATATTATGAAAAACATTTGCGCGCAATGCATGATTTTAATTTGTCTTTTGATTTGTATGGGCGCACACACACCGAAAAACAAGAAAAGTTAATACACGAACTGTTTTCACGATTGGATGAACAAGGACTGATTGAAGAACGCGAGACTATTCAGCCTTTCTCGGTTGATGATAATATGTTCTTGGCCGACAGACAATTGGTTGGTACATGCCCAAAATGCGGGTTTGATGGCGCACGCGGCGACCAGTGTGATAAATGCAGCGCAACATACGAAGCAACAGAATTGCTTAATCCACGCAGCACAATTTCGGGCAGTGACAGAATTGAAATGCGCCCAACCAAAAATTTATTCTTTTTGGCATCAAAAATGGAAAATATATGGCGCGAATGGTTGGCAGAACATGCGCCAAAGTGGTCCAAGACCGCATCCGCAATCGCACGCGGTTGGGCAAACGAAGGATTACGCGACACATCAATTACACGCGATTTATCATGGGGAATACCGGTAAACAAACCAGGATACGAAAACAAGGTTTTCTATGTTTGGTTTGATGCACCATGGGGATATGTTTCAATTTCACATGCCGCAAATGAAAACTGGGCACAATGGTGGCATGGCGGTGATAATGTACACTATGCACAATTTATGGGCAAAGATAATGTGAAATTCCACGCTGTATTTTTCCCAGAACAACAGTTGGCAATGAATGATAATTGGAAGACTGTTGATATGTTAAAGGCGATGAACTTTTTGAACTTTGAAGGTGGTAAATTTTCAAAATCACAAAAGCGTGGAATATTCTTGGACAGTGCGATTGAAGAAGCACCGGCGGATGCGTGGCGTTATGCGCTGCTGGCATCGGCACCAGAAACAGATGACACAGATTTCACAATTGCGCGATTTGCAGATATTGTTAACAAAGACCTGAATGGTATGTTGGGAAACTTTGTTAGTCGCGTATGCAAACTGACCGCGAAAAACTTTGGGACAAATGTTCCGGCGGCTGGCAAATGGGACACAGAACTGGAATCACAGATTAATGAAAAGTTATCTGAACTGACATCTGCGTTGGATGCGTGCGAATTTCGCAATGCGATTGCGGCGTTGCGCGGGCTGTATGCGATTGGGAATGAATATATGACAAAAATGGAACCGTGGGCGTTGGTTAAAAATGGTGATATGGCAGGTGCAGGGGATGCGCTGAATAAATGTTTTCAGTTAATTGACCTGTATGCGCGTGTATCTGCGCCATTTATCCCGGGGACAGCCGAAAAAATGCAGAATGTTTTTGTGACGCAAAATGACCTGAGTTGGCCTGAAAAATTCGTGGCACGCATTGCAGATGGCGCAGAATTTGTCGTGCCAGAAAATCTGTTTAACAGAATTGACGATGAAACGGTTGCAAAATTAACAGAAAAATACACACCAAAGGTAGAAGACAATTCGCCCAAACTGGTTGTTGCAGAAATCGTAGCGGTCAAAGATCATCCATCGCGCGACGATTTGCATATCTTATCCGTTAACGCAGGTAGCGCGCCCGTTCAGGTTGTGTGCGGCGCACCGAATGTTCGCGTTGGGTTGCGCGGTGTTCTGGCACCGGTTGGGTGCAGGTTGCCTGGTGCGAAAAAACCGATGGCACAACGCACCGTTGCAGGGGTTGAATCTTTTGGTATGATGTGCAGCGCAGCCGAAGTCGGGCAGGGCGACAACGCTAATGAAATCATTGAATTGGGTGCAGATGCGGCCATTGGCGCGGAATATAAATCAAACTGATGTTTTTGGTTGCGGGGATAAAATCTTGTGCTATGATAAGGCGCCAAAAAATATAAAGGATTGTGATAATGTTAGATAGACTAAATACAGACAGATTTGATAAAAAGAAAACATGCAAAGTACGTCTGAACGGGGATAAATCACAAATAAACGCGACTATTTCATGCGCAGAAGATTTACAAAAACTGTTGCGGGCTTTTCGTCATATTAACATTTATTCTATGCAAATTGTGATTGCGGACGAAACATATAATGTACGAACAGGATTTACCACACAGACAAACAACAAGATTACAGGCGATTTTTCAGTAGCAGATAAAATCACAACGCCACGCGAAATCGCACAAGAAAATCCAAATGCAGAATTGTCTCCGATCGTCGTGTCAGAACAAGGGGCTGTGACACCTGCAATCAAAACACATTCATCAACACATGATGTTATTGCGCTGAATAAATGGAGTGGCGCAAGAAAAATTACCATCAAGGAAATACAGGGATGGAAAGCATTAAACAAAGACAAGGATATTGTTATCAACCACGATTTACAGCAAATTTTCCCGGTAAACACTGGCAAAATGCCAACAGCCTTGGTTGAATTATTACAGCATGTCAGATAAAAATTTACGCGTTGTATTATTGTCTTGTTGCGCCCCATGTTCTGCGGGCGCAATTCGTCAATTAGCAAACAATGCAATTGATGGCGTAGAAGATTTTATTGTTCTGTTCTATAACCCAAATATTTTTCCAGAATCTGAATATACTAAACGCATGCATGAACAAATTAAATACTGCGAAAGTCTTGGTGTGAAATATGCGGTTCTGGAATATGACCACGACGCATGGCGTGATGCAGTGCGCGGTTTTGAAAGTGCGCCTGAACGCGGGGCGCGTTGTTCGTTATGCTTTGAATACAGATTTCGTCGCGCAGTAAAATTTGCACGCGAAAATGGATACAACGCAATTGCAAGTGTATTGGGCGTATCACGCCATAAAGACCAGAGTCAGGTTGATAATGCAGGGCAGGGCGCATGCACAGATATTTTATACATGCCAATCAAATGGGATGAAAATTTACGCGTGCAAATAAATCGTGAATCTGATTTTTATCGCCAAAATTATTGCGGTTGCGAATTTAGTATTCGTAAAGTATAATGCCATTATAATTTAACAAAAGGCAAAATATGTCATCGGTATTTGTATTCCCAGGTCAGGGCGCACAAAGCGTTGGTATGGGACGCGAATTGTATGAAAACAACGCAGCGGCGCGCGCGGTATTTGATGAAGTAGACGCGGCATTGGGCGAAAAATTATCAGATATTATTTTTAATGGCCCAGCCGAAGAATTAACACTGACCGCAAATGTTCAGCCGGCAATTATGGCAACATCAATTGCTATGCTGCGTGCAAGTGGCGCAAAGGTGCCAGAATATGTCGCTGGGCATTCGCTGGGTGAATATACCGCCCTGTGTGCGGCGGGTGCGTTGTCTGTTGGGGATGCAGCAAAATTACTGCGTGCACGCGGAAACGCAATGCAAAGCGCGGTGCCGGTTGGGGCAGGGCTGACGGCGGTTATATTGGGACTGAGTATAGATGCAGTGCGTGAAATTTGTGCCGAGACGGACTGTGATGTTGCAAACGACAATTCGCCAGGTCAGGTTGTGATTTCTGGACTGAAAGAAGTGGTAGAAAAAACATTAGAAGTTGCCAAGGCCCGTGGTGCAAAGCGTGCAATGCCGTTGGCATTATCGGTACCGGTTCATTGTCGTGCACAGCAGCCTGCGGTGGATGCAATGCGCGTGGCATTGGATAATGTGAAATTTAATGTGCCGTCTGTACCACTGATTTCAAACAAAACATGCACACCATTGGCAGATGTTAATGAAATCAAAGATGCGTTGCTGTATCAGATAACACACGGTGTGCGTTGGCGCGAAAGTGTCTTGAATATGGCAGAAATTGGAATTACAGAAATGATAGAAGTTGGACCGGGCAGTGTGCTGACAGGTCTGTGTTCACGCATTACAGATAAAATAACTGCAAAAAAGTTGGAGATATAATCATGTTTGATTTAACAGGTAAAGTCGCACTGATTACAGGCGCAACAGGTGGTATCGGGGCAGAAATCGCAAAGAAAATGAAACAGGCCGGTGCAACAGTTGTTGTATCAGGTCGTAATGTCGCAAAAATGGATGCTGAATTTGGTGATGAATATATCAAGATTCCAGCCGACCTGGCAACGGATGGTGCGGCAGTTGAACTGGTTATGGATACAATTGAACGCGCAGGAAAAATTGATATCTTGATTAACAATGCCGGCATTACACGCGATACGCTGATGATGCGTATGACAGACGAACAATTTGACGAAGTTATTAATACGAATTTGCGTTCATGCTTTAAAATGTGTCGTGCAGCGATTATGCCAATGATGAAAAACAGATTTGGGCGCATTATTAATATGGCGTCTATTATTGGTACAATTGGCGGGCCAGGTCAGGCGAACTATGCCGCATCAAAAGGTGGCATGATTGCAATGACAAAATCAATCGCAGCCGAGGTCGGCAGTCGTGGTATCACCGCCAATGCAATCGCACCAGGATTTATTAAAACACCAATGACAGATGTTTTACCCGAAGAACTGAAAAAGACATATCTGTCACAGATTCCAGCCGGACGATTTGGCGAACCAGAAGATATTGCGAATGCATGTGTGTTCTTGGCTTCGGACGAGGCCGCATATATCAACGGACAAACATTACATATAAATGGCGGTATGGGGCGTTTCTAACAACAATGCAAAAATATGATGTGATTGTTATTGGTGGGGGACATGCCGGGGTTGAGGCGGCCGCGGCGGCTGCACGGCGTGGCGCAAAGACACTGTTGCTGACCCAGGCGAAATCTGACCTGGGGGCATTGTCATGCAACCCCAGTATTGGGGGGCCGGGCAAATCACAGATGGTGGCAGAAATGGATGCTTTTGGTGGCGTTATGCCGCGCGCAGCCGACCGGGCGGGCATTCATTGGCGCACACTGAATGCAACACATGGTGCCGCAACCCAGGCGTTGCGTGCACAGATTGATCGCGATTTGTATCACAATGCAATTGTTGATATTTTGGGCGAATATAAAAACCTGGATGTTATTTTTGAACCTGTTGATGATTTAGATATCAAAAACGCAATTGTTAACAATAAATATCAGGCACGCGCGATTATTCTGACCACGGGGACATTCCTGGGCGGGGTTGTCACACGGGGGGACGAAAAAATTCCATCGGGCAGATTACAAGACGATGGAACATATCAGGCGGCAGATAAAAATATATCAGGCGTTTTGGCGGCGGCTGGGTTTAAATTATTGCGCCTGAAGACAGGGACACCTGCACGAATAAAAAAAGATTCTATTGATTTTTCAGTTTGCGAAATTCAACCGGGCGACGCCCCACACGATTGGTTCAGTGATGGCGACGAAAATAATAAATATGATTCTGTTTGCTTTATTACACATACAACAGAACATACACACAATGTTATTCGTGAAAATATAAAAAACGCACCAATGTATAATGGTGACATTGTTGGCACAGGACCGCGATATTGCCCAAGTCTGGAAGACAAGGTTATGCGTTTCCCAGAACACACATCGCATCATGTGTTCTTGGAGCCCGAAGGTTGGAACAGCGACCTGATATACCCAAACGGTATTTCAACCAGTTTTGGCAGCGACATCCAAGACAAGTGGATTCGCACAATTCCAGGTTTAGAAAATGCAGAAATTGCACGATATGGATATGCGATTGAATACGATGCAATTGATGCGCGCAGTTTGAACAGCAAACTGCAAAGCAAAGATATTCCGCACCTGTTTTTTGCAGGACAAATTAACGGCACATCGGGATACGAAGAAGCCGCCGCCCAGGGATTAATTGCGGGCGCGAATGCCGCGGCATTTGTGTGTGGGAAAGATTACCTGGAAATTGACCGAACAAATTCAATGATTGGTGTATTGATTGACGACATAACAACACTGGGGGTTGATGAACCATATCGTATGTTTACATCACGCGCGGAATATCGCCTGTCCCTGCGTGCAGATAATGCGATTGCGCGTCTGGGGCCAATTGGGGTAAAGGCAGGATTAATTTCCCAATCAGATTTTGACAGAAAATATGCTGCACGCGCGGATAAAATTGCAGAAAATGATAAATTCTATGCCGGATATATCGCACGAAATGAACGCGAAATTGCGGCGTACAGACGCGATGCAGAATTAAAAATACCGGACGGATTCGTGTATGCTGGCCTGCCAGGATTGACAAACGAATTAATTGAAAAACTGACCGCCGCGCGACCCGAAAATATTGCAGCCCTGTCACGCATACCGGGCATGACCCCGGCGGGAATTATGGTTGTATTGCGCCGGATTAAAAATTGATAAAAACACCGGTAAATACCGGTGTTTTTTATATATCTAACGCACGACATGTATTTACAACAAACAGTATTTTCTGATATGTCGTTAGGGCCGTTCGTCCAATTATTATTTGATGATATTCCAATTCTGTTTCTATTGATAAAATATTACACATAATAAACACAGGAATATTTTCCGATATGCGTATCTGTTCAATTTGTGCACCAATTTTCATTCTTGCCCCACGATATAATATAAACAAAAAACCGCATTTGATTATCAAAAGCGGTTGGAGGTTAAGAACTATCCAAGAATAGTGTCGTTTATTTATGTATATCGCGACCCTCCAACCGTGGTTGGAGGTAGTTTCTGTCTTACCAGACATCTTGGAGAGGTTCTTATACCCCACGCCAGGAATCCCCCAGCGCATTTGTATTATAATGATAAAAATATCAAAACGCAATGTTTAGATAAATAAAAGTTTATCGCAGTAAAAATTCACTGGAATTTATTTTCAGAATACATTATAGTCATTTTCGCACGGCCGGTGTAGCTCAGCTGGTAGAGCATCTCATTCGTAATGAGGGGGTCGTAGGTTCAAGTCCTATCACCGGCACCAGAAATAAAAAAAATCCCCAATTGGGGATTTTTTTTTGTTCCTGATTTATTAGAAACCTTTTGGCGTGTCCATTTTTACCTTGGATACTTTTTTATCCAGTGCCTTAATCACTTCGTCGGTGATGTCCAGATTTTCTGTGTCCGCACCAATGCGCGCCATGCGACCATCAATTACCAATGATAATTTTTTCTTGGCAATTACACCTTCTATAATTGGGTCCAGATGTTTTGTTTGCATGTCAGCCAATGCCTTTTGATATGACATTTCAATGCTTTGTGCACGTTCGGTCAAATCGCGTTGCAGTTTTGTCACCTTGTTTTGATAGTCAACAACACGGCGTTGCAACGCTTCGCGTGACAGGACATCCTGGGATTTTTCAATTTCTGCCTTTTCTTTTTCCAGGGCCTTTTGATCACGGGTTAATTCTTCGCGCAGTTCGTTTTCATATTTTTCTTTTTGTGCACGCAAATCTTTCAGTGCAGTTGCACCGTTTTGAATTGCGTCCATACGAATTACAGCAATGCGCATATTTGCAGCGTTCGCAGCATCCGCAGATACTTCTTCTATCACAGTGGCAACAGATGCGGTTTTGTCAGAATTTAATGCAGACACACCCCATACACCCAATGCAGCCACAGCAATTACAACCGCCGCAACAATGCCGGTTTTTTTATAGTTTTTTACAGCCTGATTTTCAGATGATTTTTTTACCATTTTTCCGTCCTTTTTTTTGTTGTACGCATACTATAACAATAAATTTTTGAAATGAAAAGGGAAAGTTATCTGGCCGGGGTCAGGCGTATTTCAACACGACGATTTGTCAGGCGACCAATGTTATCCTGGGCCGCAATGGGACGCGCCGCGCCACGACCAACAATAAACAGACGCGTGGTATTTATTCCGTGCTGGGCAAAGTAAACACTGACCCGTTGCGCCATATCCATTGACAGGGCACCCGCCGCATTTGAATCACGCATAGAGTCGGTGTAGCCGGCAACCTCAATAAATGTGGCGTTATACTTTTTTAATATTTTAGAAATAATGTTTAATGTATCGGCACCTGTTTCTGATATCTCGGGCACATTTAATTCCATCAGGGCATCACGCACCAATATCACAACAACATCTGTTCCGGCGCGCTGGACAGAAATGCCAGGCTTGCGCAAGGCATCATAAAGCGCAAATTCTAGTTTTGCCATATATTGTGTCGCGATTGCGTTATCGTTCGCAACCTTGTCCCCATAGGCCAAGGCATCAGGCGCGTCGGTTGCAGAATTAATTAATTGACCACCGGCACCAAGGTACACAGGCCGCTTTGCCACACGGGACATTTCGGTCATGTCTGTAAAACTGGCGCCATTTAGATACTGCATCCAGGTATAGCGTTCAGGACTGCGGTACGGGGCGCATGCGGACATAGCGCACATTAACAATGATAATAAAAATGTTTTTATTCCATGCATTTATTTGACGATAAACGACACCTGATTTGTATCTGAATCAAAACAACTGTCGGATACAGCCGTTTCAAATCCATTAACCATTATCGCAGTGGCCCATTTGGGTTTTGCGGTTATAAAGTATTCACATTCACCGTTGGTCAAATCAACCAGATTTATAGAAAAGGTTGCGCCATCTGCACCCGCCACAACCGACCAATCGTCGCCACCAATTGGTGCAGCGTCTGTCTTGATGGCGCCAGCCTTAATCAAATAATCAACAGACACGCCTTCGTATGTGTCACGCATTTCCATTAACAGTTTTGTATTTTCTGCGATTTGTTCCAGTTCCGCGCCGGCGATGGTGCGCACCTGGTTTGCGCGTATCATATTATATACCCCCAGCGCAGATATTGTCATAACGCCCATAATGGCCATTACGCCAATTACTTCTATTAAGGAACGACCGGATTGCTCTCTCATTATTTCACCCCTATGATTTCTGCATCTGCAAACAAGTTCATTGCACTGGCAACCAATGGGTCAGCGGCCAGTTCTTCTTGCTTTTGTTCATTTATAGTATTTGTGTGCACAGATTCCGTTACGCGTTCCAACGCCCACTGTTTGCCGGTTTTATCCATCAGCCATGTGGTTAATTTATGCACAAAGTCACCGTCACCCTTGCGGTCAAAGTACTTTATTTTTCCGTCTGTAAATTCTGCAATTTCAATATTGGTACTGAAATATGAATACAACAGAATTTCTTTGGTTTCTTGTAATGCGGTGCCCAATTCATTGGCAGATGTGATTGTACGATATTGCGTCTGGGGGGCAGCGGCGGCAGGCGCACCATCAGATTGCGCCATACGGTCTGCAAAAATATTTTTTACATCACGCGTACGCTGGGCAGATTCTTGCTGTTTAATAATATCAGATACAGATGGCATGTCTGCAATGTGCATCATACGAACAATCAGCATATCAAAACATTGTTTCTGATTGCCAGCCGCCTGCATTTCAGGAACAGCCGCCACCATAACCTGCCATATGCGCGACAGTGTGTTAAGTGATATACGCGAATTAATCATGTGAATTTGATCACGCTGGTCCGCGGTATATGGCGAATTTAGCGCATCACCCGCATGCAGGGCCGGATGCATACGCGTTGCCCAATGCGTCCATTCCATCATATCTGTTAACAGTATTGATAAATCTGCGCCGTTATTATAGATTTCATCAACGCGTTCCAATGCAGTGGCAGTATCGCCAGACAATACCGTCTTCATAAATTCAACAACAACGCCACGGTCTGCACGCTTTAACATATCAAGTACAGCATCTTCGTCAACATGGCCACCGGTTTGGGCAATTGCCTGGTCCAGCAAAGACAGACCGTCACGCACAGAACCGTCTGCAGCGCGCGCCAACAATTCATTTGCGCCGTCGGTTAATTCTATTTTTTCCTGGTCTGCAATCCATGCAAAATGCTTTTTCAATGTTTCAACCGGTACACGCACTAAATCAAAGCGCTGGCAACGCGATAGAATTGTGACAGGAACCTTTCTAATTTCAGTTGTTGCCAAGATAAAGATAACATGGGCAGGTGGTTCCTCTAATGTTTTTAACAATGCGTTAAACGCAGATGTTGATAACATATGGACTTCGTCAATTATATATACACGATATCTGCCGTTGGTTGGACGATATTGGGCGCCATCCAAGATTTCACGCATATTATCAACACCGGTATGAGACGCGGCGTCAATTTCCATAACATCAATATGCTGACCCGCGGCAATCGCACGACAGTTTTCACATGTACCACATGGGGTTGCGGTCGCACCATCAGACGACAAGCAATTCAAAGCCTTGGCCAGAATACGCGCTGTACTGGTTTTTCCAGTCCCGCGAATCCCAGTAAAAATATAGGCGTGTGCGATACGCGATGTATTTATTGCAGTCGTTAATGTTTTTACCAAAACATCCTGGCCGATAAGTGTATTGAAATCTTGGCTGCGATATTTACGCGCAAGTACTGTGTAATTACTTTCCATACTAAAAACTTCCTTTTGGTTTTTAGCATAGCAAAACAACACTAAATTTCAACAAATAAATGCGCCAAAATGGCGCATTATAAACCCTAGTTCAGATTAGTTATAAAGTCTGGGAATCCAGGTTCTTCTTCGTCATTGGATTCCGAATTTTCACGCGCCTGTTCTTCGGCAATTGCCTTTTCTGCGGCGGCCTTTTCTTTTGGATCACGGGTAGAGTCAATTTTACCCTGTTCCGTGTTAACCATACGACCATAATGTTCCGCCGTCTGCAACAAGCGTTCACGATCAATTTCATCGGCGGTTTGACGCGCCTGGTCAATTAGTTGTTTTCTTTTTTGACGCCATTTATGACAGCGCTGAATCATCTGTCCGACATTGGATTGATTTTTTTTGTTTTGCATATCTTTTCTTTTCAATATCAGGAAATAAACCCATGTGACAACATATACATATTTCTGTGCCGTCACGCCTTAACATGGTGGATTGTAAATCATCTGAAAACTGATTGCAATATTTTTTTTCTGTTGCTATGCTGTTGCTTGTAGGAGGGGGCACACATTGCACCAACAACGCGGCAGTTTTTTATTTCAATCCCTGTTGGCAGTGGGGGTGATTTTTGCGTTCATTCCATTTATTTCGCGACAATTGGCGGAACGCAATGTTGATACACGCATGTATTCTGCCACACGCCAGGTTGATATCGCACAAACTGCCGCGCGTATTTTTATTCGCGAAAATGCAAAAAATATTGCATATGACACAACAATTGTTTCAGGAAATGATTTTGCAGACCTGTTGGAACCATATGGGTTACCGCTGGGGTTTGTGCCACGAACACCGTTGGGGCAAGATATAGTATTGGTTATACATAAAACGCCAATGTCTGTGTCTGCATATCTGGAATTATCGGGCGGCGACCTGACCGGCGTTCAGATTGCAGAGTTGGCCCGCAGAATTGGTTTTTATGCGACACCTGTTGAAAAAAAGATTCAGGTTGGTATTGAACTGGCCGAAATATATTCTGATGTTGTGCGCAGAAATGAAACTGATTTAGATAACAGCGGATTTTTAT
Source organism: uncultured Alphaproteobacteria bacterium (assembly GCA_937888635.1). Lineage (GTDB taxonomy): Bacteria > Pseudomonadota > Alphaproteobacteria > Rs-D84 > Rs-D84 > Enterousia. The sequence goes on from CALARG010000042.1 coordinate 30,900, forward strand.
CTGATTTAGATTTGGGGAAATTTGTGCTGGATAATGTCGGTAATTTATTTGCAGTGCGTGGTGAATTTGAAACCGCACAATTTAATACGCTGACAATAACAGGGATAGAATCAGGACGCAAAGCAAAAAATAATATAAAATACATATCTTCGCCACGAACAATTTTTCAAAGCAAAGATGGCGAGTCTGCATTAAGCCTGACACGCGGAACATTGTATGCAGATTCTGCAAATACAAAAACACTGTCTATGTTTGGCGACACAGGAAATTTAACAGTGGAAGATGCGTCTGTGTATGATTTCGCAATGACCGCAGGACGCACCAGTTTTTCTGGACCTGAAAAATGGGACATTCGTGGCAATTTGGTTTCAAATAATATTACATTCAGCACAGAAAGATTGGATATTTCTTCGTATTTAAACACTACGCGTGGCCAGGATGTTTATATTGATACAGAAAGTTTGGAATACAGTACAAAATCAGGCATAGAAGCAAATACTATATTGGTGTCAAACATAACTATGCGTGACCAAACATCTAATTCCCTGAGTTCGGGAGGCACGGGGGCGGTTATTTTAGACATCAGACCCGCCGGCACAACAATGTTGCCAGATGTGTTGTTAGAAGATATAAATAACGACGAGTTTCAAATTCTGGCAAATCCGTCTGCGGACGATTCAAAATTAATAGACTGTGAAACAATTATAAAAAACCTGGACGGGAATTATAATAAATTATCCTTGTCACAGTATTTAATTTGCCAGTATGTATATTGGCAAAATATTGAAAAAAGAATTGATTTAAAACAATGCTTAATGGCGGGGCGCAGTGACTGTATCTAGGAATAAAATCTTTGTTGATAATGCGCAAAATTCGCGTGGCGCCAGTATTACAGAAGTATTGCTGGCGATGGGGATTGTGGCGTTGGCAATGCCGTTTGTTTACGGACGGATAATGGACACCAATCACACCGTACAAGATATTGCAATGGCAAAAAAAATTATGTCCGTACGCGATGACACATTGAACTATGTTCGTATGAACCAAGACAAATGGCCAGATATTGCACAGATAAGATTAAGCGAAGAAGAATTGGACGCAATTTCATTAGACGCTGCATCTGGGTTTATTGATAAATATTCTGTTCAGGGCGCAACAATTACTGATGTTTATTTGGCATTTGTTGTATCTGACAAGGACCTGCGCACCAATCAAATTGCGCGACATATCGGCGGCGATGCAGCCGTTGTTGGCGAAGATGGTGTCGCATACGGAAACACATGGGCGGTGTCTGCGCCAGATTTTTTACCCGGTGATTTAATATACCGTATTTCACGCGATGTTGCGGGCGAAGACACATCTAAATATTTACATCGCGCAACATCTGGCGAAGATGATTTGAATGTTATGAAGCGCGATTTAAACATGGCATTCCATAATATATATAATGTCGCAACAATATCTGCAGAATCTGCAAAGATAAAAAACACAAATACAATCTTTCTGGAATCAGACGATGTGATGGCCAATACTGTGTACTTTCAGTCAGGCGCAAATATGGATGGTCAAGATGTGCATATCAACAGCCTGCGCGTGACAGATGATATGTCAGGATTTAGAAATATATATGCAAAAAATCTGAACGGTTCTGGTTTTACAACAAGTGGTCGCATAATAACAGACCGCGCAACAATAACAAATTCTGTAAATGTATCAAATGATTTGGTATTAAAATCTGACAGTTCGCGCACCATCAGCAGTTTTGTCGGAATCACAGCCAGTACTGTATTGGCACCATTTGTATCAACAGAAGAAATAATTTTTTATGACAATTTCGGCCTGACAATTTCTGGCGAACTGTTGATGTCTACAACCAGTCCACTAAAAATAGGAAACTGGGTGTTTCCGTCAACAAAACCACCACTGTTTACAGAATTTACACTGTCACGCGCAACACTTCCTAAAAAAGTATCGGGCCGGGAATTTGAAGCACTGATTAAAGACGACTGGAAATCAAGCCAACCATTAAACACAGTTGAACAAAATTAAAAATGAAGATATTGAACAGGATTTTTAAAGATAATTACAATAATTCTGGCGGCAGTATGCTGGTTGAACTGCTGTTAAGTATTGCGCTGGCAACGATTATTATACCGTTTGTTTTCCGATACCAACAAAACGCGGTTGTACGCGCACAGAATATAGAAATCACAAATCAGATGACCGAAATCCAGGTTGCACTGGAACGATATATCTTGGAAAATCGTACTGATTTATTAAAAACAGTTGGCGCACATATAACGCGCGTTAATGTTGCTGATTTGGCACCGTTTGGTTTACCAGAATCTGTTTTAAAAAGTAATCCTGATAAATATCAATTACGCATTCTAAAATCAACCGACGCCACCGGCAGCGCAACACTGCAGGGGGTTATCGTTCGTGATTCCGAAGATATAACACCAATGCGCACGCGCGAGATTGTTAATCTGTCCGGCGGTTCAATGGGCTTTGTTGACGGTGCGCACACATACGGCACATTTGGCGCATGGCACACGAATACAGTTGACCTGGGGATTGATATTGACGAAGGTATCGTAGAAACAACATCCGTAAATCGTGATGCCGCATTGTATCTGTGGCGTATTCCATCAGGAAATACAGATGACGCAACGATGATGTCACCACTTAATCTGGGGGGACATGATGTTGTTAATGCAAAATTCTTGAATGCAAACTATGCAGACTTTTCCGAAGGGTTAAAGACATTAAAACTGGTATCTGATAAATTAATTTTCCAAAACAGAACAACAATTAACAACACATTTGAAACCGTTAACGCAACTGTTTCAGGCACAATGTCATCAGACGGTAAAAACATGGAAATTTCCCAGAACTTTACTGTTTCTGATACAGCAAAGTTATCTTCGTTGACTGCAGAAAACCTGTGGGCAACTAATTTAACACTGTCGGGTTTAAGTGTTGACAGCGAAAGCGGTCTGGCAACGATGAAGATAAACCAGGCGTTGGATATGACATCTGGCAGAATAGACGCAATGTTCGTCACCGTTGGTTTTGCAGGTTCTATGACCCCACGATTGGTTGTTTATGACAGAATTGAAGATTCTGTTAATTCAGCGTATTTTTGGGACGCAGGCGCAGGTGTTGCCAATTTTTCTGATGCAATGTTTGTTGAACTAAATCGTATGGCAACATTGGCACACAAAAAATTTGGCGCATCATCAACCATAGCCGGCCAGACTTTTGGTACGGTTTCTGCAAATAAAAATGCGACTGTGGCAGATTTCATGAATGCGATACACGAAATACAAACACGCGTTCGTGGAAAATATCGTTTGTTGAATTTAGAATAATTTGTGGTATAAGTAAAATCATGAAAATAAAATGCGACTTTTGTAAAACAGAATATAATACAGATTCACTGACATCTGGGGCGGTAAAGTGTGCCGTATGTGGACATACATGGGCCGTGGTGCGACCAACACGCAAAAATTCACTGTTGATGTTTTTTGCATCACTGTGCGCATTGCTGTCTGCGATAATATTTACCGTTGCCGTTATCACACATCACCAGGCAAAAAACGCAGTGCGTGGTCCACTGGTCGCGTCTGTATCTGGGGTTAATACAACAACTGACGAAAATGGACAGACACGAATTGTCGTGACAGGCACAATTGAAAATATATCCAGCGATATTTATGGTGTGCCTGATTTAATTATTGTGTCCACCGATGAAAAAGGGCGCGTTTTGACACGGCAGAAATTTATGCCATCTGCAACATTACTGGATGCAGGGGGCGTGGTTAATTTCAGCCATATTCTGTCGCCACAACCGGCGGGTGTAAAAAAGATTTCTGCACATCTGGCAGACCTGCAAATTCCGCAAAAGGATAAAAAATGAAACGAATATTGATGTGTTTGGTCGGACTGATTTTGGCAATGCCTGCAAATTGTGCAGACGCGCCTTTGCCCGGCCCACGGGTCAGCATATTTTCCACCAGCACAGATTGGCAGGGTGTCACCGGATTAACACTGAATGAATATAACGGTAAATTCAAAACGGATAAAAAGTTAGTAAAACAAGGGTTGGTTTTATACTATCTGGACGGATTTCCATGCTATGGTTTGGGATATGGGGTGCGCGTATGGGTTGGCCCGGACGGCAAGACAGATAACGATTTGCACATCGCATGCGTTGCCGCACCAACAGAAATAAAATTCGCATATCGCAATGCCACGCGCGACGCAGACCAGGCAACAACAACAGGGATTATGACATGCCCTGTGCGCGACGATGGACGCGATTTGACAATTGATTTGTCCGATTGTACAGTTGGCCCAGATTGGGATGATTATAAATAGGTTTTATTATGTCTGAAACACGCACATTTATTGTACCAATGGACGCAGAAATTGTTCGTATAGATAAATTTTTATCCGCACAAATGCCCGAATTTTCGCGCAGTGAAATTCAACGCTTTGTCGTACGACGCACAGACGGTAATACGCCGAAATTTTCAGAAAAAATTCGCCCAGGCGATGAATTTGTGGTTGAAGTACCTGTGCCACAAACAGATGTCGCAACAGAAAATATTTCAACTGATTTTGAATTAGAAATTTTATTTGAAGACGACGATATAATTGTAATAAACAAACCGCGTGGTGTTGTTATGTATCCATCGGCGGGGAATAAAACAGGAACACTGGTTCAAAATATCTTGGCACACACACACCTGTCGTCACTGGGGGGCGATACACGCCCGGGGGTTGTTCATCGTCTGGACAAAGATACCAGTGGGGTTATGGTGTTCGCAAAATCAGACGCGGCATTTCGTGGATTGGTAAAAATCTTTTCTGAACACGATTTAACGCGAAAGTATGACACATTTGTTTGGGGAATACCAAACTGGGAAGAAGCAGAGATAACCGGAAACATCGCCCGTTCTTCGCGCAATCGCCAGAAAATGACAATGGTTAAAACAGGCGGCCGACATTCGCATACCGATGTGACAGTAATTGACGCATGGCCACGGGTTGGAATCAGCCAAATGCGCTGCACGCTGTTCACAGGGCGCACCCACCAGATACGCGTTCATTTATCCGCACATGGTTTTCCGGTACTGTGCGATCCGTTGTATGGTCGCGGTGCAACAAAACTGGGGACGGTAAAAAATCCAGATTTACTAGAATTTCTGAAATCACATAACGGACAGATGTTGCATGCGTCAGTGTTGGAATTTTCACATCCGGTGACAGGCGAAAAAATGCGTTTTAAATCGCATCTGCCTGACGATATGATGGAATTAAAATATTTATTATCAGAAATCTGATTTTTGCGCTATTTTTCCCTTTCCAAAGTTTTGTTTTTATGTTAGAATAAAATAATAAAAATATGGAGTTAGGGAATGTCGTTTCTCAAAAATGCAATCAGTTTAATGGCTATATTCAGTGTAATACCAGCGGCTTATGCGGTGACTGCACGCCCGGGCACCCAGGCAAATCGTGCCAGTGTTGTTGCCAGTGCCGCCACAGGGGCTGCGCGTCGTATGCCGACAATGTCTTCGTATATCACAGGCACGGCAGCTGGATCCGTCATAGATGGCGGGATGACCAGTACAACACTGTTGGCCAACAAGGAATGTATTGATGCATACACCGATTGTATCAAGGGCGGGGACGCGTGTGGCACAAACTTTGAAGAGTGCACAAACGACATATTATTCCATGCAAAAATGCCACAATGTATCAGTACACTGATGCAATGTTCATCGGCCGGTGTTAACAGTCTGTTTGGAACTTCAACTATTTCTGCGTTGAACAATGTGACAACAAAGAATGCATATGGTGAAATCACAAAGTATGCATACCCAACAGACGGCAGTGTATTGGGACAAATGATAACTGCGGCGGCAATTGAAAATATGTACGATACACAGTCATGTGTTCGCCGTTATACATCATGCCTGAAGAAAGAAAGTGTTTGTGGCGAAGACTTTGAATTATGTACAACAAATTCTGAATTTAAAAAACAGGCAGTGTTCTGTGATTCAACATTGGCCCGCTGTCAGAGCGAGGGTAAAACAGAACTGTTTGGAAATGCAGGCGCAACATCTTCAACCGCACCATCTGCATCCAGTCGTATTGGCGCCCTGATTTCCGAAGGCGCGGGATTGGCGGCTGTTAATGCCGTATCAACATGCTATAAAGTGGCAGATCAGTGTATTTTAAATGCATGTAATGCAAATCCATATAAATGTTATGAAAACGCAACCCAAGAAACAATTAATGTTGTAGATGCAATCAATAACGGTACAGAAATTACCCAGGAAGTAGATGCGGCGGCGGCAACTGTTTCTAAATCTGCGATTTCTTCGTATGTCAGAAATTCATGTATGGATACAATTGGTTCAAATAAATATTGTTATGCAACATTCTTGGGCGATGGGCAGATGCCAACTTCGTCCCAGTTGCGCGACGAAGACAACCAGGCCGAAATTTACGACATGGCATACAGCGCGCGTATGAATTCTACGATGAAGACAAAAATCGTTGATTTGGTTAATAAATTTGATACCAAGGCCAAGGAAAAATGTATTGATACAATCAAATCATGCGCGATGCGCGTTTGCGGCAGCGGTTCAGGCGCGGCATGTTATTCCCAGGTTTTTGGCGCCGCAGACAAATCTATTAATAATGATTATACCCGAAATGAAATCAGAACGGGATGTTTGGCGGTTGTAAACACAGACCCAAATTGTAAATATGCGGCACAGAATCCAAATGCAACCGGCACATACAATTATTCATTTATGGACGCAACGGCATTTGATGTTCTGTTCCCAGAATATGATGATGGCGCAGAATTAGATCCAATTGGCGTTGTTGCGTCATTGAATTCTGCATTGGCAACAAATTACAGCGATGCCGCATTGGCAAAAATGAAGAAACAATGCCAATCCGTTGCGACAAGTTGCGTAAAATCTATGTGTGGCAACGATTATGTAAATTGCTATCGCAATCGTACAGATATTTATTCTTCGCTGACAAATTCAGGCAGTGATTCATTTGATAAATCCATGAACAAGGTTGGTGGCGTTCTGGATTATACAATTGTGTTGGGTCTGTGTGTTGATACGGTTAAGAATGCAGATATTTGTACAGAACACCTGGCAATTGAATCAAACAAATTAAAAATCAATAAAAACAAAACATCCAGTTGGGGTGACACCGGTTCGGTTCGCAGCGAATGGATTGATGCGGGTTCTGCATCGGCAATTACCGAAGAAACCGAAACAGTTGAAGCGGTTGATGAAAACGGCAACAAACTGTGTTCTAATTCCAAGGGCGACCAGGGCGTATGCTATAGCGTTGATGCCACGGGTGATGTATATGATACACCGGTGACGATTTCATATACAAACTATATTGAATCCCAGGCAGCCAGCACTTTGTTCAAAGACCTGATTTACGATTTGGAAATTGAAGCCCAGGCGAAATATAACGCAAAACTGACCAAACAGCAGAATCTGTGTATGTCCAGCAACAATGGCGGCATTATCGGAAACAAGGATATGGGTTCTACATTCATGTGGGCAAAACTGAAATCAAACAAGGTTCCAACCAACTATGCGGTGGCGGGACTGAAAACAAATCAGTTTGTGGCCAGTAATGATTTGTACGGTTCATTCTGCCGTGTTCGCGTGACACTGCAATCTGATGATCGTCGTGTAAACGATGCATTGTTGAATGGTGCGAATTGGTCAACTGCATATTTTGCGGCGGGTGACACATTCACATGTGGTTCATGGATACCAACCGCAGAATTAGAAAAATTGGCCCAGGCGGCGGGCGACGAAGCGCGCGCTGAACGAAAAGAAAAATATGGCGATATGAAAGATTGGGCAACCGTTGTTGGTGTACTGGGGGGCGGCGTCGGTGGTGGCTTCCTGGGTAAAGGAATCCAGAACGGCGATGTCTTTGGTGGTCTGACAGGCAAGAAATCCAAGAAAAAGGATGAAAAGTCTCGTGAAGACTATGTAAAATCTTGCAAGAATTTTGCAGATCAGGCGATTGCCCAGCTGGCAACAAATACCACCGCTGCACAAAGTTATATGACAGCCGCAGTATCTGCTGCAAACAAGTTGGATGTTGATTCACAATATGTAACCGCAGTTCAAAATGCGTTCAGCACAACTGCAACAGAATGCACATCTCCTGTTTTTGCCCAAACAATGGTATATCATAATAGCAATGTGGAAAATCTGGTTAACGCATGTGGCGGGCTGGATACATGTCGGGCTGCACAGTGCAAGGCCGCAGTTGTCGCGTGTTATGGCAAAAGTACTCCCGCAAGTGAAAGCACTTGCCTGGATAGTGTCGCAAACAGTTATAGCATCTCTGGTTATAAAGCGACAGCGACAGAGACAACGACAGCGACAGCGGCCATTAGTGTAACGATTGCACAGCACAATAAGTGTATCGCATGCACGGGCAGTAATGCAACAAAGCCAATAGACCGCAGTGCTGCGACCAGCGCACTGACAGTATTAAAAACCCAGTGTGAAATAAAGGAAGATGACGACGAAGAAGATGAGGATGATGATAAGTCATGGTGGGAAAAGTCGGGTGGCGCAACCGTTGGTGCAGCGGTTGGCGCGATTGCCGGCGGTGTGTTGGCCAACAAAGTTGTCGGCAGTATCCAAGACCAGGAATTGAACAATGTTGAACGCAAGGCGTTTGAAGAGTTCATGGATACAGTTGGTTCAAAAATCCGTTGCTTTGTTGGACCGGACGAGGTCGGCATGTACGGTGAAATGATTTCAACCAGCATGGAATAAATCATTGCATTCAAAAAAATCCCCCGTTTGGGGGATTTTTTTAGTTGTTAGTGTAAGTTGCAAGTGGCCAGTGGTGGCATGGAAATTAAGAACTTTCGTCATTCCCGCGTAGGCGGGAATCTACTGCGTCGCAGACTTTCTTCGGTCCCTGCGGGGCAATGGATCCCCACCTGCGTGGGGATGACGATGAGTTGCAGGGACTGATTGATATTTTATGTTTTTAATATTATGCTTTGGTTATGAAATCTGGTGGCTATGTTTACATTATGGCAAGTGGGCCGTTAGGAACACTTTATATCGGTTCAACAAGTGATTTAGTTGGGCGGGTTTGGCAACATAAAAATAAAGCAATACATGGTTTTACATCTAAATACAATATTGATAAGTTGGTTTATTATGAATGGCATGACAGCCTTGAATATATGGTTTTGCGTGAAAGACAGTTAAAGAAATGGAATAGAAATTGGAAATACCGACTGATTATTCAAAAGAATCCGCAATGGCGTGATTTGTATAACGAGGTCTTGATTGCAAATGGATACGCAACAGAATAAGGATGTCCCTGCGGGGCAATGGATCCCCGCCTACGCGGGGATGACGGAGGAAAAGTGGGGCCCAACAGGATGACAAAATTATCCCTGCGGGGCAAGGGATCCCCACCTGCGTGGGGATGACGGAGGAAAAGTGAGAATGACGAGTAAAAAAAAAGGGGGGGATAACGAATAATTTTTTGCACTATTCGCGATAAAAAAAATCCCCCGTTTGGGGGATTTTTTATTTTTTACCGTTTGCTCTTACCCGAACACATAACAGTCAGAAAACCGCCGTTTTTCGCACTTTTCGTTTGGCCTTATATGTTTTCGTAATTATTATTTTT